>JAJRWM010000057.1 GCA_024276815.1 bacterium
CGTTCTGATAGTTGGCGGGCGTTAGCCGGGGTAAAAAAAACATCTTTGACAATTTTGTAAACCCGTTTCTCCAGGATTTGGTTATTGATAAGCCCCTTGTTGCCGCAAGCGGTCTGTCTTCCCCTTGAGGCTTCACACAGCAAGAAAGTGGCGAGACCGTCGTTTGAAGGAAAAAGTTGGCGCTGACAATGCCCGCAACGCAATAGCGAACCTAAAGGATAGTCATTTTCTGAAGTTTTTTTTTCTCCCCATCGGGAACCGCGCCGCTCTTGAACAGCCAGGTACATCTCCTTGCTGATAATAGCGTCATGGTTGTTTTCCAGAATGATCCACTCGCTCTCCGGTTTCACCCGCCCCCCCTTGCCTTTCTTGTCGTACTGATTCCAGACGCGGCAGCCGTAATACACCTGGTTAACCAAAATCGCCCTGATGCTGGACTTGCGCCATTTGCTCGCGCTTCTTGGGGGAATCCCCTGTTCGTTAAGATAATTCGCGATTTCATCATAACTCCTGCCGGCCAGGTAAAGCTCAAATATTTTTTTCACCCGGGGCGCTTCTTCCTGATCAAGCTGAAGGCGGGTCTTAACGATTTCTTTCTCATTTTCAAAACCAACCACCACCTTGGTATGAGAATAACCATAGGGCGGCTTGCCACCGTTTTCGTTGTGCTCGGCGATGTTTTTCTTCATGCCCTTGATCGTGCCGGCGGAGATGCTGCTCAGATAATAGCGGTCGATTATCCTGACCAGCCCGTTTAACAGTTCCAGAGAGCCATCCTCGGCTACCTGGTCGCGGGAGTAAGTCGTCAGCCCCTGCTGTTCCAGCAGGCTTTTGTAGATCAAGCCCTCGCCGGGCAATTCGCCCACGGCGGACCAGTCATTGACCACAACCGCTTTAAACGGCGGGTTGGCGCGGCGGGCCGCGGCTAACATCCGCATCAGCGCCGAGGTTGATGAAGACGACGGCTCCTGGTAGACTTTTACGATGTTTAACCGTTTATCATCAGCCAGTTTCCGTAAAGTTGGTTCCGATTCTTTTTCCGTTAAATAAAGAGCGCAACGGGCCACTGTTTTTCCTCGTTTTCCCTAATTCCGATTATACCAGCAGATCAATTAGTATGTCGGCTCTTTCCCGGTCCTTCTTTACTCTCCCGGCCCTCGACCGCTGAGCGATAAAAACTCAGGCGGTTTAATAAAATTATGTCAATTATTGAGAAAGAAGCCTTGTGAGGCGTGATTGGGGGCGGCAAAACTGCCGCGGCAAAAAAATAATTGAAAAAATATTCAATAATACCAACCAGATAAGAATCCTTTTAAGCATTGTTGATTGACATCCGAAAAATTAATGTGATAAAGGCTCAACAGTAGTAAACGAGGCTTCAAGAAAAGGAGGTGTTAAATAATGATGAAACGAGGCGAAAAAGGTTTTACCTTGATCGAACTGATGATCGTTATCGCGATTATCGGGATCCTGGCAGCGGTTGCCATTCCTAACTTCCTGAGCGCGCGTGGTAAAGCGCAGGACGCCGCGGCTAAAGGCACGCTGGAAGCTATGAAGACAGCTTTGGAAATGTACATGGCATCCCAGGGCTACTATCCGCAACCGGCTGATGACGCTCTGGCGGCTCTGGAAACAGCCATGAGTGATGACTGGCCTTCCAACATTGACCGGACAAGTACCAATCCCGGCGCTTTAACCGGTTATCGTGGCGACACATCCGACTACGCTGTCTCAGCTATTGGTCGTGATTCTAGTCATTACTTCCATCTGACCAATGCCGGTACCTTGACTGGTCCTGACTCAAACTCATCGATTGACGACCCCTAATATTTATATCTAAACTATTTGTCAGAACTAAATCAAAGGATGGCGGTGAGAAATTGCCGCCATCCTTTTTTTATCTTTGGAAGCTTGGCGTTTATTAAGCAGGAGCCGCCCTTTCAGGTTTCGCTGAAAAGCAGTTCATAGATAGATAAAAAGATTGCCCGCACTAAATTATCGTGAAACTCCGATTCTCCCGATAATTGTTTTTGCCGTCCCCTATGGGGAAGGTGTAAAGAAACTTACTTTTTTTCAAAAGTGGGGTTTCCAAGGTTCTTGTTTTACCTTACATCTGAACGTTAAAGGTTTTAGAGCGAGGGCCAAACAGAGAGAGATGTTAAGACAGGATGGAATTATGATTCTCGGAGGGAGGTTTTTCGCGATTCAACCGCTTGGAACTTACTGACTATCGTGTGAAACACCCAGGACTTTTTTAATTTTATTCTCCAGACTGCTTACCTGGAAAGGTTTTAATAAATAACCTTTGACTTTATACTTTTTTGCGTTCTCAACATCCTCCGCGGAATGCTTGGCCGTGATCATTATTATCGGAATCTCTTTAAGCTCATCATCGTTTCTAACCCGCTGACAAACTTCCCAGCCGCTCATTCCAGGCATCATAATATCCAGAAGAATCATACCGGGAGGCTCACTGGTCATTACCCGCAAAGCCTCTTCACCGTCACAGGCCTCCAGAACGTCATACCCGGCATCCTTGAGCACAAGCTTCAACAAATTGCGGGAAACCCGATCATCCTCGACTACCAGAACCTTCGATTTCATCAGACGCCTCGGAAAATTGAAGTTTTACGGAAAAGCTGCTAATCTCATTCTATCTATTCCAACGCCGGAAGTCAACTGCCAACAAGCATAGTTCAATATTAATTGAGGTACAGCGAGAAAAACAGCCTGACTACCATTAGCGGGAATAAAAAGGAAGGGTGTTAAAATGAGCGAAGAGGATATCAAACAACTGATAGCGGAAGTTAGCCGACTAAGCGCCTGCCTTGTTTTTTTGACCAAAGGCTTAGAGGAAATGCGCCGGGATATCAAGTCGATATGCGATAAATGTGAAGTGAAAAAAGAAGTTAACCTTATCAAGGGCTACCAGATACAGCTTAAAATTATCTGGGCGCTGGTCAGCGCGGTTTTTATCAAACTGTTTATTGGCAAGCTGGCCAACCTGTTTTAAAGCGGATTACACTCAGAGATTAACGAGTGTCAAGATTATTTTTTTAAGGCCAAAACCCGCAGAAGTTCACGGGCGTAAGTATTTTTGGGCTGAAGCTTCAAAGCAAGCAAAGCGTGCCTTTTAGCGTTGCTGATATCGCCCCTGGTGTAATAAAGCGCCGAGGCCAGATTGGAATGCCCTAAATCAAGATCGGGCTTTATCGCCAACGCCCGCTCAAATAACTGAATCGCGGTCTCGCCATTATTATTGCCCAAATTAATGTAATGCACGCCTAAGTCTATTAACAAGGAGGCGTCATCAAAAGCGAATTCCCAAGCGCGACGCCATAGCTTATCCGCTAAATCAACCCGGCCCCGCTGAGCGAATATCTCTCCGCCCTTAACCAGGTAAAAAGCGATTATCAAACGGCTTTTATTGTCAAAAGGACGAGAAACAAGCGTTGGCGGCCAATGAATGAACCTGGTTATCGCCTTCTCTCCTCTGACCTCATCTTCAATTTCAAACAACAAACCGGTTTGCCGCCAGCGCCAGTCGCCATAAGGCAATTTCAGGGCGCGCGATGAGTATAACGGCCTTTTGTTGGTAATTATTTCTTTGAACAAAGCCCGCCGTTTCCGGGTAAGCCGACTCCTTTCATACCTGCCGGGCTCTTTGACCAGACTGAAAATACCGCCGCCAAAAGGACTGTAAAATTTAATCCGATGACCCCGGTTTTCAATGTGCGCCAAGTAGGACAAAGTAAAAGTTAACATATTGCCCTGCACTAAAAAATAGCCGCCGCCCGCTGAGTTGATGGCGTCAAGAGCATAGCGATAAGCCAGGTAATTCGTTCTCTCAGGTGTTTTGCCCCACAAAGGAATTATATTCAATACGAGGGCAAAAGTAATCGTGGAATGCAGTCCTGTCCGGAAACGGGAAGCGGGGATTAGCCGGAAAACAGCCCGCAGAAGGAACGCCAAACCGGCTAAGGCTAACAGAGACAAGGCCAGCATCGAGATTAATTCATAGCCCAGAAAATCCAGATGAGAATCGGAAAAATCGACATGCCGCAAATAAACGCCGATGTTCACCGCGATTATTAACGCGAACGCACAACCCAGCCTAAACTTTTTTTTTATTAAAAGATAGAGGCCGGGAAGCGCCAGAATTAATAAAAAGTTTAATTGTTCCACAAAAAACAGGAATATTTTCGCTATTCTCGGCCCTAAACTGACGCCGCTGGTTAATCCCAGTTGCCGGAAAAAGACAAAGTTGGCTTCCAGAGCGGAGAAATCCGTCAAGGCGCCCCAGCTAATCGGAGGAAATTTATTGGCCCTTAACGGTAAATAGAGGTAAACAGCCAAACCGGCCAGAAAAAACAAGAGAGCTTCCAGGTTGACGCGAAAGGGATACGAACCGTCTTTGTTAAGAACAAAAAAAAGAATCAATAGAATCGGAGCGTTCAGAAAAATATGTACTCCAAAAGACAAACCCAGCAAGAAAAACAGAAGGAAATAACTGGCTCGCTCCTCTTGGTCAGCAAGAAAACATCTGAACGCCAGGTAGAGTACGCCGAGAAAAAACAGGATGTTTAACGCGTAAACTTCCGCTCTGATGATTTGATAGAAAAAAGCCGGAATACTTAAAACAAACAACACGCTCCAGAAAAGATAGAGCCGCCGGTTCTCCTGATACCCCAGCAGATTCATAAACAACTCTACCGTGTAGAGCAAAACCAGTATGGCTATCATGCCGGAGACCGAAGACATCAGGTTAATTCGCCAGGCGGGACTACCCAGCGGCAACGATTTAAAGATATTAGCCAACAGTGTGTAAAAAGGAAAACCCAGCGCGTGCACCACGCTTAGCGTCAAGACCCCGGTAACGATCTCGGGGGAATCGCCGGGAAAGATTGTGGGGCCCAGGTTTTTGAGAAACAACGCCAGGCAAGTTAACAATATGATAACAGCAAAAAAGAGTTTATGATTTTTCATTAAACCAACAAGGTGTTTCAGAATATTATTTGCTTGCCGGGCCGCATTTTCATGGTTTCAACGGACTGGTTAACGATACAACAATATTGTTGTGCCATGCTATTGTTTGTTTTCTTTCCGCTCTTTTAATTTCTTGTAAATCAGGTAAACCGGAGGTAGCAAAACAAAGTTAATTAAAAGAGCTACTGAGAGATAAAGCCCCCAGACAATCATTTTGTTCCAATCCATAAAATATTCCTAACCGCTGTCGCGCGAAACTAACGTACGATCAGCAAAAATGTTGTTCAAGCCTGAAACTTCAGCTGGACGAGGCCCCCAAAACGCTACTCCCGACCGCCAACCGGCTACAAACTTGGGCGAACTCGTACCGCGCCTCATGAAACCCGGTCATACTTACCCCGAAATGAGCCGCCAATAATACAAGTTTAGCTTGCTCAACCCTGAAATTCAAGCATGATTCAGGTAATCAATGACCTAAAACTGATATAATCACATGACGAAACACGTTTGAAGCCGGCGATAAGGAGCGGTCATGATCCTGGTCTTCTTTTTGGGAATTTCCGCGATGATTACCCAAATATTAATGCTGCGGGAGATGATGGTGCAATTCGCCGGCAATGAACTGGCCGTCAGTATTGTCCTGGGTTCCTGGTTGTTCTGGACCGCGGCCGGCAATTTCGCGGTCTCAAGCTGGCGGCGGGAAGATAACAACAACCATGATGTCCTGATCGGCGCTTTTCTCTGGACGCTGGCTGTTTTGCTACCCTCACAGGTGTTCGCCGCTCAATTAATACGCCTGATGTGGCACGCTTTGCCTGGTGAAATCTTCGGAGTCGGGAAAATACTGCTCACCAGCGTTATAATCCTCGCTCCCGGCTGCCTGATCCTGGGCGGCTTGTTTGTTTTATACATTGATCGGCGTTTAGAAACACGTAAGACGCAAACAATCGGCACGATCTACATCATTGAAGCGGTCGGCGCTTCAATTGGCGGCTTGTTCTTCACTTTCGTGTTAATAGGCTGGTTTTCCGACCTGCAGATCGCCCTGGGGGTCGGGCTGCTCAATCTCGCGCTGGCCGGCTGGTTAAGCCGCCATAAACCGCTTTTACTGGGGATGGGATTTTCCCTTACTTTATTAGCCGGATTTATTATTGGCAATTATCATTTAAAAAATCCGAACCCGGATTGGCCGGGATACCAGGTTATCGAGAAAAAGGATACTGTTTATGGTCGGCTGATCGTTGCCAGCCGCGCCCCCAATGAACTCAGCTTTTTCTCCGACCGCCACCACCTCCAGAGCATTCCGGATAAATTAAGCGCTGAAGAATCAATTCACTGGGCCGGCCTGCAAAACCCCGATTTTCAAACTGCGTTACTGATTGGCGGCATTGGCGAAAGCGTCGGGGAAATCCTCAAATATCCGAAGGTCACCGAGGTGAGATTAATCGAATTAGACGCCGGCCTGATCGACCTGGCTAAGCGGCACTTTCCGCAGGAGGTTCTCGCTTACCTGAATAACCCTAAAATCAGGCTGATTAACAGCGACGGCCGCTTTTTTTTAAAAACAAGCCGGGCCGGATATGATTTGCTGCTGTTAAATCTGCCGGAGCCCTCAACCGCCAACCTTAACCGCTTCTACACTGTTGAGTCTTTCCGTGAAGTCAAAAACGCCTTGACCCGCAATGGCATTTTCTCCTTTTCGGTCAATGGGTCGCAAAATTTCTACCGTGAGACCCAGTTAAGTTTTCTCAAAGGCCTGCAAGAGAGCCTCTTACTTGTTTTTTCCCGGGTGGAGGTCATTCCGGGAGGAAAGGTTGTTTTTCTGGCTACTAACGCGCGTCTCCCCTTAATCACCGATTCGGCTTCCTATTTAGCTCATTTAAAAGACGCCGGCATTGCCACCCGCTACGTCAGCGAGGCCTATATCCCGACCAGGCTGGAAACCGGCCGCCTGGCTGATTTCAAAAAACAATTGGCGGACACCGGGAATTATTCTTTGAATTATGACTTTCACCCTATGGGCTACTATTATAATTTAATTTTATGGAGTGATTATTTTAACGAAGCTTGGGGCAAGACGCTGAAAGATCTTATGGGCGTCAGTCCGCTTTGGTTCTGGTTATCGATAATAATATTCCTGGGAATCATGCTGTTTCTCCGTAAAGTCGGTCTGTTTCCTGAAACATACCGCCCGGGAGCAACCATTTTTACGGCCGGAATGGCCGAAATCAGCACGGAATTGTTGATAATTTTAGCTTTTCAGATATTTTTTGGCAATATTTACCAAA
>JAJRWM010000058.1 GCA_024276815.1 bacterium
AGCGTATTGCGATCAGATGTAAGGCAAAATCGCCCCCTCGGCCCCCTGAAAAAACTTCAAATGGTCTTCGGCAAGTTCCTTTGTAAACCAGAAAACGCTATCAATTTCAATATTCCAATAAACAATCAGAGAAGCAAACAGCCCTGCCAAATCGGACTTTTTGATTGACAAAAAAATTAAAAAGGGGATACAGTCTGGATTATCTGTTGTTTTTTAGGTTATACGGAGATGCGAATCGCCTGTTTTAAGTGATTGACGTCTCAACAAATAGTGAAAGGGAGGAAGTTCATGTCGAAGTTTCGTGTTTTGTCTGGAACAGTTTTCACCATCGTGCTGGTAGTGGCTACATTAGTCGCGGCGAATGCGGAAGATTTTCCGTTGAGAGCGAAATATCCTGATCTGGTGCCAATTTCCACCGAAGAATTAGCCGCCCGGTATGACGACGTGATTATTGTCGATGCCCGCAACAAAATGGAATACAATGTTATCCACATGAAAGGCGCCGCTAATTTTTTGGTCGGAAAAATGAAAAAGGTTAACCTGTTAACTCTTCGGGCGGAAAAAGGTGATAAGACGATAGTCTTCTATTGTAATGGTCACACCTGTTCGAAAAGCTATAAAGCTTCAGCGAAAGCCAGAAAGTTCGGTGTCGAGAATACGAAGGTATACGACGCCGGGATTTTTAGCTGGGCTAAGGCTCATCCGGAAAAAGCGATCTTCTTTGGCAAAGAGCTTAACGCTGAAACAGTGAAAGATTTTATCCAGCAAAAAGCTGACGCTAAGACCGCCTCCATTCCCACAGCTGATTTATTGGCGAAGATCCAAGAAGGCTATACCCTGATCGATATCCGCGATAAAAATGAGGCCAAAGAAAAACCAATTAACATTGAAGGCAAGAAAAACATTAGCTTTGATCTTCTGGTTAAAATGATGGAGCAGGATAGCCCTACCGTCCCCAAAAGTAAAATCGTTTTCATTGATAATGTTGGCAAGCAGGTTGCCTGGTTGCATTTTTACTTAAAAAAATACGATCGTTCCGACTTTTATTTCCTCAAGGGCGGCGTTAAAGCCTGGTTCGGTGACGGCTACGACAGCAAAGGGAATAAATAAATTTAGCGAGCAACTTTCTTCATAAGGAGATAACCTTTTTCCATTGTCTCCTTGGGGGCGTTTCAGAGTGTTTAACGTTCAAAGCAAGGACCCAGGGGACCCCTTTCTTCGAAAAGAAGTAGAGTTCAACTTTACACTTGGTTGCACTTTGCTTTAAACGAGCAACTCTTTGCGAGTGGAATTAATGTGCCGAAGGCAAGCATCCCCAGGTCGTAGACCTGTTGCGAGTGGAATTAATGTGCCGAAGGCAAGCATCCCCAGGTCGTAGACCTGTTGCGAGTGGAATTAATGTGCCAAAGGCAAGCATCCCCAGGTCGTAGACCTGCTAAAACAGGACGAGGCCCTGTTTTAACGTTTTCTCTTTTTGGCTAAATGGATGGAAAGCCCGTGTACATCCTCGGCGGCTTCCATGACCGCTTCCGGCAGGGTGGGATGGGCGTGGATTGTTCCGGCGATATCCTTGGCCGTCAACCTGTGGCGGATTGCCAGGGCGATTTCCCCGATCAGGTCGGTAGCGTGAGGACCGATAATCTGCCCGCCCAAAACCACGTCGCTCTCAGCGTCGCAAGTCAGACGCACCATGCCTTCCGTCTCCCCCATCGTGACGGCTTTGCCCAAACCCCGGAAATTGAAAGTACCCTCTTTAACCTCAAGACCTTTTTCCTTGGCCTTGGCCGCCGTCAGACCAACCGAGGCGATTTCCGGATGGGTAAAGATACAGCTTGGGACAACTTCATAATCGATTTCCACAACGTGTCCCAGAGCGTTCTCGGCGGCTACCAGCCCCTGGGCGCTGGCCAGGTGGGCCAGCATTATTTTGGCTGTCACATCGCCGATGGCAAAGACATGCTTAACATTGGTCCGGCACCGCTCATCAATTTCTATGGCGCCCCGCTGGCTTAACCGCACGCCGGCGTTTTCCAGTACCAGCCCCTTGGTGTTGAGACTGCGTCCGATAGAAATCAACGACATCTCAGCCTCGATTTCCTTACCGTTATCCAGAGTCGCCTTAATACCGCCGCTTTGTTTGTCGATTTGCTCGATCCTGGTTTTGGTATGAATAACGACGCCGCTCTTCTTCATGATCGTGGCCAGCCGGCGGGCGATCTGGATATCCTCGGTCGGGATGATCTGGGGCATCATCTCGACAATCGTGACCTGACAGCCCAGTTCGTTCAGGATGCAGGCGAACTCGCAGCCAATAACCCCGCCCCCGACAATCAGGATGGATTCCGGCACGCTTTCCAGGTTTAACGCCTCGTTGGAGGTGATAACCCGCTGGCCGTCAATACCGAACACCGGGATGTTAGCCGGCTCGCTGCCGGTCGCTATGATAATATTGCTGGCGGTGATCTCCGAAACGACCTCACCGTTTTTCACGCTGATTGTGTTTTGGTCTGTGAAACTCCCGGCGCCCTTGATTACCTCAACACCGTAACTTTGACAAAGCTGGCCGATGCCGCCGACCAGGTTCTCGACGATCTCGTTTTTCCTGGCCATGATCTTGGCAAAGTCATAAACGACCTCATCCACCAAAACGCCAAATTCAGCCGCCTCGCGGGTTTGAGCCAGGACCTTGACGCTGGCCAGCAAGGCCTTGGTTGGTATGCAGCCGCGGTTTAAACAGGTGCCGCCCAGTTTATCTTTTTCCACCAGCGCGACCTTGCCCCCAAGCTGGGCCGCCCTGATAGCCGCGACATAACCTCCGGGACCGCCGCCGATAACGATCAAATCATATTGGAAATCACTCATATCAATCCTCCGGGAAAAATAACTTTCAGTTCAAAGATATTCAAATTATTTATTTTCGGACAACAAAACTATCCAACTGATGCTCATCCTTAAGACGGGCTTTCATGGAGTTGGCTTCGGCCATGGTGGGGAATCCCCCCAGCTTGACCCGATACCAGAGGCCCTTATCACCCAGGTCTTTTTCCTCAACATAGGTAAAAAACCCTTTTTTCGAAAGCTCCCGACCGAATCGTTCCGCGTCTTCCCGTTTTTTAACCGAGGCGACCTGCAAGGTGTATTTTTCATACTTCTCAGTCGCTGTCGTTTCGACCGGCTTTGGCTGAGGCCTGGTTACCCGGGGTTTGTCTATAGCCGCCGTCGTCGTCTCAACCTCGGACAGAGACGTGTTGAAGGTCAGTTCCGCCTCGCCTTCGGTTTCCGGGTCTGGGTCCTCAGCCGCCGCTAAATCGGTCATTTCGGTTTTAGAGACATCTTCGCCAGCCGGCAAAGATGTCTCAGTGACAGCGAGACTGGCCGGCTCCTGGTTACGTCCTATTCGGATGCCCAATAAAAAACTGAATGATAAAAGCAGAATCGCGACTACAGATATAATGGCAATTTGCATAGAGCTTAAACTGAATATTATCAACTCGCCTTTGCTCCTGGCCATGCGTTACATCCTTTCCGGGGCCGTTACCCCTAGCAAATCCAAACCGTTATGAATTACTATCTTCAGGGCTTTCATCAATTTCAGACGAGCGTAACTCAATTCCTGATTTTCCCGATCCATTATTCTATGATGTTTGTAAAAACTATGGAAAATCGCCGCCATTTCCTGCAAGTAGGTCGTCAGATGATGCGGCTCGTCGCTCTTAGCGCATTTTATCACCAATTCAGGAAACGCGGCCAGTTTTTTTATCAGATCTCTTTCGCCCTCCGTGGTTAATAAATCAACCTTGGCCGTTGGAATGTCAGCTTCATTAAAACCATATTCAGCCATATTTCTGAAGATGGAACAAATCCGGGCGTGAGCGTACTGAACATAAAAAACAGGGTTATCGCTGGACTGTTTTTTGGCCAGTTCCAGGTCAAACTCCATCTGGCTGTCCGGCCCCCGCATGTTAAAAAAGTAGCGCACAGCGTCACTGCCGACTTCATCCAACACTTCCTTGAGGGTGATGAACTCGCCGGCCCTGGTACTCATTTTTACCGGCGCGCCGTCACGTAAAAGGCTGACCAGTTGATAGACAATTAAATGAAGACTGTCCGGGGAATAGCCCAGCGCTTCGACCATGGCCTTCATACGGGGCTGATAGCCATGATGGTCATGCCCCCAGATATCGATCAGGGTCTCAAAGCCCCGTTCGTATTTATTTTTGTGGTAAGCGATATCCCCGGCCAGGTAGGTCGGCACTCCCTGACTGTTAACTACCACCCGGTCCTGCTCTTCCCACTCTCCGGTCTTTAACCAGGCGGCCCCGTCTTTTTGATAAACAGCCTTTCTGCTCTTTAAATATTCCAGGCATTCTTCGACTTTATTAGTGTCGTGGAGTTCCCGTTTCTCACTGAACCAGTGATCAAACTCAACCTTGAATTCAGCCAGATCAGACCTGATACCGGCGAGGATCATTTCCACGGCGTAATTGATGAAAAACTCCGAATCCGCCGCCTCGTTTCGATATTTATCACCCTGTTCATTTTTAAGCTGTTTCGCTATTTCAACCAGGTAGCGTCCCCGGTAACCTTCCGCGGGCAGACTGGCTTCAACCCCCAGTTCCTGAAGATAGCGGGCGTGAAGCGATTTACCCAGGAGCCCCATCTGGCGCCCGGCGTCGTTAATGTAATATTCTCTCCAGACGTCGAAGCCGGCCAGCCGCAAAACCCGGGCCAGAGAGTCGCCGTAAGCGGCGCTGCGGCCGTGGCCGATATGCAGAGGGCCGGTGGGGTTGGCGCTGACGAATTCCACCATCACCTTTCGCTTTTGACCATAGTCAGAAGAACCGTAGCCGGCACCCTGTTCATTGATTATTTTGACCATGGTCGCCCAGAATTTGTCTTTCATGGTAAAATTGATAAAACCTGGACCGGCCAGAAAATCAGCGGGCTTAAAAACCATCCTCCCCGCTTCGATTTCCAGGGCGGTAAAGTCCTCCCAGAAGGGCGAGACTTCCCTGAAGAGTTCGGCGAGAATCATTTCAGCGATTTTACGGGGATTGTTTTGGGCCGCTTTGGCTAACTGCAAGGCGACCGGGGTGGAGAATTCCCCGAAAGAGGAATTGGCCGGTATTTCAATAACAACTTCCGGAAGACGATCAACCTCCAGGTTTAATTTGCCGGACTTTGCCAGGCTGATAATAGCCTGTTTTATCTTTTCCGCCAGTTGTTTTTTAAAGTGGATCAGCACTAGAACCCCCCGTAAAATCCAGCAAACTTTAGCACGCCCACCCCGCGTTGTCAAGCTCCATCGCTTCGCTAATTCACGATAGTAATAACTTGCGTTTACAGGGCAATTCCTGTTAATCTTTTCACGTTATGACTGAGAAAACAAACCATCCCGGCTTGAGCATTGTTCTACCTGTTTACAATGAGGAAATGGCGATTAAGGATGTGGTCGGGCGGCTCAAGGACGTTACCGGGAAAATCTCCCTGCCTACGGAAATAATTGTCGTCGACGACGCATCCACCGATTCTTCCCCTCGACTGCTGGCCGGAATCAAAGGCATCAAGGTTATTACCCACGACCGTAATTTCGGCGAAGGCGCCGCCCGCAAGACCGGAACCAGGGCCGCCCAGTATGACCTGGTCGCGACCACAGACGCGGACGGCACCTACCCGGAAGAACCGCTCATCGAAATGGTGAAATATTTCCCGCAATACGACATGGTCGTGGGCGCCCGGAAAAAAGAAGCCGGCAGTTTGAAACCGCTCCGCTGGCTGGTCAAGGAGTTTATCCGGCGGCTGGCCAGCTACGTCAGCGGCTACGATATTCCCGATCTCAATTCGGGTTTACGCATGTACAAAAGAGACGAGGCTCTAAAATTTTTCCGGATACTGCCGGACGGTCATTCTCTGGTCAGCACCATAACGCTGGCCTTTTTCTGCAACGGTTACCGGGTCAAATATCTCGATATCGAGTATTATTCGCGAACCGGCCGGTCGTCTTTTCATCCCATAAAGGACACCTACGCCTATTTGCTGCTGGTGGTAAGAACCATCATGTATTTTCAGCCCTTGAAAATCTTTATGCCGGTATCGCTGGCGGTCTTTCTGGGCGGCACCGCCAGAACGCTCTACGACGCCTGGTATTTACATCGGATCAAAGAATCTGATATCATGTTCTTTCTGGCCGGTATCCTTATTGGTATCCTGGGATTACTGGCTGACCTGATCGTCCGCACCACCAAGTGGGATTGACAAATGAGAATTGGCATTGGCTTTGACACTCATCGTTTTGTTTAAAACCGACCGCTGGTGTTGGGCGGGGTAAAGATGGACCATCCCCTGGGGCTGGCCGGGCATTCAGACGCCGACGTTCTGACGCATGCGGTTTGCGACGCGGTCCTGGGAGCCTTGGGAGAGCCGGATATTGGCCAGCGGTTTCCCTGCTCTGACCCGGCATATAAAAATATCTCCAGTTTGATCCTGTTGGAGCGGGTGGTCAAGCTGATGGCTGAAAAAGGATACCGGCTCAACAATCTGGATTGTCTGGTTATCGGGGAAGCGCCCAGAATTAATCCGGCGCGGGAAGAGATAATAAAGATTTATTCAGGCATTTTCGGCTGCCTGCCGGGCGAGATCGGCGTGAAGGGAACCACTACCGAGGGCTTGGGGTTTTGCGGACGTCAGGAGGGGCTCGCGGCCTGGGCTTCGGTGACCATAATAAAAAAAAAGGAGGGCGAAAATTGAAAAAAATCTGTTATCTTTCATTCATCGTAATTATTCTGACGGCGATTGTCATACTGGGAAGCGGTTGTTGTTGCCTGAAACCCAACATACCCTGTGTGCCGATATTGTAATAAGTCAAGCCAGATATGCTTATCAGTATATTGCTTAAGATAATCCATCATATCGTTCGGTATTTCTCGACCTCGAACACCTGAGTCCGGTTCCTGGCCGTTGCTGGTCGTCGATTGTCCGGTTAGCCGCTCAACTGACGTTTACCCTGGTTTACCGTGAAAAAAAATCGCGCCGGGTGTTTTCGGGATAATTACCTGTCATTAAAAGCTCCGGCATTCTTTCGCCCGGCCTCCGCAAAAAATAAATCTCAAAGAATCGTTCTCAATCTACGAAATATCTTATATAATAAATAATAGATGTTAAAAAATGTTGTCCGGGTGGTATGAGATGAAGGTAGCCAGCGCTGTCAAGTTCAGAAAATTCAGTTTATACTATGGGGACCTTCCCGCTCTCAAGGATATTACTATCAACCTTCCGCGTAAAAAAGTCACCGCGATAATCGGCCCGCCCGGCTGCGGGAAATCCTCCTTTATCAGGGCGATCAACCGTCTCAATGATTTTTTGCATACCAGTCATTACCGGGGGGAAATTTATATTGGTGATGAATGTATTACGGCGCCTGATTTCAATCGTCTCTTTTTAACTGGCAAAACCGCGATGTTTACCACTAGCA
>JAJRWM010000059.1 GCA_024276815.1 bacterium
GTTCTTTTTAAAATTGCCCCGGGTGGTCGGGATAATGTTTTTACTGACCGGGCTTTTATGTTAAACTAATTTCAAAATTGAGGGCTGATTGTGATAGAACTGATAAACATCAGGAAGGCCTTTGCCGGGCAGGATATCTTGAGGGGTGTTGATTTAAAGATCGAAAAGGGCGAGTCCTTGGTTATCATTGGCCGTAGCGGTTGCGGCAAGAGTGTTTTACTAAAACACCTGGTCGGCTTGTTGCGTCCCGACGAGGGGCGGATAATTTTTGAGGGCGAGGATACCAGCCAGTTCAATGAAACTGACTGGAACCGGGTTCGAAGCCGGGTCGGTATGCTTTTTCAGGGCGCCGCTCTTTTTGACTCCATGACCGTGGGCGAGAACATCGGCTTCTTCCTGAGAGAACATCTTAAGTGGAAAGACGATAAAATAGATGATACCGTTGACAGGATGCTGGAACTGGTCGGCTTGAAAGGTATTGCCGGGAAAAAGCCGGCTGAACTCTCCGGTGGTATGAAGAAAAGGGTGGGACTGGCCCGGGCGATCGCTCATAACCCGGAATACGTGCTTTACGATGAGCCGACAACCGGCCTGGACCCGATTATGGCGGACGCGATTGATCGGTTGATAGCCGACCTGAACAAGAAGCTGGACATAACCTCGGTAGTCGTTACTCATGACATGAAAAGCGCGTATGCAATCGCGGATCGTATGGCCATGCTGTTCGAGGGCAGGGTGGTTTTCCAGGGGACTCCCGACGAGATTCAGAAGGCCGATGATCCTCTGGTGCAGCAGTTTATCAACGGCCTGGCCGAAGGACCAATCACTTTAAACTAAAGATGCCTATGAGAGAAAAACATAACGAAATAAAAGTCGGCATGATGGTTTTTACGGCGTTGGTTGTTATCACGCTGGCCATATTTTATGTTGGCGATTTCAATTTCTTCGTCAAAGGATACAATTTCAGCGTAATATTTAATCACGCCAACGGGATTACGCTTAATTCTCCGGTTAATCTTAACGGCATCAAGATTGGCGACGTCGCGGGCATTGATTTTATTTATGTGGAAAATCGTTCCAAGATTCGTCTTAATTTATGGGTTAACCAAAAGGCCGTCATTCGCTCCAACTGTCGGATTACCATCGATACTATGGGCTTGATGGGCGAAAAGGTAATCAATATAATCAGCCGGGACGCTGAATCACCGACGGTGAAGCCCGGCGATGAACTGGTTGGGATTGATCCGCCGCAAATTGGTGAGCTGCTGGTATACAGCGCCGATATCGCCAAAGAATTGAAAGACGTCATTAAATCGGTCAACCTGATTGTCGGCGATGTTGAAACCAAAAAAGCGATTACCAACAATTTGAAGAATACGGAAAAGTTGACCCGGGAACTGGCCGAGATTGTCAGCGAGTCCAGAGAGAGCATTGTCAAGACCATGGACAACGCCCGGTCGATAACCGCCAATATGGATAAAATCCTGACCGAAAACCGTGATGATTTCCGAAAAACAGTCGCTAATCTCAGTACGGCCTCTGTCACCATCAAGGAGGGCAGCGCGGAAGTGGTCGCTATTCTCACGGAGTTCGGCGAGAACGTCAATAAGCTGGTGGTTGATAATCGTGAGGATGTCAAGACGATAACGGATAACCTGGCGGTGGCTTCCGCAAACTTGAAAACCAGCCTGGCGCCGACAGTTGATAACCTCGAACAGGTATCGACCACCCTGAATACCTGGATGTCCGATAACCATGAGAAACTGGGCGGGATTGTCGACAGCTTAAGCGCTATTACCAGTGGAAGTCAAGCCAATATCCTGAAAGCGCTGGAAAACTTTGAAAAGGTTTCCGCTAACGCGAAGAATATTTCTGAAAACAGTCGAAAAAGCATCCAGAGTACAATTGATAATATTGCCGCGATTAGTTCCCAGCTCAAGGATGTTCTGGGTAAGCTCAGCATTATCGCCGAGAAAATTGAAAAAGGTGAAGGCACGTTGGGCGGTCTCTTGACCGATAAAGAGATATTTGATGATTTAAAGAAACTTATCCAGGATGTCAACGCTCACCCCTGGAAGTTGCTGCGCAAGGAGTAATATGGCCAGGAAAAAAAGCCGGTTTTACTGCACGGAATGCGGTCTGGAGACGGCTCAATGGCTGGGAAAGTGTCCCGGCTGTCAGAGTTGTAGCACTTTGGTCGAGGAAAAATTTACCGGTTCGGCCAAATCCCCGGTATCAAGGTCGCGGGTTGTTTCCCGGCCGGTATCCTTGACGGAAGCGACGATCGTTGTCAAGGAGAGGTTGAAAACCGGGATAAGCGAACTGGACCGGGTCCTGGGCGGCGGTCTGGTCAGCGGTTCCGTGGTGTTGCTGGGCGGCGAACCGGGTATCGGCAAATCGACGCTGGTTTTGCAGCTCTCCGAGAAGTTAGCCCGGGATAATCAAAGAATACTCTATGTCAGCGGCGAGGAGTCTCTGGGGCAGGTCAAAGTGCGGGCCGGGCGGCTGGATATCCGTTCTCCGGAAATCTATTTTTATTCTGAAACAGACGTTGAGCTGATCGAAAATCAAATTGAGAAATTCAAGCCGGCCGTGGTTTGCGTTGACTCAATACAGACCCTGTACGATACCGAGGTGCCGTCGCCCCCGGGCAGTCTGAACCAGGTGCGGCAAACCAGCGCCCGGTTGCTCTATCAGGCGAAAAGGCTGGGCATACCGGTATTGCTGGTCGGTCATGTTACCAAGGGCGGTCTGATCGCCGGCCCGCGGGTCTTGGAGCACATGGTGGACACTGTTCTCTATTTCGAAGGGGACAGCAATCATACCTATCGTATTTTAAGAGCGGTCAAAAACCGTTTCGGCTCGACCAATGAAATTGGCGTTTTCGATATGCGTGATATTGGTCTGGTTGAAGTTAAAGATCCTTCAAGTCTTTTTCTGGGGCAACGGGATGAAGAGAAAAGCGGTTCGGTGGTGGTGCCGACCATTGAGGGCAGTCGTCCCTTTCTGGTTGAGTTGCAGGCTTTGGTCTGTCCCACTAACTATGTCAACGCGCAAAGGGTGCTGATCGGGCCGGACACGAAGCGGGTCGCCCTGATTATGGCTGTTCTGGAAAAGAAATTAGGGGTCAGCTTTTTGGGTCAGGATATTTTTATCAACCTGGCCGGCGGTTTGAAAAGCGCTGAAACCGCTATTGATCTGGGGTTGGCCCTGGCGTTGCTGTCCAGTTTTTGGGATGTAGCGTTGCCCCGGGACTTGTTAATTGGCGGCGAGGTCGGTCTCGGAGGAGAGATCCGGGGGATCAGCCAGTTGGATAAGCGTTTACACGAAGCGGCCAAGCTTGGTTTCACGAAAGCGGTGATACCGCGGGTAAACGCCGACAAGATAAAACCGCCGAAGGGGCTGGAAGTTGTAGCGGTAAAGTCCCTGGAAATGGCGATTGATATTACCCTGAAAGGAGGGAGGTAATTCAATGCGGGGAAGAAAAGACGATCCGAATGAGATCAAGTTTATTGAGACCATTAAAATGCTCGCGCCCGGGACTGTCCTTCGCGACGCCCTGGAGTACATAGTAGCGGCCGGCACCGGCGCGTTAATAGTCATCGGGGACGACGAAGAGGTCATGAAAGTCAAGGATGGCGGTTTTCGTATCGATCGCCAGGTTATACCTTCACATCTGTATGAACTGAC
Organism: bacterium; assembly: GCA_024276815.1. Taxonomy (GTDB): domain Bacteria; phylum JACRDZ01; class JAJRWM01; order JAJRWM01; family JAJRWM01; genus JAJRWM01. Next base: position 3,691 of record JAJRWM010000059.1, read on the forward strand.
CAAGATGGACGGCGCGATTATCCTGAGCAAGGACGCCGGCAAAATACTTTTCGCGAATGTTACCTTGCAGCCGGGCACCAATATTTATACTTCTGAATCCGGCACCAGGCATCGGGCGGCGGAGAGGATCAGCAAGCAAACCGGGGTTGTCACAATCGCCGTATCGCAGAGAAGGAGTTCTGTGACCATCTACGTTAACCGTATCAAGTATGTTTTGAAAGACCCGGTAACTTTGATCGCCAAGGCCACGCTGGCCTTGCAGACTCTCGACAAGTTCCAGCAAGTATTTCTGAAGGTTATGAAGGATTTAACTGTCCAGGAATTTCATGACTCCGTGACCATATCAGACGTAGCCCTGGCAATCCAGAGAGGTGAGATGATCCATCGGATCTGCGGTGAAGTGAACCGGTTTGTGATGGAACTGGGAAAAGAAGGCCGTCTGATTGCCATGCAGCTCAATGAATTATTGATCGATATGAATGAAGAGATGTTGCTGATAAAAGATTATTATAAACGGCGTAAAAATGTAAATCCGGAGAGCATTCATCAAGAGATTACGGAATTATCCAAATCCGGCAAGCTGAACATCAACACGATATCCAATGTTCTGGGCTTTGGCTACGTGACCGAAAAGACCGGTCTGAAAACCATCACTCCCCGTGGTTACCGGCTATTGAACAAGCTGCCTAATTTACCGCAACCGGTAATAGAGCAGATCGTCAGTAATTTTGGTGATTTCAAGAGGATCATGTCAGCCGATATCAAGGAAATGGGCACCGTTCCCGGAATCGCTGAAGTTCGCTCCAGTAACATTGTCAACGGTCTGAATCGTCTGAAAGAAAAATATCTCCTGGAGCAGTAACCGACCTGTGGGTCCGGCTGGCCGGCTCACGATAAACGCTCTAGAAACGCCAGGAAAGGCTGAGGTTACGGGAGGCGAGTTTTAATTCGGGGAGGTATTTTTTGGCTGAGGCATTATTGACGGCTTTCGGTTCGCCGCCCTTAAGGTAAGCGTAGACCGCCACGGCGACCCCGATACCGGCCACGGCTATGCCCGCGCGGGCAATATTGCTGGCTGATTCGGCTTTGCTTAAAAAAGCCTTGGCCTCATCAGAATTTTCAATCTCTTCGCTTTCCTTGACGTAATTACGGTTCGCCTCGGAAATCTGGCTGACGGCCAACGCTCCGCCGACAACTACCGCGCCTAGAGAACTGTATATTATTGTTTTTTGGTAACTAGCGATCTTGGCGGCGGCCGGTTTGGCCTCTACCGGTTCGGCAACTGTTTGCCCGTCAGCGGCCACAGTTTCGACCTCTTTTTCAGCTTCCACTTCGTCAGGTTCGTCAACAGCTTCCTCAACAACCTCTATTCCCTCTTTGGCTAACAGTTCCTCTATCTCATCCGCCGAGAGGATTTCAACTTTCTCATCAGCAACCGGTTTCCCGACCCCGGCTTCTGCGACCGGCTCAGGTGAAGAGATTACCGCTTCCGGTCCAGAAGGAGACGCTACTTCTGGAGGGCCGACGCTAACTGCTTTGGGAATTTCAGGTGCCGGCTCCGCGTCCGTCGTTCGTGCTTCCAATACTTCCTCTTCGACAGCGGTTCCCTTCGCCAAAGGCTCCGTCACGGCAGACTCAACAGTCCCTTCGGCCGGCTCGGGCAAAAGGCCTTCCTCAATAATTTCAGCGGCCGGAGTTTCAATATCGGTGGGCATTACGGCGACTACCGGAGGAGGTGGGACAGGTTCAGGGCGTTCCACATCGACCAGGTTGCTCCCGGTGTTTTTCAAGGCGAAAGCCAGTATCGCGTTTTCCAGCGAACAGGTCATTTCAGAACTGTTGATAGTCTGCCCGGCAAGCGCGTCAAACAGACGCAGGTTAATCAGGTAAATCGCTCCCATTTTACTGATATTACCGGTAACCAGCAGTTCGACATCGAGCGTTTTCGCAAGCTCGGCCAGACACTCGTCCGTATCACAAACCGGAGCCAGCCCGGAGCGCCCGATTTTCTTATTCACTTCATCACGGCTCAGGAGGTCAAAGGAATCCGTAGCCGAAATCGAATCACGCAAAGCTTTTTCGGCGGTGGCCAAAGCGTCATCATTGACTCTGCGGCTGTTCAGGGGATAAATCGCTAACTTCGCTTTTTCAGCGGCGTAAACGGGCAGAGCGGGCGCAGACATCGAAAGAACGGTACAAACCAAGAGGTAAGAAATCCATTTCCGCTTGCGCATATCAGCTCCAGATTGTTGGCTTAACTAACTCCATTGTACCCACATAAAAATTCTTTGTCAAGCCAAGCCAAGCGTACCGCTTGACCATGTTTGCCTTCGGCACATCAAAACTGCTCCCGAACAGTCGGTTGCTTGAGTATTACCTGATCTTAAGCGAGAGAACAGTTTGCGAGTGATGTGGTGTGCCGAAGGCATAAAAAACAGGCCCACCGGCCTGTCAGATTAGTTTGCCGATTTTGACAGTCGAGAGAATCGTTTCAGCGCAACGTTCCAAATTTTCGACGGCTGTTTTCAGGGCTTCCTTTAAAGGTTTCGGCTCCGAGTACAGGGAATACAAA
>JAJRWM010000060.1 GCA_024276815.1 bacterium
CCGTTAACCGCAATAACTTTAGCGGTAACAAAATCGATATTGAGACCGGCGACCACCAGTCTACCGACTACGAAAAATTCTTGCGCGCCAATCAGGATAAAAGAGCGGAAAATATGGCCAGCCGCCGTAACCGGGCGCCCCGGCGTTTTTCGAGAACGGCCGGGGAAAAACCTCTGACCGGATTTATCGATGCCCGCTATAATTATTGGCACGAAAACCAGGGTCCGGTGGTAAATAAGAAAGATGACGCCAACCTGGCCAATATTATCGATTTTTATGATGTGCCCTACCGGAATTATGATGGTTTGGAATATTTGCAGGACAAGGTAGAGGTCTTACCGGCTTCGCCCAGCAAAATTGATATTGCCCTGGAGAGACCATGAAGCGACTGCTCGCCACACTCATAAGCTTGACGATACTCCTTATCACCGGCTGCGCCTCGCCGCCGCCCAGAAAGGGCGGAACCTTTCGGGCCGTCCCGAAGGGAATGGGAATCGAGGGGCGGGTAGTCTCCGACGGTGATTTACTGGAGAACGCCTACGTCTATGTTTACCGGGAGGTTAAGGACGGCTTTCGTACCCGGCCCTTCCGGATATCGGAACCGACCGGGTCAGACGGCGGCTACCGGCTGGACTTACCGCCCGGGCGATACTACGTACTGGCCCGTAAATACCAGAGCGGCAAAAAGCTCGGGCCTTTGAAGCCGGGAGATTACTACGGCTACTACGGCGGCAACCCGATTGGGATTCGGGAGCCGGGGTTTTTGTGGGTGGGACTCAACACGGTAAAGGAAGCTGACATCCCGCCCGGGGTAACCTGGCAAGAGATTCCCTTGGACAGCGCGGCGGGACTCCGGGGCGTGGTTTACTACAACCGCCGGCCGGTTGAAAACGCCTATGTCTACCTCTACCTGGATGAATCCGGCAACTTCAAAGGAGAAGCCTTCCAGGTTGCCCGGACCAATAAACAGGGGCAGTTCTATTTTTATACCCTGCCGGAAGGTTATTATTACGTCGTTGCCCGCCGGCGTAAAAGCGGGCAGCCGGCCGGTCCGGTGCAGGTCGGCGATCTCTACGCCTATTACGGGGGCAGCCCGGTTTTCGCCGCTCTCGATGAATTTACCTCCCTCCGAATTGACTGCATCTCCAAAGCGGCGGAAATCGGCAGGGAATCGCTTGCCTTTGAAGTTACGACCACAAAAATTGAAGGCCGGATCGTCGACAAAAAAGGGAAACCGCTGAGCGGGTTGTACGCTTTTGTATATCTTGATAAAAATATGAGCCATGGCCGGCCGCCCTACCTGTCAAAAGAAACTCAACAAGATGGCCGTTTCATTCTTTATCTGCCAGCGGGGGGCACCTACTTTTTAGGCGCGAGAGACGCTTATGGCGACGCGCCCGGTCCGGGCGAGCTATACGGTCGCTATGAAGAAACTCCCGATCATTCGATAGTACTGGAGACCAATGAAACGAAGAAGAATATAACCCTGGTCGTGGAACCGATATTAGGATACTGACATGAGACGATTTTTCAACTTGGCTGTTTTCATATGTTTAATCTGTCTCAATCAATACGTTCAGGGCGCTGATCTTAAAAACGCGGCTGAACCGCGGCCTGATTTTTCCCGGGAGGTCATTGACGGAGAGGTCACCTGGAGCGGAGTCAAAAAAATCGGCGGTATCGTCGTGGTCAAAAAAGGCGCGCGGCTGAACATCAAACCGGGCACGAAAATCCTCTTCCCCAAGATTGATATCGACGGCGACTCGATAGGCGACTGCGAGATCATCGTCGAAGGGGCTCTGCTCGCCATAGGCACCAAAGAGCAGCCGATTATCTTTACCTCCGCTGAAGAATATCCTGATAAGCGGGACTGGAAATTTATCATGGTCAATTTCAGCAAGTTTACCAAGCTGGAATATTGTGTAATCGAATATGCTTTAAGCGGTATCCAGGTACACTTTTCGGCCGCCGAAATCCAGAACTGCCAACTGCGGCATAATGAGGACGGGATGCGTTTCTCAACCGCGAAGGTCACACTGGAACACAATGACATTTATGATAATACCTATGGCCTCCGCTACGAGGAAAGAGGCAGCCAGTCCATAATCCGGAATAACAATATCACCAACAATGATTACGGCGTTTTCTGCGTCATCAGAAGCGAAGACCTCTCCCAGTTTCGCCATAATAATATCTATAACAACCGTAAGTATAACCTGATGCTGGGAAACCGCCAGTCCCGGGACCTGACCATGCCCAACAACTACTGGGGCAGTAAATATCAGGGAAAAATCAACGCCACTATCTTCGATAAAAACGATGATAAATCTCTCGGAAAAGTAACCACTTCCCCCTTCCTGAAAAAGCTCAATCCCAACGCCGGCGTCGAATGAATCTGACCCGCCAGCTTGGGCCTCATTTTTTGGCGTTGGTTTTGGCCTGTTCGGCGGCCAGGCTGATTGTGCCATAGGCGATCGCAACGGAAGACAAATCACGAATGATAGTGACAAACTCTCTCCAGAAATGCTTCTTCCGACCAACAATAATGGTGTCCCAGTCATTCAAAATGGGTGATGATATTTTGCCTTTTATCACCTTGGCAAGATTTACAGGCACATGTGAATCCTGACCATTGGCATTCCGGCTGACAAGCGATGACGACCTTAAATTGCTTTCGATGGTGGGGCCGCCGGCCAAGGCAACCGCTTTCCAGATATTATCATCCGCTTCAATCATGTAACTCCCGGGCCGCAACACTTCACCGGCGACAAAGATAATCTTGTTCTTGGGGCGGCGGTTAGTCGAATATGGCCCGTCAATACTGGCCATGGGAACAGTGATTGTGTCACCAGGGTAAATGGGCGGGTTTCCCTTCAGATCGCCGTTTACCAGATAGCTGTTATGATCCACGACTTCCACCTGGTAATTGACCTTATCATTCTCCCTTTTGTGACGGATAATGCTGATATGCTCCAGATCGGCAATCTGGTTAGGCCCGCCGCCGGCAACCAGCAACGCCTCCACCAGATCGATTTGTTTTTTATCCTCAGGCAACAGATAATTTCCCGGCTTGAAAACCTCGCCCAGAATATGTATCACCTTGGCTTCCTCCTCCTCCCGGGTGGCGGTGGTATCATACACGGTTGCCTCAGGCTGAGCCGGTTTCGGGACTTGAGCCGGCACAAAAACGACATCGCCCGGTATCAGTTGCGGCAGAAGGGAGAAATCACCATTTTTGAGGAACTTGGCCACGTCCACGGTTATGATCTGCGGATTATCCTTATCACCCCTCAACACCCGCACTTCCGTTAACGCGGCTTGCGGCAGAGGCCCCCCGGCACGCAACAGAACTCCCATCATGTTGGGTATCGAGACGAATCCGTAAACGCCCGGCTGCTGCACCATACCAAGAACGGAAACTCGGCGGCTGTTATATTTGAGAATATTTATTTTCACTTCGGGAGCGCCCCCGGAAATGAATTTTTGTAGCAAATTACTTATTTTCAGGGACAAGCTGTCGGCCGTATTACCGCTGGCCTCAATAGCTTCCTGGATGGGAGGGAAAAGGATGAAACCGTCCAGAGCTACCTGCACCTGTTTATCGAACTCAGTATTATTGACAACCCGGATCATCAGCTCATCAAGCGGCCCGATGATATATTCACCTTCTTCGGCGCTGTAAAGAGCAAACTGGGGGGCGACCATGGTCAGAATCAGCAATAAAGCGATATATTTACGAAATTTCAAGAGCAACCTCACTTATCTGTATTACACTATGTTTATACTCACGACATGTTTTTTGTCAAGCAATATTATCGATTTCACAACAGTGAAAGACAAAGATAAATCTTCAGGATTATAATAAATTCGGCTCAAAATGTAAATAGCCGTGAGCCGGAAAGCCAGGGCAACCGGCCCGCTGTTTGTGCTATCATTAACAAAAAAAGCTAAAGAGCGTTTATGAAAACAAATAAGCCGAGTGAGATCGCGGAAACCGGCCCGGCCCCGGCTATCGCTGGCGGGCTTTACCGACTGAGCAGGTTCCTGGGCTTCTGTCTGCTCGTAATAATAATCCTGGCCGTTGCGGCGGTTTTCTCGCTAAAACTTTATGTCGTGACGCCGGCCTTTAAAAAACAGGTCATCAAGCAGGTCGAGAGCTTGCTCGGCGTCCAGGTCGAGTTGAAAAAGCTTAAGCTGAAAATTTTTCAGGGCGTCAGCTTAACGGGTTTAGCAATCAAAGATAAAACCGGCTCGGACGCTGTCTTGGTTGATGAATTAATCCTGAAATACGATGTTTTCGCTCTCTTCAGGAAAAAACTGCGCCTGACCAGGATCACGGTTAATCATCCCCGCGTCAATCTCAGAGAAACAAGTCCCGGTAACTGGAACCTCGCCCGGTTAATGCCAGCGTCAGGAGGGAAAAAGCCGGCCGGGAAAAAACGGCCCGGTTTCATGTCGGTAAGCCTTGATGAGATAACGGTAAACGAGATCGAGATTAAGGTCGAAAAGAACGGGCGACTGACCCTTAAGGGAATCGACTTGATTATTAGCGATTTCACCTCGTCGAATCCAACCAATATTCAGGCCGGTTTATCCACCACTAAAAAACAGAGCGGCTTCTTTCAGTACCTGCCGGCTGATCACAAAACTCCTGATATTGAAATACCCGGTTTTACTTTGACTTCAGAGATTTACGGCAGTAAAACGGGGAAAACGCTGACGGGCGGAATGTCCCTGGCCGTTGTTTCTTTGAAGATCGAAGGATATCCCTCCCTTAAAGGTAATCTTGAGTGGCAGGCTAAAGTAAATCCCGTGCGGAAACAAATTGACATTAAGAAGCTGGCTGTCAGCCTGGGTGAGTTCCTTGACCTGAAATTGTCGGGGAAAATGTCGTTTCCGGATAGTCAGCCTCAGTGTGATTTGCGGATTAAAGAGATGAACGCTGACCTGTCGGCGTTGTTAGCGAAATTTGGCGAAGTCATCAGGGAAAAATGGTCGCAAATCATCCTGCCTTCCGTTACCAAGGGCAAGGTTAATCTTGCCGATTTTCAACTCGCTCTGGGGCTGACCCCGGATTATAAAATTAAAACCCTGCGGCCCTCCGGCCAGGTTGAGCTGAGCCTGGCGTCTTTGGCCTATCCGCCATACCAACTGGAACTGGAAGGATTCCATTCCCGGCTTGAATTTAAAGCCGCTGACGCTTCAACGACGTTAGTTAACCTGCGCTCCTCTGTTGAGCGGATCGAAGCTCAGGGACGGGAAGCGAAAGATTTCAACCTGACCGTCCGGACTGAACTGGAAGACCTGAAAATCCCCCGGGAAGTGGCGGCTGATATCCAGATCACGAATATCCTCGACGGTTCACTGGAAGTCGCCGCCGTTTACAACCCGGAAGAGGATGAACTCAACGCCAACCTGACTGGCCGGGGATTCTCCTTGAGCCTGCTCAGCCGGAAACAGTTGAGCGGCGAGCTGTCTTTGGCCGGGCAACTGAAGATTAAACGAAAACAGTTTTTGAGCCAGGATTTAAAAATCGCTGTCAAGAACTTGACGGCGAAAGCGTTTAACGAACAAATGCAAAAGCAATCCAGGGGGGCTCTTCTAAACTTCGCTAAAAACCGCTCGTCGATGGATAGAGAAAAAACACCGCACTCCTCGCCCCCCCCCACACATCCATCGCGCGAGACGGCCAGCGCTAAAACTTTGATTAGCCTGCGGCAAAAGAACGTTATGTATCCTAAAATGCCTCCTCAGGACCTGAACCTTCACTTGCTGGGCACGGTGGATTTAACAAAACAGACCGCTGACCTGAAAAAAATCGATCTGACGCTGGGCAACTGGCTGGAGCTGAATTCCCAACTGCGCCTGAACGGTCGGAAACCCGGGAAAATATATCTCGACAGCTTGCGGGCAAAAATTATCGGCGAAAAATTAAGCGACTACCTCCGAATTCTTTTCCCTCAGGGAACCAGGCTTGGCGGGGAGTACATTCTGACAGCGAACGGCTGGGCCGAAAATCTGCCGGCTTCAGGAGACTTGCGGCTTGACGCGGAGCTGCGGTGTGAAAAAGCGAGCCTGACCTTTAAAGATAAACCGGTAACTATCAGCGGACTGGAAAACCGGTCGATAATCAAACTGCTTGGCGGCCAAGTGGACATAAACTCCAAGATGACCGTAAGGAAAACGGAGTATGAACGAAACCGGGTGGACAACCTGGAGTTGGCCGGTCGTTTCCGGAAAAAAGATAAGCGGCTGTTTTTCTATCTGAACACCCTGAAAGCGGAAATCCAATCAGGCGTGATTGCCGGAAGCGGTGAATTTTCCGGAGAAAAGCTGAAAGACCTGTACGCCGTCGGGAAAGTGAACCTCAAAAATATCGATCTGGCAGCCTTTAAAACCCAACAGCTCAAAGGCAAACTTGACGCCGGGCTGACGTTTGAAGGCGACTGGAACCAGTTGACCTTCAAGTTGGAAAACCGGATTAAGGGCTTCAGCAAGTGCTTCCTGGAAAAACGGACAACACCCCTGACGGTGAAAACCGGGCTGGGGGGAGTGGTTGATCTCATCAATGGCGGTGCCGAAATCAGGCGACTGCAAGTGGACGCTTTGCCGATTCTGAGCTTTAGCGGAAATTTCACGGCTGAACAATGGGGTAAAAAAATACCACTGGTTTCTTTTTCGTCAAATATTGAGCTGGCGGCCGCTCTGGACTGGAGCAAAGGGTTTATTCCGCGCCTTGAGAACTGGGAGCTTGGCGGCAAGGCCCGAATATCCGGCGGCGGGCGTCTGACTAATTTTAAGGAATGGCAGGGTGAGACTAACTTGCTGCTGGAACACGGCAAGGTCATAAACAACCCTCTCGCGCTGGCAATCAGGGGTGTTAATCTCGACGCCTTGTTGACTCGACCGCCTGACATGAAAACCAGCGTTACGGTTCAAGCGAATGCCGATTCAGCCTCTTTTCAGGAATGGAGCGTTCCGGAAATCGCGCTGTTCGCGAAAATATCCTCATCCGATCCCCCAATGAACAAACTTAAGGGCGATCTCAGCCTCAGCGCTTCTGAAGTCGCCTCTCTCAAGCGGGGAGTCGCTGTCGGACAACCTGGTTTCACTTTTTCCGGCGAGGCTAACCGGAAAACATCGTCAATATCGGGAGCCGGGGAAATATCGCTGGCGAAAGCGGCCACGGCGAAATACCAGCTTGAAATAGCGGAAAAAGGCCAACGAGTTGAAGCTGTCCTGCAAGCTGATTCGCTTGAGCTGGCTGAATTGTTCCGTCTGATGCCCAAGGCGAAACTGTCGGGAAGCCAAGGAAATTTGAGTTTAAAAGCCAGCTACCGGAAAAAACCGGACCAGAAAAATCCCCGGCAGGCCAGAGAGGTGGTTTCGGCCGCCATAAAAATCAAGGACGCCGGGCTGACCCTGGCTGACAAGACAAAGCTTAACTCACTTAACGGCAGTCTGAAAATGGCGCTGATGAACTTCCGGAAGGGAAGGGTTAAAGGTGTCTTTGGCTGGCAGGACCTCACCGTTTACGTCGGCTCGTTGAATAACGGCAAGCTGGTATTCCAGTCAGACATTGACGACCTGAAGCATAAAGTTTTTCAGACAAAGGTGAAGCAGTTAAGCTTCGACGTAAACCTGAATAAGCCCCGGTTTACGCTTAAGAACTGCGCGCTTAACGGTGAGGTGAAACTTGATCCGGCGGCCAGGCAGGTTCGCTTCAGAGACTGGCGGGTCGCGCTGGGCAAGTCGTTGTCGTTCGAACTGGACGCCGACCTGGATGACTTTGGCGACCAGCTCGTGTCGGTTGCCATCAAGCGAGGAAAAGTTGATTATCAAGCACTCCGGTCTCTTTTACCCACCGGGGACTCGCCCAAATTACAAATCACGGGCGAGGGCGCCCTGGAGGCGGACTTTACCGGTTCAATACCTGAATTGGCCCGAGGCCGGATTAAGGGCCGGGTCAGGCATACTTTTGAGCAGGTAACTGTTTCCTTTAAAAATATGGCTGAGGTCGGTAATCTCACGGGGTTTGTTCAGCTCGACCTGCGGGGCCTGGAAAACAGCGTCAACGGCAAGGTTACAGCCAGTGGTATCCGGATAAAAGGGAACGAGGTTTTCTCCGGCGCCGCGACTCAGGCGGATTTCTTAATCAGTTCAGCGGATTTCCAAACGATTAAGCTGACAAGGTTTAACCTTGGAACCCCGGACAAGGAACTGGAGTTCCAGGCAACCGGAAAATTTGATTTGGCTAAAGATAATGGTGATTTGGCGACGCTACTGGTTTTCAGGACTGACCAGTTCCAGGAGCTTTACCCGGGCGTTATGGCGCGGGGCGAGTTAAAGGCGCCGTTAAGCGTTATTAAAGAGCCGCGTAAGAACTGGAGATTGGCGGGGGAAATTATCGCCAACGCGGTCAGCGTCAAGTATCAGGATAAATTATCCGTGCGAAACATCACCGGCACGGTACCAGTCAGTCAGGCGGGATTCAGCCTGGAAAAGACCGCCAGCGAACCGGTTGCTTTAACCTCGGGCTACGAACTTTTCCGTACCTATTTTCTCAACAAGGAACCGATGTCCAATTTTAAAATTGACCAGTTTCGCTTCCGGCAGGCAGAGCTTAACAATCTTGATCTGGACGTGAAATGGGAAAACGACCAGTTCCGGGTTGGGCGTTTCAAGGGAACGTTTTGGGACGGGGATCTTGCCGGTTCCTTAGGCGCGGATTTCACGGGCGGTTTATTGCGGTATCATGTCAAGGCGAATTTAACCAATATAGATCTGAAACACGCTTTCGGTCAAGAGGCTGAAGGGGGAAAAAGCTATCTGACTACCGCCAACCTGAATATCCGGGGACAGGGCGCGGAAGACATCGAAGGCGATATCAATGTCACCGGAATTGATAAAAAGTTAGTTGACCGCCTGCTGATTTTTATTGATCCCGGCGGGAAAAATCCCACTGTCAACAGCACCCGGGAGAAGATTAACAAGCTGGGCAAGGTGCCCAAGGAAATTCACCTGAAAGCCCGCCAGGCGACCATAAATCTGGTGTTGTTGCTGGAAAGCACGAAGGTGGGCTTGGTGACCTCCATTATTCCCGAAGCGGTCAACATCAGCTCAATCCCGATAAAACTCCTGAAAAAAAAGCTGATAAGCAAGTGAAACGGCCCGCTTCTTTCCAGCACCTTCCCCATATCTATCATTC
>JAJRWM010000061.1 GCA_024276815.1 bacterium
CTGCTCGAGCATTGCCGAACTGAAAACGCCGCAGATGGATTTTCCCAGAATCACTCCGATTAACACATAACCAGTGACCGCCGGCAACTTCATCCTGGTTACAACCTGGCCCATTGCCAAACCACACAATGTAGCCAACCCAACTACCAGCAAAGCATTCATTTGAATAATCAATATAACCTTCCCATGCTTAGTAATAAATCATCTTAATAGAGATTTTTTTCCTGAATCAATTCGAGCGCCTTCTGTTTGCTTTCAGCATAAAGCAACGCCTGGCGAAAACCATCATCTCTTAACAGCCGGCAAAGCTTGGCCAGCACCTGCATCAACTTTGAGGAATTTTCTTTTGGGGAAACAATAAGAAAGAACAAATGCACCGGTTTACCGTCCAGCGATTCGAACTCCACGCCTTGTTTTGACCGACCAAAGGCCACCATAATCTCCTTGACCAGATCTGTTCGCGCGTGCGGCAGGGCAATCCCGTCTCCAATACCAGTGCTCTCAAGCTTCTCTCTTTCCTGAAGACAAAGCAACAGCTCCGCCTTATTCACAACTCTTTCATGATTACCCAAAACATCGATCATTTCCTTGATAACCGCGATTTTATCAGTCGCCAAAAGGTCCAGACTGATTCGTTCTTCAGTAATTAACTCACTCAGATCCATCATGTTTTCTCCTCTGTTTCATCATATTTTCAATGCTGCCAAACGGCAGTGTAAAGATAAGCGTTTTTTGATCCGAAGGATAAAAACGCAAGGCCTCCTGGATGGTTTTACTCCAGCATTCCAGGTTTTGCTCTTTCGGAACCGCGGCCACCAAAGCACAGTTAAACTCGTTCGTGTCGTCTGGATGACTAAGGCCGAAAAAAAGGTTGTTTTTTACCCCATAAAAAGATTTAGCGAACCCCCGTTCTTCCAAAATCAAGATGTCTGTCAAGCCTTTGGCTTTAATAACAGAGCGGACCTCTTCCAGGTAATTGCGGTCATTGTGCAGTATCACTAACAGCATTCTTTGGCCCTCCTCTCGATTTCAAGTCGTCAACTCGATGTTTTCGACGCTCTTGATCAGCAGCGCCGTGGGCAGGCCAGCCAAAAACAGAATCATACGCTCAATAAAAGCCTCCTCCTGACCCTCCTCCGGCAAGCGCATTCCCAAAATGACCAAGTCCGCGTCCTGACTGTGTTTTCTTATCAGATAGGGCACTTTTACTTTGGGCGAATCCTGGACAAAGACGTTTACGTTAGCTTCGATACGCGCGTCCTGAAGAATTTTCTTCAGATTGGTGGTCGCCGCCGCCCGGCCCTGTTCTTTGGCGATAATCATGTTTAAATTAATCTCACATTCCCGCCACTCCGAATTTTGACAAATCAGATAGGCGATCAGGATCATCAGGTTGCCATTGTTCTGCATCCCCCCCCACCAGACATCAATCCGCTTGTAGTTGCCAAAAGCGTTTTCGGTGGGAATATTCAGGATCAGGACGCTCTTTTGCAGGTAATGCAAATCCCTGATTAAGCGGGCGAACTCTATTTCCCGCGATGATTTCTTGCACCAGCCCAACAATACCAAATTAGACTGCATGCGGCCCATGCCGGAGGTTTGGCAAACTTGCTTTATGCCGCTGCGAAAATCTTCCGCGATACACACATGACCTAAGGCCGGCAGGTTGTTGGTTGAGATGAAGTTGTTCAGTATTTTGGTGGCGGTGGCGGAATGGCGCAGGATGAAATCGTTGTTGCCAAAAATCATCTGGTAGAGACTGACAATACCTTTTTTCTTGCCCAGCCAGTGAGCGAAAAAGATTAAATGCCGGCCAGTCTTGTGATTCCCGGAAAAAACCAGAATGTTGGGTCGCCAGTTTTGAGGGTACAACTCGGAATCTTCCAGCTTCAGGAGAGCGAAGCGGGCCAGGGAAAACCAGATCCCGCTTTTAATATCCCCCCAGGTCGACTGGATATCCTTACGACCAAGATATACGTAGAGACACAGGGTGGTGATGATGGCGACGATCGTCGCCGGAGCGTGAATCAGGAACATCGCGGCGTAACAGCCAACGGCCCCGGCTAAAGATATTAACCAGGGTACTTTTACCTGGGGACGATAACTGGGGTTGCCGATCAGGTTTTCAAGCACGGCCAACAGGTTTATCACGCCGTAAGTATTCAGAAAAAACATGGTGATGACCGGGGCGACCGTGTCCAGCCCGCCCAGGAGAATACAAGCCTCCGCGATAATGAAAGTTATGATGATAGCGATACGGGGTTCGTTAGTGCGCTTGCTGCCCTTAGCGATAAAGCCGGGCAGGATTTTGTCAAGCGCTAAGGCTTGCAAGGTACGGGGAGCCGCTACAATACAGCCTAAAGCCGAAGAAATCGTGGCGGCCCAGAGACCGGCGTTGATCAGCCTGGGCCAGCGGGCGACCGTTTTCATGACCATTAAATTCCGGCTCAGCTCCGCCCCCGAAGCGTTCAGGGACAGCCAGACGGCCTGGGCGACGTAGACCAGGAAGGTAACGCCAATCGCCATCAGCGTGCCCCGCGAGATACTGTATTGGGGGTCTTTCAGGTCGCCGGACATGCTGACTCCGACCTCGATGCCGGTAACCGCCGGGAAAAACACCGCGAACACCGGCCAGAACCCCACTTTGCTCTGGTTCCAGAACACGATAGTATGCTGAGAGCCGGTCCAGCCGGCAAAGAAGGAAACGAGTGATAAACACAGGACCGCCAGGATAAAATACTGAACCTTCAGAGCCAGGTCGGCGCCGATGAAACTGATAAATAATAAGATGGTGCAGGTAATGGAGGCCGTCAGAATTGGGTTAAGCTGGGGGAAAACCCAGCGCAACCCCTCGGTAAACCCAATAACATAAAAAGCGACCGACAGGGCCTGGGAAAAGTACAGGGGGATACCGATGCTGCCTCCCACTTCCAGCCCCAAGGTACGCGAAATCATATAATAATTACCGCCGGCCTTAACATCCATGTTGGTCGCGATCGCGGAAAGGGACAGACCGGTGGAAAGGCTGATAAAGTTGGAAATGACTATAATCAGCAGGGCGCCCAAAAGACCGGTATTGCCAACCACCCAGCCGGCCCGCAGAAATAAAATTACCCCCAGGATGGTTAGTACGTTCGGGGTAAAAACGCCGCCAAAGGTTCCAAAGCGCCGGGATTTTAATTCGGAGGTCTTACTTGACATGGTTTGAAAGAACCTTCAAGGCCAGATTGCCTTCTATTTGCTTAATGTTTTCCAGAACTTCCCAGGGATTGATTGAAGTCTCTAAAAGCTGTCGAAACTCTTTTTCATGAAACAACCTGGTTAAGGCTGACAGGATATGGAGATGCTCGATAATATTTCTGGCGAAAATAAAAAACAGCTTGTCCACCGGCAAGTTGTCAATAGCCTCAAAATCAACCTTGTTTTCCAGAAAGAACAGGAACATCCTGGAGCAGGTGAATTTGAATTCATGGGGATGCCGGGGATGGGGCAAGGCGATAGCCTGCCCGATACCGGTCGAGCAAAGCCTTTCCCGGTCAATTAAGGCGGATAACAGCTCGTCGCGATTGATCTGGGAGTCCAGCTTGATAACCTTGATCGCATTCAGGAGACTCTCTTCCCTGGTCTTGCCGGGAATACCAAAAAACATGCCGTCTTTTTTCAACAGGCTGTAGATTAATAACGGCGAATCGCTTTCAGGCAAGAACTCGTCGAAATGCTCGGCCACGTAAGCTTCCGGCCTCTCCAGCCGCAGCCAGCCATCAATTTCCTGTTGGTTAAAACGCCATTGGTTGCCAACTTTAATGGCCGGGATTTCCCCTTTTTTCACCAGACGATAAACCGTTTTCTCCGACACACCCAGGTATTTCGCGACCTGTTTAATGCTTAATAACGACACCCCAAAAGCCCTCTCGCAGACTAAATTGTCCACGCTTGTCTGCTCCTGTCCAATCATATCCCTTTGAAATCAGGATGTCAAGGAAAATGAACCTGAACCAGACAGCTTAAGAAAATCAGGCGACAGCGATAATTAACCGGTGGGAATTCGGTGAGGGCTCCGCATTCGCAGTTGCCGCCGGTAATAAGGAGCGTATTTGTCAATCAACAGCTTGAATTCGGGAATGTTCCTCAAGAAAACCAAACTTTTGTTATCATCAAAAACCCGAACCCAGTCAGGGCTTCTTTGCAGATCATCATTAAGGTAATAACGCTGGCCGGTCTCGTACCAGTAACTGGTCAAAACAATGTTTACCCCGTACAGATCCAGAATCCGCCGCCCATCCGGTGAGACCCGCGCCACGTCCACATAATCCTTGAAGACCCGCCGGCTGAGCAAACGACCGTCTACAAACACCTTCACCCTGGGGTACAACCGGTGAATTAAATAACCGCCCCAGCGATAGGTGTTAAACAGGTTGCCTCTGATATTATTATTGATGATAAAGTCCGCGGCGTACTGAGGATAACGGTCCGGGTTCATCCTGGTCTTCAAACCGCCGCCAAAATAAATCAGACCGATGATAACGCCCAGCGTAAAAGCGGTCGCCAGCAAGGGTTGGCTTGAGCCTCCAAGCATAAAAAAACGGTTGGCCGTATTTGCTTTTTTGCCCTTGAGCTTCCAGATTACAATATCAAGATAACGATAGGAGAGCGGCAGGATGATGATGGCGTAGTCGGAAATGCAACGCCTGGCTTCCAGCGACATGACTGAAACCAGGACAATCATCCCCAGATCGCTTAGATCCAGCCGGAAAAAGGAAACCAGGAAGATCGCGCTGAAGAGAAAAAAGGCGGCGAAAAATACCGGTTCATCAATAATACCCGGAGCCGACCATTCCAGAATCCAGTTGGTTTGAGCGCCCGGTAAAAACAGCCGCAACGGGGCCAGCAGGGTTTTGACGCCAAAAGGATTGGCGGCGGTAGCTAAAATTACCAGGGGAAATACCAGCCACAACCAGAGCAACTTGGAACCGGTCAACAGCCTCTCAATACCCCACTTGTCATAGATAACATTACGCAAACCGTACTTAATCGACTCAGTTATCAGGAAAACAAATAAAAACAGGTAGCCAACCGCGAAACCGGGATGCAGGTTGGACCAGACCCCCATAATCAGCGGGAAAAATAATAACAGACGGAAATCCGCTTTGGCAGTCGCCCGCCGATAATAATCCAGCAGAAAATAAAACAAGGCCAGGAACAGGTAGCTGAATATCTGAGGACGCGCCAGGTATGATTCCTTGCCGACCATCAGGGAAAAAAGCCAAAAACCGGGCAACAGCATGATTGAACGCCGGTTCTGTTTTTTCAGGGTGAGCAGGATTAAACCATAAGCCAGCGTCATGATCAGCGCCTTGAAAACGATGATCCCGGACTCCCGGCCAAAATAACGATAAACGGTTGAAAAGATGAGATCGCTGCCCCAGCTGTTAAGCTCCCATTTCAGGTTGGGAGTGGTAAAAGAGAAAATATCGTGGGTCGGCAGAGTTCGGGTCGCCCGAATCAGATCGCCGGCTTTAATGTGCCAGAAAATATCATAATTTTTTAAGGGGAAGACGCAAAAAACAAAGGTTAACGCCAACAACGCGCTACTGGCTAAAAACAGCCGCCAGGATAATTTTAATGAATATGATTTACGAGGCTGGATCAACCGTTTCTCCTACAAGCGTACCGCTTGACCATGCTTGCCTTCGGCACATCAAAATCACTCGCAACAGGTCTACGACCTGAGGATGTTTGCCTTCGGCTCCTTCGAAATCACTCGCAAAAAATTGCTCGCTTTCGCGTTACCCAATACATAGCCGAGTACTTTTACGAGGCAGGGTTAAAAGCGCCGAAGGCCTACTTGATCAAACCGTAGGTTTGCGAGGCGGTGTTAGAAGTCGCAAAGCGAATCAAAACAGGACGCAGTCCTGCGCGAAGCGATATTTCCTCAGGCTGTAAGCCTGTGCTAGAGGAGGCCTTTGGTTGAGGGAATTTCCTGAACGCCGGGCTTTACTTGTACCGCCTTTGAGAGAGCGACGCCAAAAGCCTTGAACAACGCTTCAATCACATGATGAGTATTATCGCCGTATTCCAGCTTCAGATGCAACGTCAGCCGGGCGTGATTGACAAAAGCCTGAAAAAACTCCCGAACCAGTTCCGGTTCAAATTGACCGACTTTCGCTCTCGGCAGCTTGGCGTCAAACACGGAAAAAGGCCGGCCGCTGATATCCACTACCGCCCGGGCTAAAGATTCGTCCATGGGGATAAAAGCGTTCGCGTAACGCCTAATCCCCTTTTTGTCACCCAGCGCCTGGGTAAAAGCCTGCCCCAGGACAATACCAATATCCTCAACCGTGTGATGCAGGTCCACCTCGATATCCCCTACGGCTTTCAGCTTCAGGTCGAAGCTACCGTGGCGGGTAAACAGCTCCAGCATATGATTAAAGAAGGGAACGCCGGTATCAATATCGTACTTCCCGTTGCCATCCAAGGTCAATTCCAGGCTGATATCAGTCTCATTGGTTTTGCGGTTAACTGAAGCGCTACGCATAAATATCACTCCTTTATTTGAGTTCTTACCTTGACTGAACGGGCGTGCGCGGTTAAGCCCTCAATGCTGGCCAGTTCCAGAACAGAGGCGCTTAGCTTCGAGAGCGATTCCTCCGTGAACGACAACAAGCTTGATTTCTTGACAAAGTCGTCAACCCCCAGCGGGGAAAAGAAACGCGCCGTTCCCTGGGTTGGCAGAACATGGTTGGGACCGGCCAGGTAATCACCTACCGCTTCCGGCGTAAAGTGTCCCATAAAGATTGCGCAGGCGTTGCGGATACGCCCCAAAATCGCCCAGGGATCAGCTACTTCAACAATCAGATGCTCCGGCGCGATAATGTTGCTGACAGCGGCGCCGTCCTCCAGGTTGTTTACTTTAACGATCAGACCATGGTCTTTTAAAGCGACCCTGGCGATCTCCGCCCGCTCTAAATCCTTTAGCTGAATTTCCAGCGCGATTTTGACCTTCTTGATGAGTTCCTCTGAATCCGTGACCAGATAACAGCCGCTAAGCGGATCATGTTCCGCCTGGCTCAACAGGTCAGCGGCCACGAAATCCGGCTTGGCCGACTGATCCGCCAGGACCAGGATCTCGCTGGGGCCGGCGATCATGTCAATGCCAACCAGGCCAAACAACAGCTTCTTGGCGGTGGCGACATAGATGTTGCCGGGACCGACAATTTTATCAACCCTGGGAACGCTCTCCGTCCCCAGAGCCAACGCCGCGACCGCCTGCGCGCCGCCTACTTTGTAAACATTTTTCAGGCCCAGCAGGTTCGCGGTGACCAGCAGGGCCGGATTGATCCGCCCATTATTGGCGGGCGGGGTGACCAGCGAAATCTTCGGTACGCCGGCTTTAATGGCCGGCACAGCGTTCATGATGACCGTTGAGACCAGCGGAGCGCTGCCGCCGGGCACGTATAAGCCGACTTTTTCCAGCGGGTTGACCAGTTGCCCCAAGAGCACGCCCGGTTCGCCGGTTTCCATCCAGGAATTTTGTTTCTGCCGGGCGTGAAAGGCTTCCACCCGGGCGATCGCCAGTTTGATGGCTTCAGCCGTGGTCGAACTGACCTCCGCGAAAGCCTGTTCAAATTCCGACTCGCTGACCAGGAGAGTCCCGGCGTCAAGTTTTACCCGATCAAAACGCTCGGTCAGCTCACAAAGAGCCTGGTCGCCCTTTTGCCTGACAGCGTCAATTATTTCCCTGACGCTCTCCTCAACGCCGGCGGGCGCGCCGCCGGGAGGAGCGCCAACCAGTTCTTCCCGGCTTATATTATCTAATGATGAAATCGATTTTTCACGCACTGGCAACTTCTCCCCGATCAATATCCGTTAGTTGTCGCAAAAGCGGTTTTATTTCGTGATACCTGGTTTTCATACTGGCCCGGTTAATTATCAGTCTCGCGGTGGAAGTGAGAATCGTCTCCACCTCCACCAAACCGTTTTCCAGAAGAGTGCGGCCGCTGGAAACCAAATCGACGATCTGATCGCTGAGGCCAACCAGGGGAGCCAGCTCAATCGAACCGTAGAGTTTTATGATCTCGACCGACTGTCCCTTGCCCTGGAAATGTTTTTCAGCGGTCCGGGGAAATTTTGTCGCCACCCTGAGCAAGCTGCCGGGAGTAATTGTCCTCTCTTTGGGTTCGGCGACAACCAGCCGACAGTAACCAAACCGTAAATCCAGGGGCTGGTAAACATCAGGCTCCTGTTCCGTTAAAATATCCTGACCGACAACTCCCAGATCAGCGGCCCCGTGTTCGACATAAACCGGCACATCGGTCGCCCGCACGGTTAAAAAGCGAAAGGTCTGGTCATCATCCTGGAAAATCAGTTGCCGCCCCCGCTCTTTTTTAACGGAAACGCCAATTTTTTCCAGTAAGCTCAGGGATAGTTCTTCTAATTTACCCTTCGGCAAAGCTATAGTCAGCAGAACTCTACTCTCCTTCACGAAATATTCGGGCGCCAACCGCCGCGAGTTTTTCTTCTATTTTCTCATATCCCAGGTCTAAATGATAGACCCGGCGAACAAACGTTTTTCCCCGGGCGACCAGACCGGCCAGGATCAGGGCGGCGCTGGCGCGCAGGTCGGTCGCCATTACCTGGGCGCCGCTCAGGTGATCAACGCCCTCAATAATCGCCATTTTATCATTGATACTAATTGACGCCCCCAATCGGTTCAGTTCGGCTACGTGCATGAAGCGGTTTTCAAAAATAGTCTCGGTAATCAGGCTGGTGCCCTTGGTAACGCTGGCCATAGCCATCATCTGCGCCTGCAGATCCGTCGGGAAACCGGGGTAGGGGTGAGTTTTAAGATTCAATGGATGCCGCCCGTCAGGTAAACTGACCTTCAGGCCTCGTCCGGCGGGAGTTATTTCGACGCCCGCTTCTTTTAAGCTGTTAATATGTGCATCTAAATGTTCAGCTACAATGTCGTTGATTACCAGTTCGCCGCCGGTAATCGCGGCTGCTACCATATAAGTGCCGGCTTCAATGCGGTCCGGAATGATTTTGTAAGGTTTATGACAGGATAATTTATTTACGCCCTGGATGTTGACTGTGCTCGAACCGGCGCCGCTGATTTTCGCACCGGCGCTGTTCAGGAAATTAGCCAGGTCAACGACTTCCGGCTCCAGTGCGGCGTTCTCTATTACGGTTTCCCCTTCAGCGAAGCAGGCGGCCATCATCAGGTTTTCAGTCGCCCCGACACTGGGAAAATCCAAGTATATTTTCGCGCCCACCAGTTTTCTGGCCCGGGCTTCGATATAGCCGTTGCCTAACTCAATTTTCGCGCCCAGGGCCTTAAAACCCCGCAGGTGTAAATTTATCGGCCGGGTGCCGATAGCGCAACCGCCGGGCAAGGAAACGACCACTTTCTGGAAACGGGCCAGCATTGGCCCCATCACGCAAATAGAGGCTCTCATGGTACGCACCAGGTCGTAGGGAGCGGCGCCGGATTTGACCCCGGCGGTGTTTATTTTAAGCCGGTTGTGTTCCCGGAAAATTTCAACGCCAAACGATTCGAGAACTTTACTCATGGTGCCGATGTCAACCAGTTCGGGAACGTTGGTCAGTTCACAGCCGTTTTCGGTTAAAAGAGTGGCCGCCATAATTGGCAGCGCGGCGTTCTTGGAGCCGCTGACATTGATCCCGCCTTTCAGCGGGACGCCGCCTTCAATAACAATTCTATCCATCTTTCTTCTCCGCGGTCGCGACGCGAACGTGCCCGGCGAGGTCAGCAAAGAACTCCGGGGCTTCAAAGCGGCCGCAGGCGTCAAATATCGCTTCGATCTCAGCTTGCTGCCGGCTGCCAATCTACAAAGCCAGGATTCCGCCGGTCTTGAGATAGAAAGGAGCCCCCGGGATCAGCCGGCGGTAAAATTCCAGCCCGTCATTCCCGCCGTCCAAGGCCTGGCGCGGTTCCCTCAAAACATCTTTCATCAGCGCCTTGATCTCCGCGCGGGGAATATAGGGGGGGTTGGAAACGATAAAATCAATTGTTCCCTGGGAAATTTTATGGAAACCGAAGCCGCTATATAGCTCACTTCGGAAAAAGGTAATCCGTTCGGCAAGCCCCAGGTCCCGCGCGTTTGTTTGAGCGGTTCGCAGAGCCGGCAGTGAAAGGTCGGTAGCGTACATTCTGAGGTTTGGTAAATAGTGACAAAGGCTGACAGCGATGCAACCGCTTCCGGTCCCGATATCAACACCCACCAAATCTCTTTCAGAGCCTTGAAATCTCTCGATAATCTTTTCCACCAGGACTTCTGTTTCGGGGCGGGGAATCAGAACGGAGCTGTCAACTTTGAAAGGTAAAGACATAAACTCCTTCTAGCCTAACAGGTAAGCGACCGGAACCGCCTCACCCCGTTTGGCCAGAATTTTCTGGTACTGAGAAGTAATTTCCTCGGAGGTGCTTTGATCAACCTGCAGGAACAACTCCTCGCGGCTCTTGTTCAGCAGGTGGCTCATTAAAAGCTCCGCGTCAAGCCGTGAGGTGTCACAGTCGTGGTCTCTCAGGTAGTTCGCGCCCTGGTTTAAAAGTTCGGCTATGGTGAGAGAGTTTTTTTTCACGTAACTTCCGCCTTTAATTTTTCCGCCTGATCACTGGTGGTTAAAGCGTTAATTAAAGGGTCCAGATTGCCCTCTAGGATTATTTCCAATTGGTATAAGGTCAAATTTATTCGATGGTCGGTAACCCGGTTCTGAGGAAAATTATAGGTGCGGATACGCTCGCTGCGCTCCCCGGTGCCAACCTGGCTTTTTCGGTCCCGCGCCCGCTCGCTGGCTTTTTTCTGCTCTTCGAATTCCAGCAACCTGGCCCGCAAGACCCGCATCGCTTTAGCCTTGTTCTTGTGCTGAGACTTTTCATCCTGACACTGCACTACCAGTCCGCTGGGCAAATGGGTTATTCTGACCGCGGAATCAGTCGTGTTGACGCTCTGTCCCCCCGGCCCGGTGGAACGAAAGACATCGATGCGTAAGTCTTTGGTGTCAATCTTTATTTCCACATCCTCGGCTTCCGGCAAAACGGCGACTGTGACGGCCGAGGTGTGGATGCGCCCGCCTGATTCGGTTACCGGCACCCGCTGAACCCGATGAGTGCCTTTTTCAAACTTGAACCGGCTGTAAGCGCCCCGTCCTTCAATAGCGAAGATGATTTCCTTCAGTCCGCCAATGTCCGTGGTATGCGAATCAATTATCTCGATTTTCCAGTTGCGCAGTTCGCTGTATTTGGAATACATACGAAACAGTTCCGCCGCGAAAAGGGCCGCTTCGTCCCCGCCGGTGCCGGCTCGTATCTCAATGATGGTATTCTTTTCATCAAGAGGGTCTTTAGGGAGCAACAAAAGAGTAAGCTTCTCCTCGTACTCTTTTTTCTCGTTTTCCAAAGTCTCGATTTCTTCTTTGGCGAGCTGGATTAACTCTTTATCCTTGCTTTCGTCTTTCAGCAGGGAATGAGCGTCCGCTAATCCGGCTTCGATTTTTTGGTATTCATGGTAGGTTTCCACAATAGCGGCAAGCTCGAAGTGGGCCTTGACGATTTTCTGGTATTGCTCCTGATCCGCCAGGATTTCAGGCTGACTGAGCCTTGCTGAAAGAGCTGAATATTTTTCTGAAATCGCTTCCAGTTTATTGGTAAAACTCGTTTTTTCCATCAACAGTCCAACTTGAAATCCTTTGGTTCAGCCAGATCGCCCAAACAAGTCAGCGTCAAGCTTTCAGAGCTGAAATAATTGTTCGCCAAAGCCTTTATCTCCTCAGGAGTAATTTTTTCCACTTCGGCGATCACTTCCTCAACAGAATAAAAATGATCGTGGTAGAATTCCAGCTTGGCCAGGCGGCCCATGTGGTTTTCCGTGGATTCCATGCCCAAAATAAAAGAACCCTTGAACTGTTCTTTCGCCCGCTGAAGCTCTTCTGTGGACGCCGTCTGGTTTTTCGCCCGGGAAAATTCCTCCAGGATAATGTTCACCGTCCTGGAGAAATTATTTTTGCCAATGCCGGCGTAAACAACAAAAAGACCAGCGTCCCGATAACCATTCAGATATGAGAAAACCGAGTAAGCCAAAGCTTCCTGTTCCCTGATTCTCTGGAAGAGACGGGAACTCATCCCGCCGCCCAGAATTATACTCAGAAGAACGAAAGCAAAGTGGTCCGGATGCGCCCGGCTGATTCCCCGGGTACCCAAACAGAGATGCAACTGTTCCAGCGCTTTCCGCTGGAAATGGCCGCCGCTTTGCATGAACGGCGGAGTCTCCGCGACTTCCTTTCCCGGGCTTCGCAGGGAACCCAGTTTTTTCGAGAGCGCTTCGACCAGCAGCTGGTGGTTCACGCTGCCGGCGGCGGTAACGACAATTTTATCAGGCGTGTAATGAGCCGAAAAGTGTTGCTTCAGGGTATCCTGGCTGAACTTGGCAATCGTTTCCAGATTGCCAAGTGTCGGGTAACCCAGCGGATGATCGGGCCAGCAATGCTGAATATGCAAATCGTGTATCAGGTCTTCCGGGGAATCCTCATACATGGAGATTTCTTCATACACAACCGCCTTTTCCCGCTCAGTTTCCGTAGGATCAAAAACCGACTGAAAGACTATGTCACAGAGCAAATCAATCGCTATATCCAGATGTTCAGCCATGACGCGGGCGGAAAAACAGGTGTTTTCCCGGGAGGTAAAAGCGTTGAGATTACCTCCCACGGAATCAATCAACCGGGCAATGTCAGCGGCGCTGCGGCTCGAAGTCCCCTTGAAGCACATGTGCTCCAGGAAATGGGAAATCCCCTGCACCGAGATATGCTCATGGCGGGAACCGGTATAGACCCAGATACCCAGAGCTACTGACTGCACGTGCGGGAGTTTTTCAGTAATGACCCTCATCCCGTTACTCAGGACCGTCCGCTGATAGAACATATTATTAGCCGTTATTTTTTAGCCTGCTCTTCCAAAGCGTCGATATAGCTGAGGCTGACTCGTCCCTGCTTGTCGATATCGAGAACCTTTACCGGAATAATATCGCCTTCCGTGAGGATTTCCTCCACGGTGTTTACCCGGCGCCGGGCCAGCTTGGAAATATGCACCAGACCATCAGTGCCCGGTAAAATCTCGACAAAGGCTCCGAAATTGCAAATCCGCACCACCTTGCCGGTATAGGTACGGCCGATCTCCGGGTCCTCAACCAGGCATTTGACCATCTCAACCGCTTTTTTGGCGGCTTCTTCGTCAACGGAAGCGATATGAACCTTACCGTCATCGTCGATGTCGATCTTGACGCCGGTAACCTCGACGATGTTCCTGATGGTTTTACCGCCGGGGCCGATCACGTCTTTTATTTTACTCACCGGAACAGTCAGCAAAATCAGGCGCGGAGCGTATTCCGAGATATTGTCCCGCGCTCCCTCGATAACCTTGTTCATTTCGCCCAGGATATGCATCCGCCCGCGTTTCGCCTGCTCCAGGGCTTTTTGCATAATCTCTCTGCTCAGGCCGCTGATCTTGATGTCTATCTGGATCGCGGTGATCCCGTCCTGAGTGCCGGTAATCTTGAAGTCCATGTCGCCCAAATGATCTTCCAGCCCCATGATATCGCTGAGTACGGCGTATTGCTCGCCTTCTTTAATCAAGCCCATAGCGATGCCGGCGACCGGTTTTTTCAAAGGCACTCCGGCTTCCATCATCGCCAGGGAACCGGCGCAGACTGAAGCCATGGAGGAGGAACCGTTGGATTCCAGAATCTCGGAGACCAGGCGGATGGTGTAAGGAAAATCATCCTCCGAAGGCAGAAGGGGACGAAGCGCCGTTTCCGCCAGATGTCCGTGCCCGATTTCCCGGCGACCGGGACCAAAAAAGCGGCCGGTCTCGCCGACGCTGAACGAAGGGAAGTTATAATGAAGCATGAAGCGTTCAAAACCTTCGCCTTCGATACTGTCTTTTCTCTGCTGATCCTGAGAAGTCCCTAAAGTGATCGCCACCAAACTTTGGGTCTGGCCCCTGGTGAAAAGCGCCGAGCCGTGAGTCCGGTCAAGAACTCCCACCTCGCACTCGATCTCCCTGACTTCGTCCAAAGCCCGGTCGTCAGTCCGAATGTTTTCCGTTAAAATGCGGTTACGGACAATATCCCGCTCGATATCGCCAATGATCTTTTTGACTTCCTTGCCGCATTCCGGGTCTTGCTCGACAAAGTGTTCCACAACCCGCTCCGCCAACTCGGCTTTTTTCTGATAAAGCTCAAGCTTATCCTTAATGGTGAAGATCTCCTTGAACTGGCCGGTCGCGTATTCACGCACTTTCTGATCCAGTTCCGCGTCGACAACAAAGACCGGTATGTCGATTTTTTCCTTGCCATACCGGGCCGCGAATTCTTTCTGAACGGCGACCATCTTCTTGATTTCTTCATGAGTCTGCCAGATAGCGTCCAGAACAACGCTTTCATCAAGCTCCTGGACGGCCCCTTCGACCATCAGCACGGCGTCCTCGCTGCCGGAAACGATCAATTCGAGATCGCTTTCCTCTTTTTCCTGGAAAGTAGGATTGAAAACAAACTCCCCGTTAATCCGGCCAACCCTCATCGAACAGACGGGACCGTTAAAGGGAATATCCGACAAGGCCAGGGCCATTGAGGAACCGTTCATCGCCAGGATGTCAGGATGGTGGATATTATCCGTTGAAAGAACAATCGGAATTACCTGAACCTCATTCCGAAATCCCTTGGGGAAAAGTGGGCGGATCGGCCGGTCGATCAAGCGGCAGGTCAGAATTTCTCTTGACGAAGGCCGTCCTTCACGTTTAAAAAAACCCCCCGGAAATTTTCCGGCGGCGTACGCTTTTTCCCGGTACTCAACCGAAAGAGGGAAAAAATCAATCCCCTCCCGCGGGGAACCGGAGGCGGTTACCGCGACCAACACAGCGGTGCCCCCCTGCTTTACCAGAACGGCGCCGTTAGCCTGCTTGGCCATACGACCGGTTTCAAAGGTCATCGGCGCCGAATGTAAATCTACGCTGATTTCGCGTATCTCGTTTAACATTTAAGACTCTCCTTATTTATCTCCTGATGCCTAACTGGCCAATAATGGTCTTGTAACTATCAGCGTCTTTCGCTTTGAGATAGTCTAAAAGACGACGTCTCTGGCCAACTAACTTCAAAAGACCGCGACGCGAATGATTGTCTTTTTTATGCTGCTTGAAATGCTCGGTCAAATACTCGATGCGAGCGGTCAGCAAAGCAATCTGGACCTCCGCCGAACCAGTGTCTTTTTCATGACGGCGGAACTTTTCCACAATCGCCTGTTTCTTCTCCGCGATCAGAACCATAATCAACTCACCTCCTACTATATTTAATCGCCGAAAACCGAGAGGCCGTTGGTGGTTCGGTCCTCCAAGTTCCGGTTCTAAGCGTATCCGCGCTTATTATTACAGCCCGGAATCTGCTAATACCAGCTTTGGTTTTAATACCAGCTTGCCGGTATCATCGTAATCGCCTTGCGCCAGCGCCACAAACTGACCCTCCCGGGTAAAGACCCGGTAGTACTGGTTTAAGATCAAGGGACCGGGTAAATTTAATATTTCATTCTCAGCCAAAGCCCGGCCGCAGATGATAGCTATTATAGCATCTTCAGCGCCGCTGAGAGCAGGAAATTCTTTGAGGTTTTCTCCTAAGGGCAGCAGGCTGTCGTTTATCCGCTGACGGCTGGTCAAAGCGCTTAAAGGCACGGCGTCCTTCAAGCTGTAACCGCCAACCCTGGTTCGCACCAGGAAACTCAAATGCGCTCCCACGCCCAGACGAACCCCGATGTCCCGGCAAAGAGAGCGGATATACGTACCTTTGGAACAGGTGATTCTAAAAGAGACATAAGGTAAAGCGATACCCAGAATTTCCAGACCGGCGATCAAAACCGACCGGGCCGGAACCTTAACCTCTTCTCCCCGACGGGCTAACCGGTAAAGCCTCTGTCCCTGGAAATGAACAGCGGAGTAAGCGGGAGGGGTTTGCTCAAGAGTTCCGACGAACTCGCTGAAAACCGCGGGCAAATCCTCTTCTTTTATCTGAATGTCAGTAACGCTTGAGAGGATTTCACCCTCGGCGTCATCCGTTGACGTGACCACGCCCAGCCGCATTGTAGCAACATATTCCTTGGTATAATTGGTGTAAAACCGGGCGAAACGCGTTGCTTTGCCCAGGCAGAGCAACAAGACTCCGCTGGCGGCCGGATCAAGAGTTCCCGTATGCCCGACTTTCACTTTCGCCAGCTTGCGGATTCTCAAAACTGCCTTATGCGAGGTTATGCCGGGCGGTTTGATGAGATTGATTAAGCCATTCAAAAACCCGCCAAGGCCTCCTCGCACTTTCTTATAACCAGGGGAACGCTTCGCTCAAGAGTCTCGTTCAAACGACACCCGGCGGCCGCGGCATGCCCGCCCCCGTCAAAGCCGGCGGCGATTTTGTTAGCTTTAATACCGGCAACCGACCGGATAGAAACTTTCGTCATCAACCGCGCCTCTTCCCGAAACAGCAGGGCAATTTTGACGTCTTCAATCCGGGATATCTGGTTGACAAAATCCTCAACCGCCGAGGAATCAGTGCCGGTAGTTTTCATCATTTCTCTGGTAACTCTGACCCAGACGATCTCACCATTTTCCGTTTTTTCCAAAGTCGCCAGGACCAAACCCAGCAACTTGACCCGACGATAAACAGTGGATTCAAACAACCGGTAGGTAATCTTTTTGATCTCGGCTCCCGCTTCCAGCAGAGCGGCGGCAATACGCAGGGTCCGCGGCGAGGTGTTGCTGAAGTGAAAATCCCCGGTATCGGACAATAACGAGACCAGGAGAGCCGCGGCTTCGCGGGCGGCTAACTTTTCATCAAACTCTTCACACAGGAGATAAACGATTTCCCCGCTGCTTGAAGCGTCAGGCAAAACCAGGTTCAGGTTGCCAAAATGATTGTTATCCTCATGATGGTCGATGTTAATCGTCTGACCGCTGAAACCGGCCGGCAACTTAAAGGGCAGACAGCGGTCAGGGTTGGCGCAGTCCAGAAAGACGACCAAATCGACAGCGGGGGAAAGCTCTTGCTTTACCAGCAGTTCATCCAGTCCTTCGAGAAAACGATAATGTTCAGGCGGCGGTGTGGGGAAAATCGTTTCCACTTCTTTGCCGGCCCGCGTTAAAAACAGCGACAGGCCCAGGGACGCGCCAACGGCATCCCCGTCCGGGTTGCTGTGAGGTATTACCGCGATGCGCTCCGCCTCCAGGATTTGCTCCCTAACTTCCCGAAGTTTCGTCTTCATCGCCGCCATCCTCTTTCATCTCTTCCCGCTTGATCTCTTCCATCACCTTGAAAATATGATCAGCGCGCTGTTGCTGTTTATCTTCCTTGAAAAACAACTTGGGCACTTTCCTTAATTTCATTTCCCGCGCCAGCCGCGTGCGGATAAAACCGGCGGCGCTGTTCAACCCGAGCAAGCTTTCCTCCCGGGCTTTGTCGTCGCCAAAAGTGGTGACATAAACGAAACAATCACTAAGGTCCGGGGTCAGGTCCACCCGGGTAACAGTAGTAAAGCCTATGCGGGGGTCTTTCAAACTTCCCCGGATCAATTCGCTGATTATCTGGAGAATCATTTCCCCGACTCTTGATAGCCGTTGTTTTTTCATTTTCCTTCTCTTGTGTCAGGATTTCGCCCCGCTTTAATAAAAAAAGTTCGGCGGTTCAGCCAAAACCTTATGTCTGAACGTTACTTGCATGAAAAGGTTGCTTCGCTTTGGTTGATTTGACCAGCATAGGCGGGGGACCGCGCACCTGATGTTGGCGGCCGCCTCTCTGGCAGGGAAGTGGGAAATAAACGCACGCTCATGAAGAAGCGGGTTGTTTACAACTGCCCGGCAACCTCTTTTAACAGGTAACTTTCGATAATATCGGCTTCTTCAAGATCAGTAAAGCCATTAACGCCAATACCGCACTCAAGCCCGGCTTTAACCTCTTTAACACTTTCTTTAAACCGCCTCAGGGAAAGAAGTTTTCCCTCAAAAAGCACCTTGCCGTTTCGCTTTACCCGTACCAGCGAATTACGGTTAAAATAACCATCGGTCACATAAGAACCGGCGATCACGCCAATCTTAGGCACCTTGAATAGTTGCCGCACCTCGGCGTGCCCCGTGATGACTTCTTCGTAGGTTGGCTCCAACAAGCCCTCCATCGCCTTAACCAGGTCATCATTGATATTATAAATGACGTCATAAAGCCTTACGTCAACTTCTTCCCGTTTGGCCAGCTCAACAGCTTCTGAATCGACGTCAACGTGAAAACCGATAATAATCGCGTTCGAAGCGGCGGCCAACATCACGTCTGAAGACGAGACAGCCCCCACTCCGCTGTGGATTATGTTGATCTTGACTTTGGCGCTTTTAATCTTCGCGAAATTGTTAATAATCGCTTCGCCGGAACCACGCACATCGGTTTTCAAAATTACGTTTAATTCTTTAATCAGGTTCGACTCTATTTGATTAAACAAGTCCTCCAGGGTGACCCGGGGCGTGCGACGGCGGTTACGGTCACGATCAATTTCCTGTCGCCGCCGGCCAATATCCCGGGCGGTTTTTTCGTCTTTGACAGCCTGGAAGGTATCGCCGGTTTGCGGTATGCCATTAAAGCCCAGGATTTCAACGGCGGTAGCCGGCCCGGTAACTTTGATGCGCTGGCCGCGATCCGAGAACATAGCCCGCACCTTGCCATAACAGTTACCAACCACGAACGCGTCGCCGATGGAAAGTTTGCCGTGCTGAATTAACACGGTGGCGACCGCTCCCCGTCCTTTATCCAACTTGGCCTCAATAACTGTGCCCCTGGCCAGAACATTGGGATTGGCGGTCAACTCAAGCATCTCGGCCTGAAGCAGGATCATTTCCAGCAATTCCCCAATATTAGTGTTGTTTTTCGCGGAGATTTCAACAAAGATGGTCTCTCCCCCCCACTCTTCGGCAAGCAGGTCATGTTCCGTCAACTGTTGCTTGACTTTATCAGGGTTGGCTTCCGGCTTGTCTATTTTATTTATCGCCACCACAATCGGGACGCCGGCGGCTTTGGCGTGATCAATAGCCTCAACTGTTTGCGGCATGACCCCGTCGTCGGCGGCCACGACCAGAATAACCAGATCTGTTACCTGGGCGCCCCTGGCCCGCATGGCGGTAAAAGCCTCGTGTCCGGGCGTATCCAGAAAAACGATATGTCCTTTGCCGGTTTCCACATGATAGGCGCCGGTATGCTGGGTAATCCCGCCGGCTTCCTTGTAGATCAGGTCGCTGTCGCGAATAGTGTCCAGCAACTTGGTCTTACCATGATCAACATGCCCCATAATCGTTACGATCGGAGCCCGGCCCAACAATTGGGAGGCATCGTAGACTTCCTCCTCCAGATCATCCTCGCCATAGAGACCGAGTTTCTCAACGCGATAGCCCAATTTGGCGGCCAGTTCCTCAGCCAGTTCATACGGTATTAACTGGTTGAGGGTAACCATTTGTCCTTCAGCGATCAGCCCCTTTATCAACTCGCTGCCGCTGATATTGATTTTCGCGGCCAGTTCGGCGACGCTTATCGAATCGGGCAGTTTAACCAGTTTCCCTTTACCTGTCTCCGTTTCTTCCGGTTCTGATGCTTCTGCCTGCTTAGATTTTGGCTTCGGTTTAGGTTCCGTCTTGGGCTTAGGCTTGGCTTTTTTCAGGGGGGCAGGTTGCGCCGGCTGTTTTGGCTGGGGTTTTGAGACCTCGCTCTTGGGAGCTAAAGAGTCTTTGATCCGGGTGGCGATTTCTTCTTCGATCGAACTGGAGTGGGACTTCACTTCGACCCCCAGCCCCCGAAGGCGTTCGATTAGTTCCTTATTTGAAAGATTCAACTCTTTGGCTAATTGATAGACTCTTACTTTTGGCATAAACCAACGATTCCCCTTTTTACTAGAGCGGGTTGCGATCTTTTTCCGAAGGGACCACACCCATGGCAAACGGCTATCCTTTTGCGCACAGGTCTGATACCAGCCTTAACACCTGGTCGTAACGCACCCTAACTTACTTTATTGCCGCTAATATTTTTTCCGCTGTTTTCGGACCAATGCCGGGAATCCCCGTCAATCCTTTTGCTCCCAGTTCGGTGATTTCCTGCGTGGTCTTTATTTCAGCCGCGGTTAACTTCGCGATCATCTTCTCGCTTATTATACCATCCAACGCCTTGGTAAGTTCATCGCCATCGCTTTGTGAAGAAAATATCTTGTCCAGCTTGCTTTTTTCCTGGGCTTTAAAGGCGTCTTCCTTAATGATATCAATCTTCCAGGTAGTAAGCTTGGCGGTCAGGCGCACATTTTGCCCTTTTTTACCAATAGCTAACGACAACTGGGAATCCTCGACAACGACCTGGGCGCTTTTCTCCTTGTCATTGATGGCAACCTGCTTGATTTCAGCCGGGCTTAGAGAATTTTTGATGAAAACAACCGGATCGGAAGACCATTCGATAATGTCTATCTTTTCCCCCCGCAACTCTCTGACAATCGCCTGCACGCGCTGTCCTTTTATACCGACGCAGGCGCCGACCGGGTCAATGTTTTTCTCGTTGGAATAGACCGCGATCTTGGTGCGCTCGCCGGCTTCCCGGGCAATGGCCTTGATTTCTATGACGCCGTCGGTAATTTCCGGCACCTCCGCCGTAAAGAGGTCTTTCACCAGCTTGGGATGAGACCGGGAGACGACAACCTGAGCGCCCCGGATCACGTTGCGCACGTCAATAATAACAGATTTGAGCCGTTCTCCCATGTAATATTTTTCGCCAAAAGGCTGTTCTTTAAAGGGCAGCAAAGCTTCGGTGCGGCCAATCTGGATAATGGCGTATCGGGGTTCAACTCTCAGAACCGTGGCGGTCACGGTTTCCAGCAGCCGGTCTTTATATTCGTTAAAGATATTTCCTCTCTCGGCTTCCTGGATACGCTGGATAATTACCTGTTTGGCGGTTTGGGCCGCGTTTCTTCCCAAAAGCCGCGGGTCGAGTTCAACTTTCAGCCGCTGGCCAATTTCCGCCTTGTCGTCAAGCTCAAGCGCGTCCTTGAGGGAGACTTCAACCAAAGGATTCGTCGCTTGTTCCACCACTTCCTTCATGATGAAAGCGTTTAACCCCTCGCCGTTTTCCTCAACGCTGACCTCAGGTTCCCCATCATTACTCCGGACTTTTTTCCGGGAGGCCGACTGTAGCGCCAACTCAATAGTTTTTATTAAGAAATCCCGTTCAATGCCTTTATCCCTGCCAAGTTTTTCCAAAGCATCGAGCAATGTTGACATCATGTTTTTTTCTCCTAAATTTAAAAGGCGATTTCCAGCCTGGCCTTAGCGATAATCGCGTAGGGGATGGTCACCATACCGCCTCCCTTTTTGAGGGTTAAGGTCACGCCGTCCGCGTCGCAAGCCGTAATCCGGCCCAGGAATATTTTCTGATTATCCAGAAGCCTGGTTGTTTTCACCTTTACGTCCCCGCCCAGAAAATGGTTAAAATCCTTTTGCTTTTTCAGGGGGCGGTCCAGGCCGACGGAAGAAACTTCCAGAACAGCCCCTTCGGGGAAGAGGTTTTCAACCTCCATCTTCAGATCCAGTTCCCGGCTGACCGCCTGGCAGTCATCAAGGGTCACAGCTCCATCCGGGCGGGTAAGAAATATCCGGAGCAACCAGTTGCGACCGCGCTTTCGCTCTTCTATTTCAAACAACTCCAGCCCCAGCCCGGCCAGGATAGGCGCCAAGAGTTTTTTTACTTCCTCGACCAGTGAGAGATTTTCTCCCATAAAACATCTTTCCCTTTTTATCAGAGCGTGTTACGAACACAAGACAACAGAAGAACCTTGGCAACCCCCTGATTTTACGCCGAAGGCGAATTGGGTGAGACCGTAAGTGCTTCATAGCGCCCAAAAGACGCTTGTCCCCTAGGCGCGAAATCTCCCGCGGGGAAACAAAGGCTAACCTGTATTTACATAATATTTCCGACCTAAACTAAAAGAGTGGGTCGCGATAACCCACTCTTCGAGAAAGCCCAAAATTCTCAAGTCAAGGACATATGGTACATTATTTCAAGAAGTGACGCAATAAAAATATTTCCCGTGGTGTAACCCGTCAGTGAAGTGGGGGAACCAGTAATGTCATGCCAGCGTATGCAGGAATCCAGTGGATTCCCGTTGGCACGGGAATGACAAATAAGGTCTTTTCCCCGGAAGACTGACGCGTTACCCCGTGGTGTAAGGCGTCAGTGAAGTGGGGGATTAGCTGGTGTCGGGGGAGAAAAGAAGGTCGTAAACATCGGACTGCGGGTTGGCGGCCAGAGAATCCAGCGTTGCTTTGAAGCGTTCCCGTACATCAAAACCCCGCAACTTCAAGGTATGCA
>JAJRWM010000062.1 GCA_024276815.1 bacterium
AAAAATCATTGGTGGAGAACGACTTTATTAACCCGTTGGCTTTAGAGCGTAACGTGGACAACGATTTTTTCTTTGACATCAAGTGGTCTGATGACAACAAGCCGGTAAAAATCGTCAACGGTCAATTGTACGGTCTGCTGGTTGGCCGGGACAGCGTCGTGCCGAACCTGATGGAGCAGATGGATGAACTGGCGCTCGGGATCATGAACCGGGTCAATGAACTCCATAATACCGGTTTTGGACTGGATGGTTCGACCGGGGTGAATTTTTTTGATTCGTTCAGACAAAAGAACAGCGGCGTTTTTAAAGTTGTCAGTCTGGATATCAGTTCCGGCAGCGAGTCGATCAACGACCCTGCCCTGCCGCTAAACGGTGATTTAACCAATACCACAACCGATAATTACGAATCTGATCCACTATCGCCGGCCAGCGGTTCTTTTATTATCAACCGCACCACCTTCAATTACGACGCCGGCGTAGACTCGATTAACGATATTATTCAGCGGATCAATAGCGCTGATGTCGGTGTCAGGGCGCGCCTTGATGATTATAGCCGCCTGGTAATCGAAGCCACGCCAACTGGTTACGCCGACAAGAAATACAATATCTTCAGTATTGAGGACAGTTCCGGAGAGTTAATGCAGCGCCTGGGCCTGATTGACTCGGCCGTACCGCCCAATATCACCGGTATTGTTCACCGTCCGCCGGAAGAGGGCGCCGCCAAGTTCATGGCGGTAGCGGCTGATATTCTCAATGAGCTCAACAAGATCGCGGCCGACTCCGGCCACTTGAAAGACAGTAATGACAACGCTACTCCCGATTCGCCGCCGGTCTGGGTGCCAAACGGAGCCGGCGATGGTTCCCAGGCAATCGCTATCGCGCAACTGAGCAATGATCTGAGTATGCTCAGGGGAAACGCCACCTTTGGTGATTTTTACAAGTCGGTGGTCGCCGAAATGGGGGTACAGTCACAGGAAGCCCAGCGGCTGGTGGAAAATCAGACCCTGTTAAAGACACAGTTGGTTAATCGCCGGGAAAGTGTTTCGGGTATCAGTCTTGATGAGGAGATGACCAATATGGTCAAGTTCCAGCACGGCTATCAGGCGTCCGCCCGAGTTATCCAGACCATGAACGACTTAATAGAAACGATTGTTAATCTGATCCGCTGATGAAAAGGCGGCGCCTGGAGAAAGGAGTCTCTTGAAATGGTAATGAGGATTACTAATAATCGTTTGGTGATGACGGTTTTGAGAAACCTTAACCGTAATGTTACTGAACTCGAAACCTTACAGGATCATCTTTCCAGCGGCAAACGAATACGCTTCCCGTCAGACGACCCGCTGGGCCTGGCTCAGGCGCTCGCTTTAGATTCCAACATCGCGCAAAATACGCAATTTACCAAAAATATCGATACCGGGCTTTCCTGGCTGGAACTTACCGACAGTAACCTCAACAGCTCCGTGGATCTTTTGCAGAGAGCGCGGGAACTGGCTGTCCAGGGCGCTAACGATACCGAAACCGCGGAATCAAGAAAAGCTATCGCCAAAGAAATAGATGAATTGTTCAAGCAAGTGCTCCAGATTGCCAACAGCAATCAGGGGGGGACCTATTTATTCGCCGGGCATGAAACCCGCACCCAGCCTTTTGTCCAGAACACCGATAGCGATGGGTTGCAAAGCATCTCCTACCTGGGTGATAACGGCCAGAGAATTTGTGAGATCGGCCCTAAAATCGTGGTCCCGGTTAACGTTCCCGGCGACGACGCTTTTATGGTTGTGATGAAACACAGTATTACCGGCAGCGCTGAGCTGAACGAACTGGACCAGCCGCTTGATACGCAGGGGTTGGTCCCGGCTCCGACGGCGGGAACCTTCACCCTGACGGTTAATGAGAAAACCACCCAGATTACGGTCGACCCAACCGTTGATTCCCTGGAAGACCTGGTGGACCGGATTAATTCTTCCGCCGCCAAAGTCACCGCCAGCATTGTTGATACCAACGGCAAGCCGCCCTACAGCCTGAAGCTGGAATCCCAGGTTAAAGGGGACGATGGCCGGATTATTGTCACCAGCCAGACCAGTAATGTCATGCGTTCTTTGGGGTTGGCTACTTCGCTGAATCCGATGATGAGCGGGGGGACGGCTCTGGACGAGTTGAATTCCGGCAACGGTGTGAGCGTCGGCAGTTTCCAGATCTCGGACCGCTCCGGCGTCACCTACGGGCCGATAACGGTTAACCTCGGCGACACCGTCGCCAATATTATCGCCAAGATCAGCGCGGCTAGCGGCGGTGTGATCACCGCGGCAATAGCTCCTACCGGGGATCGGCTGACGCTGACCGACACCTCAACGCCGCCGTCGGTCCAGCCCCGGAATTTAATTGTCGAGGACCTGGGTGGCGGGCGAACCGCCGAGGACCTGGGGATACTGTTCGACGTTCCGGCCAATTCATTTACCGGCGACAAGGTTTTTCACCTGGCCGCCAGTACAAACCTGGCCGATCTCAACGGCGGCGCCGGCATGACTTTTACCGAGATTCGCATTGAAAACGACGAAAAAGTCGTCACCGTCGATCTGAGCGCTGATTACGACGGTAACGGCACCTTGGAAATAAACGACCTGATCCAGGCGATCAATGATTCGGGCGTTGATGTTAAGGCCAGGGTAAATCAGCAAGGCGACCGTCTGGAAATTTATTCAACCATACCGGGCAGTCGTTTAAATATCCTTCAGTCCGTGCCGCCGGGACAAAGTTTGGGCGACCTGGGTTTTGATGTTGAAGAGAAGATCCCCAAGAATGTCTTTCAGGTGCTGATAGATTTGCGGAACGCGCTGAACAGCGATAACCGGGAGAAAATATCCGCTTCCCTGACCGAAATTGATGAGGTGATGGATCATATTTTAGCGAAAGATTCTGAAGTTGGCGCCCGGGTGAACCGGATGGAACTTTCCCAGACCAGGTTGTCCGGCGATGTCATCAATCTCAAAACGCGTCTGACCAAGATTGAGGATATTGATATAACGGAAGCCATTATGAAGCTTAAAATGCAGGAAAGCGTCTATCGCAGCTCTTTGTCGGTTGGTTCGAGAGTGATTTTGCCAACCCTGATGGATTTTCTCTAAGAAAGATAATAAAGGCGGTTAATAATGTCGTTTTCTGTTAACTCATTGAATTCACTGGGAAAGGATTTGTTGTCCATTGCCGCTACAGTCAGAAACAAGGTCAAAAGGTCCCGGGTTGAACGCGGGCAGTTAGCGCCGGTGCCGGCAGCCAGGAGAGCGGCTCGGCAGGGCAAACAAAAAGTGTTGCAAGCTATTGCCGGAAAAGCTCAGGAAGGCGACCGCCTGGCTCAGATAGAGCTTAAACACCGGCGCGGCTATTTCAGATAACAATACTATGGTATTATTATATTATCGTAGTATCATATGTAAGTAGCGTTGTTAGGAGAGTGACAATGGAAATCAATACGACCCGTTTTGGCGTCCTGAATATTACTGAGGATGAAATTGTTTATTTCCCCGAAGGCTTGGTCGGGTTCAGGGATGTCAAACGCTATATCGTTATCCCCCATGGTAACGCGAACAGTCCTTTCAGTTGGTTCCAGTCGGTTGACGAGGGCCATCTGGCGTTTGTGATAATCGAACCGCAAGTGTTCTGCTACGGTTACGAGGTTAAGATTTCAAGAGATACGTTGCAGCCGATTGAGTTGGACGATATCAGCTTGGCGAAAATATACGTAATTGTTGTCGTCGGCGAGCGTCCCGATGACATGACCGCCAATCTTTTAGGACCGCTGGTCATTAACCGGGAAAAAAATATCGGTATGCAGGTGGTGCAGAATACGGACAAATATCATACCCGGCACAAAATAATTGATGAACTCAAGCGAATGGAGGCCAGGTAACGATGCTGGTACTTACCAGAAAAGCGGATGAGAGCATCATGATTGGCGATAATATCGAGATCGTTGTCGTGGAGATAAAGGGGGACGCGGTAAAAATAGGCATCAACGCTCCCAGGAAAATTTCCGTTCATCGCAAGGAAGTATACCAGGCGATCCAGGCGGAAAATATCGCCGCGACCGGCGCTCAGCCTTCTGATCTGGAGAAGATCAGCAAGTTTTTTCCTGGTCCAAAAAAGGAAAACAAGGGAGATGGTTGAAAATAAATTAAAAATATAATAAAGTTACTGTACGGATAAGCCGATATGATTTATGCGGCATTGTCGACAGCATGTTTTTTGCTGAGGAAGGAACCTCGGCCATTCTACCAGGGAAGGTGGTGAAAAACATCGTCGAGTGGTGTTAAAGGCAACCACTCAAAATGTGCGTAGTCACATGGGGGAAAAATCGCTTGTGTGTTACCAGCATGGATGCTGGTAAGTGTTAATTTCATGGAGGAAATTACATGGGACTACTAATCAATCAGAACATCTCTGCGTTTAACGCTCACAGAAACCTGCTTATCACTGACAGCGCGTTAAGCAAATCTTTGGAAAAATTGTCGACAGGTCTGCGGATCAACCGTGCGGCGGATGACGCCAGTGGTCTGGCCGTGTCTGAGAAATTAAGAGCTCAGGTCAGAGGTCTTAATCGCGCGTCGGCGAACGCCCAGGATGGTATTTCCCTGTTGCAGACGGCTGAAGGCGCTTTGAACGAAACTCATTCCATTCTGCAAAGGATGCGTGAGTTGGCCGTTCAGGCCGCCAACGGAACCTGGACAACCAATGACCGGGTGGAAATGCAGAATGAAGTTGACCAGTTGATTTCTGAAATCGACCGCATCGCTCAAACAACGGAGTTTAACACCAAGAAGTTGCTTGACGGTACCGCGACGGCGCTTATTTCAACCGATTCGCCAAGAACATTCAAGGGACTGGTTACCGGCAGCGTCGGCGCCGGCGGGAACTTCAGTATCGTAAAACAGGCTACTTCGGCGGGGCAAATGCAGATCCTGAAATCGGATGTTTTCGTTGTTATCGATTCCTCGGGTAACGTAACCCAGGCAACCAGCACAACGACTCTGGCCTCAATCAGCCGTTTCCAGGATTTTGGCGTGTTTACCGGCCGCAAAAGCGTCCAGCTTTCGTTGCATCGCTCAGGCGATCCCACGGAAATCACCCTGACCGGTTCCGATACCTTAAGCGATTTGGAAGGAAAGCTTTCATTAGCTATCGCTAATTCCAACTCCGCTAATGATTTGAACATGGAAGCTCCTTTAACCGGAACCTGGGATAACCTGGTGGAACTGAGAACCGATGTTCCCGGCGGCGGTACCAACACCACTTATGGAGTAGCCAGTACTTCCAGCGTCACCGCTTCCACACTTTGGGTTACCTCGCCGATTCCGGGCGTGGACATCGTGTTTGACGGTGAGGAAGCGTTGCTGAACGCTTTAAGCTTCATGGAAATCCAGGAAGCTGAAACTCCGGTTTATTCAGTTGTCGCCTATAATATCCATACCGGAGCTACGGTAGGCAGCACATCAACCTCCTCGGCCCGTATCGAGGGTTTAATCGAGGGTGTAACGCTGGTCTTTGATCCATCGTCGGATATCCAGGTGCAGAACAGGGCTGGTACGGCGCCGGGACTTTCAGTTGGGATCAATACCGCTACCGACCGTGAATTTATTCACGTCGCGCCGCGTAACCTGGATTTCCAGATTGGCGCTAACCAGGGTCAGACCCTGGGCGTAACCATTGGCGACATGGGTTCTACGGCGCTGGGCGTTGACGGAATCCTGCTGGTTAACAGCAAGTGGGCGCAGAACGGGATTACCACGATTAATGACGCTATTAATCAGGTCTCCTCTGAACGTTCCAAGTTGGGTTCGTTCCAGAATCGCCTGGAACACACCATCAAAAACCTGGGCGTTCAGTCTGAAAACCTGGCCGCCAGCGAATCGCGAATTCGCGATCTGGATATTGCGAACGAGATGATTAGCTTCACTCGGAACCAAATCCTGATGCAATCCGGCGTCGCTATGTTAGCTCAGGCTAATCAGCTACCTCAGATGGTCTTACAGTTGATCGGGTAATTTAGGTAATTTGTTATCGACGGCCGGTATGGGGCCGGCCGTCGGGACTTTTAACATGGAAGGTGAAGAGTCATGGAGATTAATAGATTAGATGGATTAGTAACAGTCGCTGTTCCTCAAGCTGAGATAGATATCACGGGTAGAAAAGGATTTCGCCCTGGTCCTGAATTGGATAATTCGTCCGCTCGGCCTGACGCCAATTTAACTCCTGAAACTACCGCCGCTAAAGACCAAGAGAGAGAAATAGACGATAAGGCGCTCAGGGCTGAGGTTGAAAAAGTCAATAAGGTTGTCGAGTTGTTTCAGAAAGAGTTGAAATTTGTTACCCATTCATCCAGCCACCGGCGTATGGTTGAAGTGATTAACCGGGAAACAGAGGAAGTGATCAAGGAAATTCCGCCCAAGGAATTTTTAGACTGGGTTGGTAAATTCCAGGATCTCCTGGGGATGATGGTCGATACGACGGTTTAACGCGGAGTCTGACAAAGGCTAAAGCGCCATTGGAGTAAGGAGGGGGAGAGTATGGCCAGTGAGTTCAAATTGAGCGGCTTGGCGTCCGGCGCTGATACCCAGGCGATGATCGACGCCATGATGGCCGCGAAACGGGTTCCCATCACCAGGCTTGAGCAAACCAAGGAAAAACTGGGTTTTGAAAAAGAAGCTTTCCGAAGCGTCAATCTGTATCTGACCACCTTGCGGACCAGTCTCGACGCGCTCAAACTCGAATCCACATTTTTAAAGAAAAACGTGACTTCCGGTAACGAAAATGTCGTTACCGCGAGCGCTGATACGACCGCTCAACCGGGCGACCTTCTTTTAAGCAATATTACTCTGGCCACGGCGACCAGAGTTTCAAGCCTGGCGGTCTTGAATGATAACCCGGATACGGCCGCGGTCAAACAAAGTTCGTCGGCTGTCGTGACGGGAGCGGGATATGGCGGCAGCGGCGTACTGGACACCAGCCAAACCTTTACCAACGCCGGTTTTGACGGCCAGATTCATAACGGTACTATTACCATAAACGGTGTTAAATTTACCATCAACAAAGATACCACGACCATCGATGAATTTATGGGGGAAGTGAATAACAGCGCGGCCGGTGTCTCGATCTCATACAGCGCTATCGACGATAAGTTCACTCTTACCTCGAATGACACCGGTTCAGCCGCCGCCATCGCCATCAGCGACTTTAATACTGATTTCTTTACTGAAGCCAAGATCGCGATTACTTCAACTACATATGGCGCCGGCACGATTAACCCCGATAAAACATTAGCGGAAAATACTTTTCCCCTGGTTCCCTGACCACGGACGCTTTCGAAATTTCCTTCAAGATTAACGATGTGCCCTTTTCCTTCAATATTCTGAATGATACTCTTAATGACGTAATCGACGCGGTCAACAGTTCCGACGCCGGGGTCACCATGTCCTATAACACGGTAGCCGACAAACTGACGTTAACCAACAACTCGACCGGCGACAGCACAATAAAGCTCGAGGATGTTTACGGTAATTTCCTGGACGCGACTAATGTTCTGGACGTTACCCGGGGCAACATTTCAACCAACGTGCAGACCGGTAACGCCACCATCAGCGCGACTCTGCGAAGCAATACGGCGGTTAACGAAACGTATAACATTGTTTTCGGCGCCGGCGGTCTTACTTATGATATTGTTCGTGATTCAGACAGCGTAACCATCGCCTCGAATTTAACCTATACTTCAGGCTCGCCGAATTCATTGAACATCGACGGGGTGACCTTTACCATCACGGACGGCGTCGGCGCTCCGGCTCTGAATGATGTCTACCAGGTAACAATCGCCAACAATCCGAATCCGACTCCGGACGCGACCGCTTACCATGCCGGGACAGACGCTCAATTTGACTGGAATGGCGTCACGATGACCGAAGCGTCCAATACTTTTACCAAGGATGGTAT
Source organism: bacterium (assembly GCA_024276815.1). Lineage (GTDB taxonomy): Bacteria > JACRDZ01 > JAJRWM01 > JAJRWM01 > JAJRWM01 > JAJRWM01. The sequence continues at coordinate 7,975 of JAJRWM010000062.1, forward strand.
TACGGTGAATCTCAAGGAAGATTACAGTTCAGGGAATATCTTGTTGAAGGTTACCAATGATACTTCGGACGCGTCGGCGGCGATCAGTGATTTCGTGGAAAAATATAACAACCTGGTTACGCTGATTTCTCCCAAGATTCTGACCGGCGAACAGAAGGTTTATTTGAAGCCGCTGACCGAGGATGACAGAGTAAGCATGACTTTCGCCGAGACGGATGAGTATGAGAGTAATTACAAACTCTATAATATTACGGAAGCAATCAGGAAAGAAAGTTCTCTGAACCGGTTGAGGACGTCTTTGAGATCAACCATTTTCAGCACGGTTGACGGTTTATCCACTCAGTTTGACCGCTTAAGCTCAATTGGCATATCCACCGGGGCGGTTGGGATATCGGTTGAGCAGGCCAAAAAGGGTATGCTGGAAATAGATACTGACGCTTTGAACGCGGCGCTGGAATCCGATCCTGAAGCTGTTTTAAAATTGTTCGCGAACGATAAGGATTTAACCTCATCGTCCTCGGACAAGGATGGCATTGCCCGTCAGTTGATTGACAAAATAAATTCAGCGGTCAGTTACCGGGGATTCATTGAAAGAAAGGTGGTTGCCGGCGGCAGTATTGATCAGCGTCTGGCCGATGTTAACAGTGAAATCGAGAAATTTGAGGATCGAATGGCGCAAATTGAAGAACGTCTGGTGCTTGAATTTGCCAACATGGAGACTATTTTAAGTAATTTAAACTCTCAAAGTCAATGGCTTGCGGGCCAGCTCAGCGGCCTGCCGAAAGCGGGTGCTAAATCATGAAACTATTCATAAACGAGGAACTACAGGAAACGCCGGCCTATGATAATAAATCCCTGCGGGAGATTATCCTGCTGATAGAAAAAGACAGGATACCGAAATCGGAAGTTATTACTACGATTAAGTTAAACGGCGTTATTTTGAGTATGGAGGACGAAAAGAATATCGCCGCCAATTATCCGGTGGAAAAGATTGAGTCTTTGGAACTGCTGTCGGCCAATCCCAACGATTTAATGCTTGAGGGTCTTGGTGACGCTCGTGATGTGCTGACAAATTTGGTTGAGCATATCGCGGCTGTTATTGACTTGTTGCGGCAGGGTGATATTAACAAGGGTAGCGAGAAGTTTCAGAGCTGTTTGGGAATAATGCAGTGGTTTAACGAACTGCTTGGTTATACGACCAAGTTCGCCAAGATTGACTATAGTCATATTACCTGGCAGGAAGACCGTTCGGTTGCCGAGTTGAACCTGAAACTTCTTAATATATATGGCGACATAACCGAAGCTCAGCGCAACAATGACTGGATTAGTTTAAGCGATATTCTGGAGTATGAGTTTATTCCGGTTATGCAAGCCTGGATTAAGCTGTTGCCGGTTTTGTTGGATTACATAAAAAGTAAAACGGGCAAGGCTAATTAAGTGACCAGAGTCATATTATGGCTGACCGGAGATGAAAAACGAGTTGGGGGTAAAGTTTAGAATAACCGGAGACGATACTACAAGCAAGTATTGTGAGAGGATAAAGGTGCGTTTATGAATAAAGCTTCCCACCATAAAATGTACAACAAAACGCAGGTCGCGACTTCAAATCCTGGCACTCTGTTGCTGATGTTATATGGGGGAGCGATCCAGTTTTTGAAGAAAGCCAGAGAAGCGATCAACGCGAAAGACCTGGAAGCGTCCAATAACAATATAATCAGGGCCGAGGCGATTATCGTGGAGTTGATGACCTCGCTCAATATGGAGGTTGGCGGGGAAATATCCCGTAATCTCTATAGTATCTATGATTATTTATATCACACGCTGGTTGAGGCGAACACCCAAAAAGACGGCCAGAAAGTTGACGGTGTTATCAGGATGCTTGAAAGTATGAAGCGGACCTGGGAAGAAGTAATCAAGAAGGAAAGCCAGAACGACAGTAATGTTACAAAGGAAAAAGCAAGTAGTTTGAATATCGCGATTTAGTCCCGACTCTCACTCCCTACCGCGTCACACCAAGACTCGCGACCTGCTCTAATGACCCGGTCGAATGTACCTGTAACCGCCGGGGACGCCTTTTTTTGGACAAGACAATCCGCCACAGTTGATTTTTTCGCGCGCGAAATGAGCCGGCGCAAGACAACAAGTAATATTTCCACATTCGGTAGAATCTATTTTCGTAACTTGTTTTGGAGCGTTTTACGACCAATCATACTGTATGTCATACCCGCGAACGCGGGTATCCAGGGCTGAAAAGCGCCGTACATTTGATCGTAATTTGCTTTAAGTGATTGAAAAAGTGGCGGCTAAAATTAAAACCCAAACCTCAGAGCAGAAGCAACTGCCCAGGAAAACCCTCTGGAAACCTTCACCTTCACATCACTGGAGAGAGCAGGCGCACAGATTTTTAAAAGCGGACATTTCCACTTGTGGTTGACAACGCGATTCGTTTTAGGTTGTGAGCGCATATCCGGTATGTTAAGATTTACTACCTTTTTTAGTTGGAGTGAAAGGAGTAAAGGTTTATGGAATTGTTGAAGATCAGAAAAGTAATAATATCTTTATTGGCGGTCGCGCTAAGCGGCCTGAGTCTGGGCTGCGTCCATCTTCAGAAAACCGCCTACCGCGAACCGGTCAAAATACAGCGGGTCAGTCTGGAAAAAACAGCTCCGCCAGCCGCGGCGTCCGCCGCGGAAACCTCGGTTCAGGAAGAATCAAATCCGCCCCGGCGGGTCGTTCTGGATAACGGCCTGGAGGTTATTCTGCAGGAAAGGCACGATTCGCCAGTCGTGGCGATCCAGGTCTGGGTGAAAACCGGAAGTATTTATGAAGACAAATACCTTGGCAGCGGGATTTCTCACGCCGTGGAACACATGCTCTTTAAAAACACCAAAAACAGGGGCCTGGGTGAGATCGCCCGGGAAATTCACAATGCCGGCGGCGAACTGAACGGTTATACCAGTTGGGACCAGACAGTTTTCCATGTTGTGCTGGCCAGCCGTTATTTCGATACCGGTCTGGATGTGCTGAGTGACTCAGTGATGAATTCCGTGATTTCCGAGACTGAATGGCAAAAAGAACAGCAGGTGATTCTCAGGGAAATTGACATGAATATTGACGATCCCAATCGCTACATGTACCGGATTTTCTGGAATTCACTGTTCCAAACGCATCCCTATCACTACCCGGTTATCGGCGAACGGGAATTATTCAGCGC
>JAJRWM010000063.1 GCA_024276815.1 bacterium
AGCCTGAGATTTTCTTCGGACAACGTGTCAATCTGCTGCTGCTTCTCGAAACATGGCTCACAAAATCCCATACCCTGCTTATCGACTGCTCCCGGACATTACCTTAACCCCCTCCCCCCACTTCACTGACGCCTTACGACACACGGTAACCCGTCAGTGAAGTGGGGGAACCAGTAATGTCATGCCAGCGTATGCAGGAATCTAGTGGATTCCCGTTGGCACAGGAATGACAAAGAAGGTCTTTTCCCCGGAAGACTGACGGGTTACGACACACGGATAATTTTTCTCGACAAAATTCAAAATTCAAGGTATATTAATTAGCCATTTATGGTTGGTATGCTAAAATCAGTCGCTGTCTGGGAAGAGAATATAAGACAGTCCGTTTGATCCGGCCGGAAAGATTTTCAAGTTGAGATAAACTTTCAGCGGTTGCAAAGACACCGGACGCTTTAAACCGTCAAACGGCGGCTCGGGATTAAATAATGGAAACGATTACCGTTGAAAGCGTCTGGTAATCAGGAGTCTCTATCATGAGTAATTACGCCTATTTCTGGGGCTGTCAAATCCCCTTCCGCTTCGCCTTTATGGAAAAATCCACCCGGCTCGTACTGCCCCTGCTGGGCATTCACGCACAAGACCTGGACGGACTGACCTGCTGCCCGGAAAAATCACTGATCAAAACCATGGATAAATTCACCTGGTATCTAACCGCCGCCCGCAACCTGGCCCTGGCGGAAAAAGCCGGTCGCGACTTTTTGGTTATTTGCAACGGTTGCTCCAGTTCCCTTAAATCAGCGGCCAAGGATATCAAGTGGAATATCCAGTTGCAGGAACAAATAAACCAACGGCTGGCCAGGGTCGGTCTCGAATACAAGGGAACCGCCAAGGTCAAACATATCATCGAAGCGCTGGCCGATGAGGTGACGCCGGCCGTTATCCGCAAGAAAGTGGTCAAACCGCTGCACGGAATGCGGATTGGTGTCCATTACGGCTGCCACATGATGCGTCCGAGCGACGCCGTCCTTTTCGACGATCCGCTCAATCCCCAGAAATACGATTCGCTTATCGAAGCTTTGGGCGCTAAAAGCCTGGACTACGCCAGCAAGCTGTTGTGCTGTGGTAACGCTTTCAACGTCTCGGATGTCGCGGACGCCTCCGTGTTGTCGGTTCGCAAAAAACTGAGTGAACTGACGGAATTAAAAGCCGACGCGCTCAGCGTGACCTGTCCGGCCTGTTTCATGCAATATGACGGCAAACAGTACATCATGCAGAGAAGCGGTGAGAAACTGGACATTCCCGTGCTCACCTTGATTGAGTTAATGGGCCTGGCTTTCGGTCTCTCGCCGGAGGAGTTGGGAATCGGGAATCACCGGGTCAAGCCGGACAGCTTTTTCAGCAAGTGGGATGACCGGCTACAGGAATTGGTTAAACTTGAAAAAACTCTTGATCTGAAAATGCTTCAGGATTGCTACAACTGCGGAGCCTGTATGTATGATTGTCCCTCCGCTCAGGTTTGCGACGATTTCAACCCCCGGCAAATTGTCGGACGCCTGCTGACCGGCGAAATTGACGGGTTGATCAACGATCCGAAAATCTGGGAATGTCTCGAATGCCATACCTGCTCCGAGATGTGCCCGCAGGGATTTGGCATGGAAAAGGTCTTCACCCTCCTCAAGCATCTGGCTGTGCAAAGAGGGGTTATGCCGTCCCCGACCCGGGCCGGAATCGATATCTTTAAAAAGACCGGCCGTTTGGGGGAACCAAGTAAGGCGAGTCGCAAAAAACTGGGCTTGGGTGAGTTTCCGTCTTCCGGCCAGGAAGAGTTGGAAAAACTACTAAAAGATACTGATAAATAATAGCTGAAAATTGCTCTGATTTTGAACGATAGAACTTTTAAGGGGTAAGGTATATGAGTTGGCGTTATGAGAAGGATATTTCCGGCTGCGGTCTCGCCGGGATCATCAATACCAGGCGCGAGTTGATTAATGGTAAGGTCATCATGAAATCAATCGCTTTGCAGCATGACCGCGGTAATGGTCTGGGGGGCGGGTTCGCCGCCTACGGGATTTATCCGGACTATAAGGACCACTACGCTTTTCATGTCATGTTTGAACATGAAAAGTGCCGTCACGAGTTTGAGCATTATCTTAAAATAAATTACCAGATTGACCGGGAAGAATTGATTCCGACCCGCACCCACCCGAAGGTGCCCACCCATCCGATACTGTGGCGTTACTTCGTCACGATCAAACCGGATCGTCCTGATTTAAAAGAAGATGAAATCGGGGACCAGGATTTTATCGTTAAAACCGTTATGCACGTCAATCTCAATATTGACGGCGCCTACGTCTTCTCCTCGGGCAAAAACATGGGCGTTTTTAAAGGCGTGGGCTATCCTGAGGATATTGGCGAGTTTTTCTGCCTGGAGAACTACGACGCCTATATCTGGACCGCGCACAACCGTTTCCCGACCAACACTCCCGGCTGGTGGGGCGGCGCTCATCCTTTTGCCCTGCTGGAATGGACCATCGTTCATAACGGGGAAATATCCTCTTACGGGATTAACAAGCGTTACCTGGAGATGTTCCATTACACTTGCAGCCTGATGACTGACACGGAAGTCGTGGCCTATCTGCTGGACCTGCTATTGCGCAAGCACAACCTGCCGAGAGAACTGGCGTTGAAAGCCCTGTCGGCTTCTTTCTGGAAAGATATAGATAAAATGGACAAAAGAGAAAGAACCATGTTTACCGCGATCCGCCAGGTTTACGGCAGCGCGGCTCTTAACGGACCGTTCGCGATCCTGATCGGCCATAACAACGGCCTGATCGGGATTAACGACCGTATCAAGCTGAGGCCGCTGGTCGCCGCGCGCAAGCAAGACACTTATTACCTGGCTTCGGAGGAGTCGTCGATTCGCGAGGTTTGTCCTGAGCCGGAACGTATTTGGCATCCGAAAGCCGGCGAACCGGTAATTATTGACTTGGAAAAGGAGGTTAAGTAAATGGTGAAGAGTACGATCCCTCCCATGTTTCAGGTTGTTGTGGATAAAGAAAAATGCCGCAAGTGCAAACGCTGTGTCATGAGTTGCAGTTATGGAGCTCTTGGTTTTACTGACCGGGTGGTGCCTGATGACAAGAACTGCGTCGCCTGTCATCGCTGTGTCGCCATGTGTCCGGAAAACGCGATCATGATCAATGAATCGCCGTTGGCTTACCGGCCTCATGCCAGTTGGACCGTCGAACATCGTCAGGGTATTTTAAAACAGGCGGAGACCGGCGGTATGCTGCTGACCGGGATGGGCAACGACAAGCCCTATAAAATATTTTGGGACCATCTGGTGATTGACGCCTGCCAGGTCACCAACCCTTCCATTGATCCGTTGCGCGAGCCAATGGAACTTCGTACTTATCTGGGTAGCAAACCGGACAAGCTGGAATTTGAAACGGACAAAAATGGTCAGCCCTCGCTTAAAACTCAACTGACGCCCAATATCCTGCTGGAAACCCCGATTGTTTTCGCGGCCATGTCCTTTGGTTCGATCAGTCTTAACGCTCATCGGGCCTTGGCTCGCGCCGCTTATGAAAGCGGTATTTTAATGAACACCGGCGAAGGCGGTCTTCACAAGGATCTATATAAATACGGCGAACGGGCGATTGTCCAGGTCGCTTCGGGACGTTTTGGCGTCCATCAGGAGTATCTGAACCAGGGCTCGGTCATCGAGATCAAGGTCGGCCAGGGCGCCAAGCCCGGCATCGGCGGGCACTTGCCGGGCGAGAAAATAAACAGCGAAGTTTCTCAAACCCGCATGATCCCTATTGGTTCGGACGCTTTAAGCCCGGCGCCCCATCATGATATTTACTCGATTGAGGATTTGCGTCAATTGATTTACGCCCTGAAAGAAGCCACCAATTATCAAAAACCGGTCTCGGTAAAGGTCAGCGCGGTTCATAATATCGCGGCCATCGCTTCCGGTATTGTCAGGGCCGGGGCCGATATTGTCACCATCGACGGTTTCCGGGGCGGTACGGGGGCGGCGCCCACGATTATTCGGGACAATGTCGGCATACCCATTGAGATGGCCCTGGCCGCCGTGGATGACCGGCTGCGTAAAGAGGGTATCCGCAACCAGGCGTCTATCATAGCCGCCGGCAGTATCCGCAGCAGCGGTGACTGGGTAAAGGCGCTGGCCTTGGGCGCTGACGCCGTGGTGATCGGAACCGCGGCTTTAATCGCCATGGGCTGCCGGGTCTGCCAGAAATGCTACATGGGCAAGTGCACCTGGGGTATCGCGACCCAGAATCCGCAACTGACCGCCCGGCTGAACCCGGAAGTCGCCACGGAGAGACTTAAGAATCTGATTCGGGCCTGGAGCCTGGAATTAAAAGAAATATTAGGGCTTTTAGGCGTGAACTCCATTGAGAGTTTGCGGGGGAATCGGGAACGGCTGCGGGCGATTGGCCTGACCGATTCGGAGGCCAATATACTAGGAGTGAAACATGCCGGCGAGTAAAACGAAAAAAACTGGGAAAACCATAACTATTGACGCTAAAGGCGTTTATTATCGTGAGTTGAATCATTCAATCCGTACCGCGTTGAAGGCCGGCGGCAAGGAATTTCACCTGAAGAACATTAACGGTCAGCGCTATATTGGCGACGGGCTGGTTGGCAGGGATGTCAGGATAACCATTGACGGCGTGCCGGGCAACGATCTGGGCGCGTTTATGGACGGTCCGACGATTGTCGTTAACAGCAACGCCCAGGACGGGATATCCAATACCATGAACGACGGTAAAATCATTATTCACGGCGATGCCGGCGATGTTTTGGGTTACGGTATGCGGGGGGGGAAGCTTTTTGTCAGGGGTGACGTCGGTTATCGGGTCGGTATTCACATGAAAGAGTTTAAGGCTAAAATACCGGTGATTATCGCCGGCGGCGTCGCTGGCGATTTTCTGGGTGAATACATGGCTGGCGGTATTCTGATCCTGTTGGGCGAGAAGAAGAAGAACGAGATGATGGTAGGCGATTATCTGGGCACCGGTATGCACGGCGGCGTTATTTATCTGAAATATTCCGACGATATCAAAGAAGATCGTCTGGGCAAGGAAGTCGCGGTGATGGAACTGGATGACGCTGACAATAAAGTTCTGGATAAACTGCTCAAAGAATATTGTCAGGATTTCAGAATGGATTATGATAAAACCCGCCAGCAGCGATTCGTCAAACTCAAACCGGTATCCCACCGTCCCTACGGCAAGCTTTACGCCTACTGACCGGTCTGCGCCCCGGGGACTTTACCCTTCGGCACACATCAAAACCCCTCGCAAGGATTTGCTTCGCTTACGCATTACCTGATACATAGCCGGGTATCCTTAGCGAGGTGGAATCAAAAGACGCGAAGCGAGACCTCTTCAAGCTGTAAGCTTGCGGAGGTCTCCACCCGCCACAATCCCGAAAAGAACAAATTCCTGTTTGATTTAGTCGGCTTGGTCTTGTATATTACAAGTATTGGAGTTATCCTGGAAAAAATTTAATCTTAAAAATATGTCAGGAGTAATTTAATGTGGGATTATACCGAAAAAGTAAAGGAACACTTTCTTAATCCTCGGAATGTTGGCGAAATCGAGCAACCGGACGCGGTCGCCGAGGTCGGCAATATTACCTGCGGCGACGCCTTGAAGCTTACTTTGAGAATCAACCGGGAATCCGGGAAAATAGAAGACGCCAAGTTCAGGACCTTCGGCTGCGGCAGCGCGATCGCTTCCTCTTCCGCTCTGACGGAATTGATTATCGGCAAAACAATTGAGGAGGCCTCAAAGGTCACCAACAAGGAGATCGCCGACTACCTGGGGGGGTTACCCAAAGAGAAGATGCACTGCTCGGTGATGGGTATGGAGGCGCTGGAAGCGGCGCTCGCTGATTACCGCGGGGAAACGCTGCCCGAAGAACACATGGATGAGGGTGAAATCGTTTGTAAGTGCTTTGGCGTGACCGATACCAAGATCCGCCGGGTTATCAGGGAAAACCATCTCAGTACAGTTGAAGAGGTAACCAATTACTGTAAAGCCGGCGGCGGTTGCGGCGGCTGTATCCCTGATATCGAGGCGATTCTGGCCGAGGAAGGCGTTCAGCCGACCGAGAAAAAAGCGGTAAAGCCTAAAAAACTAACCAATATCCAGAAGATGCTGCTGGTGCAGGAAACCATTGAAAGGGAAATCAGGCCCTTGCTGCAAGCCGACGGCGGGGATATTGAACTGATCGATATTGAAGGTAACGAGGTTTTGGTCAGTTTGCGGGGCATGTGCGCGGAATGTCCCAGCGCGACCTTCACGCTTGACGGCGCCGTGGGCAGAAAGCTGAGGGAATTCGTCTCCCCGGATCTGGTCGTGAGAGAGGTGAAGTCATGAACACAGTCTACGTGGACAATAACGCGACTACCGCGGTCGCTCCCGAAGTATTCGAAAAGATGAGGCCGTTTCTGACAGACCTGTATGGCAATCCTTCCAGCATGCATACTTTCGGCGGTCAGGTGGCCAAACACCTTGAGCGCGCCCGGGAAAACATTGCCGCCTTGATCGGCGCCGGGCCGGAGGAAATTATCTTTACCAGTTGCGGCACCGAAAGCGATAATACCGCCATCTTCAGCACGCTGGACTGTTATCCTTTGAAAAAGCATATTATCACGACCAGGGTGGAGCATCCGGCTGTTCTAAACACCTGTAAGAACCTGACCAAGAAAGGCTACCGGGTATCCTTCCTGCCGGTGGACAAAAAGGGGCGGCTTGATCCGGATGACCTGAAAAACGCCCTGGACGAGGACACCGCTTTAGTCTCTATCATGTACGCCAACAATGAAACGGGAGTTATCTTTCCCATCGAGAAGATCGCCCGGATAGTCAAGGATAGAGGCGCGATATTTCATTGTGACGCGGTTCAGGCGGTGGGCAAAATCCCTCTGGACATGAAAGATAGCGCTATTGACTTACTGGCTCTTTCCGGGCATAAGTTGCACGCTCCCAAGGGAGTTGGCGTGTTGTACGTTCGTAAAGGCACCAAGTTCAAGCCTTTTATCAAAGGTGGGCATCAGGAGCGGGGACGACGGGGAGGGACGGAAAATGTCGCCTCGATTGTCGGCTTGGGAGAAGCGGCCCGGTTAGCGGCCAGCCATTTAGAGGAAGAAAACACCAGGGTTAAGGCTCTGCGTGATAAGTTGCAAGCTGGTATTATCGCCAACACCAAGGATGTCCAGGTTAACGGGGATACGGAAAACCGACTGCCTAACACCCTGAATATTGGCCTTGAATATATAGAGGGCGAGGCGATCCTTTTATTATTGAACGAGTTGAACATCGCCGCCTCCTCCTGGTCGGCCTGCACTTCCGGGTCATTGGAACCATCCCATGTCCTGCGGGCCATGGGAGTGCCGTTCACCTCAGTTCACGGCTCGGTTCGCTTCAGTCTGAGTCGGTACAACACGGAGGCGGAGATTGATTATATTATCAAAGAGCT
>JAJRWM010000064.1 GCA_024276815.1 bacterium
ACAGTAAAGTCGTCACCTCACTCCATCACACCATCAACCTTCAAAAAGACATTGATGAACTCTACCCGGAAATAGAAAAATCGTAACCCGTCAGTGAAGCGGGGGAACCAGTAATGTCATGCCAGCGTATGCAGGAATCCAGTGGATTCCCGTTGGCACGGGAATGACAAATAAGGTCTTTTCCCCGGAAGACTGACGCGTTACCAATCACTATTTAAAAAATATTAACTGGACGGAACTACCGATTGAGTGATAATAAACTATGGCTAGTTCATTATCGGTCTGTCACGAGGAGCTGTTGGAACGATGAAAAGTCTGCAAACTCGGATAATATACTTGTTAGCTGTAATTCTGGTGCTGGCGTTTGCCTTGATCTCATACAGTTTCTACTGGCAGAATTTTCATATTAGTCAGACCAAAAGCCGGCAAATGGCCCGGCTCATCGCCAGGATCCTGGAGAAAAGCACGGCTCAGTTTGAGCGCAATAAAAAACCTGATTTTAAAACGATCCTCGAAGAGATCAGCCGCGTGGGCACTTTCACGGATATCAAGTTGTTATCCAACACAGGCGAAGAGCTATATAAATATCAAAATGATTCTGAGCCTGACGATAACGTTTTCCGTTTAAGCCTGCCGATCAACAACCGCGATACCTGTTATCAGTGTCATCCCGCTGAACTGACCAGGCTGGGCGTCATAGAACTGGGTTTTAACCAGCAGGGTTTTCTGGATATCTTCTCGCTGAATTACGCCCAGATATTCCTGATCAGCGTTTTCACCCTGGTGCTGGCTCTTTCACTGGGGGTTTTAATTCTCAACCGCTTTATTCTTTTACCAATAAACAATCTCAACAAAACGATCAGGCAGGTCAAGGATGGTGATTTGAAGGCGCGGGTGGCGATTAACCAAGAGGATGAGTTAGGTCAGCTTGAGGAGAATTTCAACCTGCTTATTGAGCAGTTAAATGAAAAGGATAAGGACGCTAAAAAATTACAGGAATTGAGTGATAATTTCAACCATCAGTTAATTGACCGGGTTGAAAAAATAAAACATAAATATAATCAGCAACTCAGGCATCATATCGCGGCGAACCGTTTGTCGGCCTCATTGATAACGACTTTTGACCGTAAACAAATAATGGAATTGACCCTGGGGGCGCTGGAGACCGAGTTTGGTTTTGAAATGATGATCTTTTGTGTTTTAGCCGAGAACAAGAGGATGATCGAGGCGAAAATGGCAATCGGAATCGAGAGAGAAGAACTGCTGAGAATTCAGTTCCCCTGGGAGAGCCGGATATTTGACAAATTAATCTCGATGGGCGAAAACGATAAAATGGAAAGGGCCTTTGAATTATTAAACAAGGAAAACGGGGTCGAGGAAAAATTTCGTTCCGTGTTTGGTGAGAATGAGCCTTTTCTGATTTTGCCTTTATTGGCCAAGAATCAAGTGGTCGGCATGTTGGCGCTAAAGCAGGCTCCGTATAGCGAGATGGAAATCGTCGAACTGCTGCCTTCACTGAAAATGCTGGCCAACCAGGTGGCTTTAGCCATGGAGAACACCCAGTTATACGGAGAGATAAACCGCATTAACGTGAATCTGGCCAAGCGTGTCGATGAGATCAGCACGCTTAACGAAATAGGGCAGTTGCTCAACTCAATTTTGGATCTTGACGATTTGCTGGAGCTGTTTATTCACGTAATCACCAAAGAGATGAAAGCCGAAATCGGCTCCATCATGTTGCTCAACAAGGCTACCAATGATCTGGAAATTAAAGCCGCCAAAGGCCTGGACGCCGCCACCATAAAAAACACAAAAATACATGTCGGAGACGGGATCTCCGGCTGGGTGGCGCTGAACCGTGAGCCTCTTTTAATAAAAGATATTGAAAGGGATGAACGCTTCGCGCGGCTGAACAAGCCCAAGTATGTCACGAAATCTTTGCTCTGCGTACCGATTATCCTGAAAAAAGAGGTTATCGGTGTGGTTCATATCAACAACCGGCTTGACGGCGGCGCTTTTAACGAGGACGACCTGGAATTCCTGAAAACCTTGGCCAGCCAGGCCGCGATATCATTGGAAAACGCCCAGTTATACGAGGACCTTCAGAAAAATTACTACGATACGATTAAATCGCTGGTCCTGACCATCGAAGCGAAAGACCCTTACACCAGGGGGCACTCGCAGCGGGTGACGGAGTATGTTCTAATGATAGCCAAAGCTTTGGGGTTACCTCCCGCGTCGTTGGAGCGGCTGGAATCAGCGAGTATTTTACATGACATCGGTAAAATCGGCATTAGCGAGTATTTGTTGTTAAAGAAGGGGAAGCTGACGTCTGAGGAAATGGAAAATATCAGGAAACATCCGATTATTGGTGAAAGTATTATTGAGCCGATTGGGTTTTTGTCCGATATTCGTCCCATGATTCGCCATCACCATGAACGATTCGACGGCAAGGGTTACCCCGATCACCTGGAGGGCAAAAACGCTAGTCTGGAAGCGCGGATATTAAGCGTCGCCGACGCTTATGACGCCATGACCAGCAATCGTCCCTATCGAAAAGGACTGAGTCGCGACGAGGCGATCAGGGAGCTTGTCCGGAATAAGGGCAGTCAGTTTGACGGTGAAATTGTGGATGTGTTTATCGATATACTCAAAACATCGCGGAAAATCAATTGATTAACGAATCATTTATGAAATAATACCTAAAGTGGAAGCTGCTGTTGCCGATAAGTAAAACAGGTCTTATATGAAAATGTCCCCCACTCTCCCTCCTCTGTAAACAGTCGACAATGCATTTACGGAGGAGGGGGTAGTAAAAAAGCCGGCTTCTCTAATAACCTGTTAATATTGGTCAGAAAAGTTCCCCGATTTAAAAACCTGTTCAAGAACACTAATTTCTGTTATAAATATTATAATGAATCTTTCCCTGCCAGGTGAGCCAGAGCGTTACCCTGGTTGACATAAGGTTTTGTCGCCGGCGATGATATGAATAAATTACTGAAACCTAACAAATCACTGTTTTCTATCATTATTTTTGTCTGTTTATTAGCCGCTTACGCCAATTCCTTTAAAAATCAATTTGTTTACGATGATGTCGAGTTCGTGGTTCGAAACAGCTATATCAAGGACTTGGGCAACTGGTCCTTGTTTTTTAGCGATATCTCCAGCCAATCCGAATTTATCAGGTTTTCTCATTACCGCCCGCTGGTGACCCTTTCCTTCGCTTTCGATTACGCCATCGGCGGGCTTAATCCGGTTGTTTTTCATGTAACAAACTTTCTCCTGCATGGATTGAATTCGATCTTGATTTTCTGGTTAATCGGCTTGCTTTTCAAGGATGATCTATTAGCTTTGGCCACCGCGTTATTGTGGGGACTGCATCCGGTTCAGACCGAGGCCGTCAGTTGGGTCGCCGGGCGGGGGGGCATCATGGCGACCAGTTTCTATCTGTTATCCGCGATTAGCTATATTAAATGGCGGTTACAGTCAAAAAGAAGGTGGCTGGCGTGTTCGGGACTCGCTTTTTTAGCGGGCTTGTTCTGCAAAGAGATGGTTGTGGTTCTGCCTTTGCTACTGATTTTAATCGATTATCTGGAGGATAGCGGCGGAAAACATCTGCGAAAGAAGTGGTGGTTTTATCTCGTCTTGCTGATCATTGCCGGCGTCTTCTGGCTCATCCGCGCTCATGTGGTTGGCGGGCTGGCCATGCCGCTGACCTGGAGCGACGATTTCTTTGAAATACTCTCGACCATGAGCCGAGTTATGGGGCGGTATTTCTTTTTGCTGTTTGTCCCGCTGGGGTTGCGCGCTGATTACCAGTTCCCGGTAACGAGCGCTCTGTTACGCGCTGACGTAATATTAATCTTAACACTAATAATCGGCCTTCTTTATTCCATCTTTTATTTCCGCGAGAAAAAGCCTCTGGTGAGTTTATCCCTGGGTTTCTTTTTCATCAATATCCTGCCGGTTTCCAACCTCATTCCTTTTCAGGTGATTATCGCCGAACGTTTTTTATACCTGCCATTGCTGGGGTTTTCATTGCTTTGCGCCCACCTGATTGTTGGTTTGAAAAAATGGTCGAAAAGCCTGGTTTACGGGGTTTTACTGTTAATCTGTTTGGTTTACATCGGATTAACCTGGCGGCAGAACAAGGTCTGGCGGAACGAGGGAACTCTCTGGACGCGGGTAATAAAGCTGGAGCCGGAAAACACCAAGGCGCGTTATGGTTTAGGCACCTTTTATCTTAACCGGGGACAATACGACCGGGCGGCGGCGGAACTGGAAGTAGCGGTCAGGCTTGACGATACCAGCTACCTGGCGTTTAACAACCTGGGAGCGTTGTATAAAATGCGGCAGGATTATCAGCGAGCCATTCCTTATTTTAAAAGAGCGATTGAATTAAAGCGCGATTTAACGGAAGCTTACTTTAACCTGAGCGACAGCTACGCCGCTTTGCGTGATTATCGAAATACCGCCGCTGTGCTGGAGCGGTTGAAGGAGATCCTGCCGGAAAGCCCGGATCTTTATTACCGGCTTGTTTTGGCCTATCAGGAACTGGGGCAAATTCAGCAAGCCCGGCTTAATTACCAAAAACTGAACCGGCTATATCCCGATTATCCCGGCAGCGACTTCCTGAAAATGTTATTAAAATGACAACCAGGCCTGGTTTAAGGCGGGGAACTATTTTTCAAACTTACAGTCGACGAGCAAGTCTAAAAAGGTTCCCCCACCTTCTTCTTGCCCCTCTTTCAAACTTCTAACATTGTGATCTTTGTTGTGATTTCTTATACCCTTTTTTTAGTTGTTTCATTAAAAAGGGTAAGGCCAGACCGTTATTTTCAAGTAGTTCCTCATCGTAAAGGACCTCTCCCGGAGGGCCGTTGGCCGTTATTTTACCCTGGTGCATCAGCAAAACCCGGTCGCAAGTTTCCAGAATCAGCTCAAAATCGTGGGTAGCGATAATCTTGGTCATATTGAGCGCGTTAATCAACTCCACCAGTTTCTGCTGCGCCAGCGGGTCGAGATTGCTGGAAGGCTCATCAAACATGAGCATCTCCGGATCAGTTGAGAGCACGCTGGCAATGGCAACCAGCCTTTTTTCACCAAAGCTCAAGTGATGCGAAGGACGGTTCCGCGCTTTTAACATGTTGACCGAGAGCAGGGCGGATTCCACCTTTTTCCTGGTCTCATCAATCGGAAGCCCATGATTCAGCGGGCCAAAAGCCACATCGTCAAAAACTGTCGGACTGAAAAGCTGGTCTTCAGGATTCTGGAAGACAATCCCCACTTTTTGACGAACCTCCCGATGCAAAGCTTTGTCCGACAAAGATATCCCCAGCACTTCAATTTCACCGGAAAGGGGCTGTAATAATGCGTTCAGGTGCAGGAACAAAGTCGTTTTCCCCGCGCCGTTGTGACCGATCAAGGCCACCGTCTCGCCCTCCTCTATCGAAAAGCTGATACCGTTCAAAACGCCGGGTTTGTCAGAATAGTTAAAATACAGTTCGTTGACTTTAACCGCTAAATCATTCATACAGAAAACCTTTCTTGGAAGAAGAGAACCTTGGGGGAAAACCTTTTTCAGAAAAAAGATTTCCCCCTAAAACCCCCTTCCAAAAAATTTCAATAATGAGAAACATAAAGTCAGAAACTAACTCAGGCCGTAATTCCGCCCATAGAATAACACACAGCTTATGGCAATTACGACTACGCTCTTAAGCCAGTCAGCGGCCGTTGAATCATAAACATGAAAAGCGTGCAAAGTACCGTCATAGCCACGGGCAAGCATGGCCAGATAAATACGCTCCGTCTTCTCGAAACTGTAGACCAGCAAAGCGCCGACAAAATTACCTATCGTCCTGAAGGTAAACCAGTCGCCGCGTTTCTCAAAGCCGCGGGCCTTCATCGCTACTTCCATCAGCCGCAATTCCTCGAGGAAAACAAAAATGTAACGATAGGTGAATAATATCATCTGAACCAGGATCAGGGGAACTCTCAATTTCCGTAATGATTTCATGCTGACGTCAAATTGTGACGTCCCAAAGGCCGGGAAGATTATCATGACTATCGTCAACGCCCGTAGATAGATCAGGACCGCCAGTTCCAGGCCCGGTTTGGTGATGTTCAGCGTAAACAGGGTAAAAGCCGTTTCCCCTTTTGTGGTAAGCGGCAGAATGATGAAAAAAGGTAGCAAGAAACCGATCACCCAGCGCAACCTGGCAAA
>JAJRWM010000065.1 GCA_024276815.1 bacterium
AAATGTGACATGACACGGATTGGCCGGCTCGTTGTCGGGGCATGCCTCCCCCGTCCAGACATTGCCTGCCCGTGCTCCGAGCTGTCATTCCAGCGCAAGCGGTAATCCAGATGGATAGTCAGAACAGATACATCAATGAAAACACCCCAGAGGTCTAACTTCCATATAACCTTTCGATTAATAACCGCTCTACCAATTAATTTTCAGAAATTTTTGGAAGGGGGTCTGGGGGAGAACCTTTTTATCAAAAAGGTGTCCCCCAGCAAGTCTTTAAAGCTTTTGCTTTTGACTTTAGCTTTGTTCCTTGCCGGTCCAGATGGTGCGTTGCGGGAAGGGGATTTCGATGTCTTCACGATCGAAGGCCTTTTTGACGCGGCCGCGGAAATTCCTGGCCACGTCCCATTGCTTGAGGGGAACGGTCTTTATCAACACGCGCAAAGTAATCTGGGACTCGGCAAATTCCTCAACGCCCAGCACGGTCGGTTTCTCCATGATGAACTTGCGCCACTCCGGCTCATTCATCATCTTTTCGCCCTCAGATTCCAGAATCCTGGTAACGTGGTCGAGATCCTCCTTGTAAGCGACCCCGATATCCAGGACGCAGCGGGACCAGGTGAAGGTCATGTTGGAAACGGTGGAGATATTGCCGTTGGGAATGACGTGCACCACTCCCTGCAAATCCCTCAATACGGTGGTGCGTAAATTTATCTTTTCCACCAGGCCGGCCAACCCGGCAATTTTAACCACATCACCCACCCGGTACTGATTCTCCATGAGAATGAAGAAACCGGTCAGCACATCCTTGATCAAGCTCTGCGCGCCAAAGCCCACGGCCACGCCGATAATGCCGGCCCCGGTCAACAAGGGCGTAACATTGACGCCGAATTCCCGGCAAATCATCAGAACCGCGATGACAATAACTATGATCTGTGAAGTATGGCTGATAATGTTGACCAAAGTCTGGGCGCGTTTTTCCCGTTCCGAGACAGACAAGCGGTCATCATCCTCGGTGTAATGGATAATCTTTTCACCGACCATCCTGATAAATTTGAAGGCGGCAGCAACGCCTATCAGAATCAATATAATGGTCAGAGCGTGGGGAATAACTTTAGTGATTAACAGATCAAGCAGGTATTCCTGGGAAATTTTCATAAAGGTAAAACCTTTCAGATGACCTTGTTCAAAGGATATTCGACGATATCAGAGGCGCCCAGGCGAATCAGCCGGGGAATAATATCCCTGACGATTTTTTCTTCCAGAATGGTCTCTATCGCCCACCACTCGGGATTACTCAAATGCGAGACGGTCGGATTGTGCAGTGAAGGCAGCTCTTTGAGCAGTTTATCCAGATTGTCTTTCGAGACATTCATTTTCAACCCGACCATGCCCTCAGCCTTGAGCGCGCCTTTGAGCAGCATGATGATATTTTCGATTTTCTCTCTTTTCCATTCGTCCTGGTAACTTTTTTTATTGACTATGAACTGGGTCACGGACTCCATGATCGTGTCAATTATTTTGAGTTTATTCGCCCGCAGCGAACTGCCGGTTTCCGTGATCTCGATGATGGCGTCAACCAGTTTCGGCACTTTCACTTCCGTCGCCCCCCAGGAAAACTCGACTTCGGCCTTGACCCCGTTTTTCGCCAGATATTTCCGGGCCAGATTAACGGCTTCCGTGGCAATTCGCTTGCCTTCAAGGTCCCTGACCGTTTTTATGTCCGAGTCTTCAGGGACAGCCAAACCCAGCGGACCGGGCGCATCCCCTGCTTGGCGTAGACCAGTTCCGTGGCGACGACCACGTCGGCGTCATTTTCCCCGACCCAGTCCCGACCGGTCAAGCCGCAGTCGATGACTCCCTCTTCCACGTAACGGGCGATTTCCTGCGCCCGGATGAGCAGACCTTCCAGCTCCGGATCATCGATCGAAGGGAAATAGGAACGCGATCTGACGCTGATGTTATAGCCGGCTTTGGCGAAGATACGAAAGGTTGATTCCTGCAGGCTGCCCTTGGGCAAACCTATTTTTAAAAGGCTCATTTTTTATATACCTTTTCCGGATCGAAGACTTTATTATCTTTGATTAATTTCAGTTCACCGTCAGTCACTTTGCGGTAGAAACAGGTGCTGTAACCGGTGTGGCAGGCCGCGCCGCCAACCTGCTCAATTTTCAGGACGACGCAGTCAACGTCACAATCGATCAGAATTTCCTTGACGAGCTGGATATTGCCTGATTCCTCGCCTTTCATCCACTGCTTGTTACGGCTGCGGCTGTAATAATGAGCCTTACCTGTTTTAAGCGTATTTTCCCAGGCCTCCCGATTCATAAAGGCGACCATTAATACTTCGTTAGTCTGATGATCCTGCACCACGGCGGCGATCAGGCCATCCAGCTTATCAAAATTCAATTCCACCATAAGTAAATTATCTCCCTTTTGATATTGTCCATATTCTATAAAGCTTTATCCAAATAGTCAACCACCAAACTTACCAGGCAGGTGAGCCTGCTTTATGCGTCAGGTTATGGTTGCTGTTTACGTTCGTTAACGTTTTCCTGAAATTCCGCTTGATTGCCAGCGGCGCTGAATATTATTATTAGCGATGGTCTGTACCTAGGAAACGGAGATTTTGGGTAGAATAAGAAGTTAGGCAGAAAACAGTAATGCTATGTGGTGGAAAATGATTCTGTTCGTGGCGGCAATAATTGCCGTTGCCCTGGTATACGGCTCTCTTCGCTGGCAATCCGTCACGAAAACGATGCATGCCAAGCTGGAGGCAGCGCAGTTTCCCATTGAGTCTACGAGATATGACTCCAAGGAATTAGATGGATTACCTGCACCGGTGCAACGTTATTTCCGTACCGTACTTACGGACGGGCAACCGGTGGTCTCGGCCGTCACCATTGAGCACATCGGCACTTTCAATATGAGCGAAACAGGCGAACAATGGAGGCCGTTCACTTCAATCCAGCGAGTGATAACCAAACGACAGGGATTTGTCTGGGATGGCAGAATCAAAATAATGCCCGGCCTGACTGCGCGTGTACATGACGCCTACATCGCTGGTGAAGGAATCCTTCAGGCATCGCTTTTTGGGCTAATATCGCTGGCTAATCTACGGGGTACGCCTGAGATGGCCCGTGGTGAGTTGATGCGTTTCTTTGCAGAAGCCGCCTGGTATCCAACAGCGCTGTTACTAACCCAAGGCGTGCAGTGGGAAGCGGTAAATGAATCCTCTGCTAAAGCAACTTTGACAGACGGTGAAACTACAGTGACGTTACTGTTCCGTTTCAATGAAGAGGGCTTAATCAAGTCCGTTCGTGCCGAGGCACGGGGACGCAATGTTGCAGGCGAGATGGTGCCGACACCATGGGAAGGCCAATGGTGGAATTATGAGCTACGCGACGGAATGCTCATTCCAATGGAAGGGAAAGTAGCATGGGTGTTTTCCGAAGGTCCGAAACCTTACTGGCGAGGTCGCATCACAAGAATCAATTATGAGTTTGCACAATGAGCAAGCCTAGTCGAATCATAAACAGCCTAACAAGGTGCTGCGCCTGACCACTATTCCGCTCAGGTGAGCTTGAACGTTCGCTGTAACAAAATGTACTGGGTTTGATTGGGATGAACTGCAATAGGCGAGACTTAATCTGACATTTCTCATCAAACAGGAAGTGAAGGGAAAGGATGTCAGGTGACAACAGAGCTACGGGCTTAATGGTGCGATAGAGCCTGCTTTCCGATGCAAACGTTTGATTTTTCGCAGCCAATCGGTTTACACTCCGAACCTTTTGGCGATCTCCTTTTGTGTGCCTTGTTTCTGCCGGCCGGTTTGTCATACTCGTGTCCGCAGATCCATGGAATATGTTTTCATGGATCTGATATCGGCCAGTTCCCAACAAAACAGTATAACTAATCGTTAAACGCTCCAGGGTTACCCGATACATAGCTGAGTACTCTTACGAAGCGGGGGGTTAAAAGTCGCGAAGCGATCTATCCTCAAACTGTAAGTTTGCGAAGCGATTTGTCCTCAAACTGTAGGTTTGTTGTTGGTTTGAAGTTTGAGTAAGAAGCCGACTTTTTCCAGCAGTTCGTCCATGTTTAATTTGGTAATGTGATCGGCTTTGAGGTAGCTGGCCCGCTGTTTCATGCCAATATCCCCAATCGAGGAGTAAACGATTATCGGCAGGTCGCTTTTTTCCGGATCATCCCGTACCATCTTGGTCAACGCCAGCCCGTCCATGCGGGGCATCTCCACGTCGGAGATAATCAGGTCAATTTTTTCTTTATTGAATTTTTCGAGGGCGTCTTTACCGTCTTTCGCGCTGATGACCGTAAAATTGTTATCCAGCAGTTCCTGTTCCAGAAAATCACGTATTGACGGACTGTCGTCGGCGATGAGGATTTTCAGCCCCCGACCGTCAAAGGACAAATTCTTAGTTTTTTCTTTTTCCTGTTCGGATTGTTCCGGGGTAAGTTCGAGCAGGATGGTCTCGTAATCGAGCAAGAGGATCATTTTCTCCACGGTCGGCTGGACAATGCTGATGACATAGGGGTTCTGTATATTCTCAAATATCTCCTCGGCGTTGATCACTTTCTCCCAGAGCAGGGTATGCACCGCTTCCACATTATCGACCAGCAACCCGTTCAGGACACCAAAAAATTCACAGACGATAATTCTACCTTTCCTTCCATCGCAGTTGGTTCACCGCCCAGAAACATGTTCAGATCGACCAGAGGGACGATATTCCCGTGGTCATTGAAAGCGCCGCGTACACAGGGAGCGGCGTTCACCAGGGTACGGAAACCGTGCGGCTCTTTGAGAATACGGCTGACCTTGAGCATATTGATACCATAGAAATGACCGCCCGCCTCGTATTCCAGAACTTTTAAGACATTTGACCCGGAGCTTAAATATGTATCAGCTTGATGGCCCATTGTTACACTCCTCCAGATGGTAGTTTTAAGGTGAATTCCACTAAGCCTTCATCATTGAAGGCGGCGTGGAGAATTCCTTTCTGAGCGGCTGTCGCCAGCTTGGCGAAGGTTAAGCCCAGCCCGTAGCCGCGGTAGCGTTTTGCCATTCGCAGTTTGACTTGTTGATATGGTTCGAAAAGACGGGGTAAATCCTCCGCTTTCAATTCCTCGGTCTTGTTGGCAATTCCGACACAGTAATACTGCGCTTCCTGATAGGCGGTGATATGGATCGTTTCGTTATCCGGTGAATGGCGGATCGCGTTGATTAGCAGGTTATTGATAATCCGGGTGGTCAGGTGCTCATCAATCATGATTTCTCTCTGGATTCGACTCTTTTCCCTGAACGCCAGAAGATTGCCCGTTTCCCGTGCGTAGACCCGGGCTATTTCAAGACATTCCAGGAGTATCTTTCTCAGTGAGGCGGGAGCCGGGCAGGCTTTCAGTTCATCGTTGCCGGCCTTGGCGATGTCCATGATATCGGTGAGGATTTTTTCCGCCAGGGCCAGGGAATTATCGGTGATGGTCAGTAATTTCCGGTGAGCGGGATTGTCAGCGTCGTAACGATTGGTTTTTACCCGGTTAATAAATTGCTTGGCGACGGCCAGCGGCGTCACCAGGTCGTGGAGCAGGAGCGCTAAAAAATCCAGCCGCAAATTGTCCTTTTCTTCCGTCAAGTTTCGGCTTCCTTCCTGTTGATAATGTTAACGCTGAAAGACCAGCAATATCAATCACTATCACACAACAGCCAGTTCCGTCCATCACGCCGGATAAAATCCTCGGCGCTTCGCGGGCCCCAACTGAAAGAATCGTAATTGGGAAATTCCGGCGGAGGCTGTCGCCGCCAGCCTTCGATAACGGGATCGACAATGGACCACATGATCTCAACGGCGTCCTGACGGACAAACAAGGTCTGGTCGCCGGCCATGCAGTCCAAAAGCAAACGTTCGTACGGGGACAGGTTTTTGATCGTGAAAGCGTCCTTATAATTAAAGATCATGTTGGTGGTGCGGATCTTCATGCTGGTTCCGGGCTGCTTCACTCCGATGCGCAGATCAATTCCCTCGTCGGGCTGAATACGGATGAGCAGGCAATTTGGTTCATGCTGCTCGCAAGTGCGGCCAAACAACCGCAGAGGCGGTTGCTTGAACTGGATGGCGATCTCGCTGACTCCTTTTTTCAGCCGTTTACCGGTGCGCAGGTAGAAAGGCGTCCCGGCCCAGCGCCAGTTATCGATATGAAATTTCAGCGCCGCGAAAGTTTCCACCTCGGATAAAGGACTGACCTTATCCTCCGCGCGGTAGGCTCGGGCGGTCTCGTTACCGTTTTCACCCTCTCCATACTGTCCCCGACCGGTGAGTTCCCCGACCTGTTCCGGTTTTATCGGCCGGATTGAGCGAAAGACCTTAACTTTTTCGTCCCGGATAAAATCAGCCAGGAAGCCGATCGGAGGCTCCATCGCGACCAGGGCCAGCAGTTGTAACAAGTGGTTCTGGACCATGTCCCGGGCGATACCGGCCTCCTCGAAATAGGCGCCCCGGCTGCCGATTCCCAAACTTTCAGCGACCGTGATCTGGACATGGTCAATATAACGATTATTCCAGAGCGGCTCAAAAATCCCGTTGGCAAAGCGCAAAACGATGATATTCTGCACAGTTTCCTTGCCCAGGTAGTGGTCGATCCGGTAGACCTGATTTTCGTTGAAGACCCGGGAAATGAGCCGGTTCAATTTTTTTGCCGACGCCTGGTCGCGGCCAAAAGGTTTTTCGACGATCAGCCGGCAGAAGGATTTTTTTTCATTGATGCCGGATTCCCCCAGAGTTTCTATTATTAATCTTGAGACGCCGGGCGGAGTCGCCAGATAGGCGATGGCAGCGCAGGTCGGTGATTGTCCACCGTTGATTTCGCTAATATTTTTCGCTAATTCCCGGTAACTTTGCGGACGGTCATACTGGCCGCTGAAAAAGTGGAGATGCCGGGCAAAATCATCCCAGGTCCGCTCCTCAAAAATATCTCTTCGCAGAAAGTTCGCGATCGCCGCTTTTATCTCGCTTCGATATTCGTCAGTTTCGATGTGGGAACGGGCAAAGGCTATGATGCTGAAATTTTCCGGCAGGGACTTGGTCTGAAAGAGGTGATAAATAGCCGGCAACAGCTTGCGTTTCGCCAGGTCTCCGGTCCCGCCAAAGATAATCATGTTGAAGTCGGTGATTCTGGCGTCGGTTTCCGGCAGTTCACAGGTGTTGAGAAACTGGCTCAGGATTACCTTGGGGTCTTTGTCCATCTTTCACCTTGCCCTGGATTTTGCGGCCATTAACCTTTTCGGCTGTTTCGCGGACATAGATTATCCTGATTCCGCGAAAAAAACAGACATTGCTCTCAGTTCGTAAAACTTAGAGCGGAAATAGCCCGATTTGGTTCGCTTTTTTTCAATGAATAATCGTCCACACCTCATAAACCTTGTTTACATTCTGATTGTTCCGGGTATATTAATATTCATAAGTCAGACAATTGCAGGTTGTTTTATCCGGCCGCAGGAATGGAAACAAGGGAAAAGCAAGAGTGATTATGACGGAACTTGAAAACCTGGTAATGTTTTTATCAATTATTTTTGGCGTTCTGCTGGGATTAATCTCCAGCCTTATTGACTATTTCTTCTTCTACCACGACAAGAGTTTTATGGCCCTGGCGTTTACCAATGTTCCGCTATCCGAGATTTATATACGCCTGGCTTTTTTATTCGGCTTTACGGTTTACGGGATAATCATCTCCCTGGTTATGCGGAAACGCAGGCTGGCCGAAGAAGCTTTAGAGTTGTTAGCCAGGTAGAAAGAAGCGATCCTGGCCGCCGTTCCCGATATCATCATGGAGGTGGATGAAAACAAGGTCTATACCTGGGCCAATTCGGCCGGTTATAAATTTTTCGGCCAGGATGTCATAGGTAAAGAAGCCGCCGGTTATTTTGAAGGAGAGCAGGATACTTATCATGAGGTTCAGCCTCTTTTCGCGGGCGAGGAAGATGTTGTTTACGTGGAAAATTGGCAGCGACGGATTGACGGGGAAAAACGTCTGCTGGCCTGGTGGTGCCGGGTTCTTAAGGACAGTAACGGCCGGGTAACCGGGGCTTTATCGACCGCTCGTGATATCACCGACCAGAAAAGAGCTAAAGATGCTCTGCTTGCCTCCAAAGCGGACCTGGAAATTCAAAAACTGGCCCTGGAAGAAAAGAATATAGCTCTTCACGAAGTGCTGGAACATATAGCTTCCGAAAAAGAGAAAATCAAAAAAGATGTTCAGGCCAACGTCGAGAAACTGTTATTACCAACCTTGGAGAAAATCAAAATTCAAGGTAATTCGGCTGACAACCGCTATCTTGATATGCTGCGGCAGGACCTGGAAAGTCTGACCACCTCATTTGGCAGTAAAATCACCGCCCGGGAAGTGAAGCTGGCCCCCAGGGAGATCGAAATATGTCATCATATAAGAAGCGGCCACACCAACAAGGAAATCGCTGACCTGTTAAGTATTGACATCAGAACAGTGGAAACCCACCGTAACCGCATCAGGAAAAAACTGGGCATTTCCCATACCAACATCAACCTGACCACTTACCTCCAATCCCTCGGCAGGCCTGTGGACCTGTTTTAATACGCTTTACTCCGCCTTCCCTCTACCAGCCATAACCTCCTCCATTGCTTTATTGTTTTCTTGCCTTCTTTGCCCAGTATCCAGATCTTCACCAGGGGGGTACGATGTTCCTTCCCTTTTCCACCTTGGTAATAAAAACATTTTTACATATCTCAACTAAAGTGCTATAATCTTACAATTCATTAAATCCCCCTGAAATGTTTTAACTTAAATGAATATTTTCTCAATATTTTCTCGGATGGATATTCTCTTCTTCGTTTCGCTCGCGCTTTTCGCCGGACTGGTCGGTGGCAAGTTTTTTCGTAAACTACGCTTCCCCCAGCTGGTGGGTTATATCGTTATCGGGGTGATCATCGGGGTTTCAGGATTTAACCTGATCAGCGAGGAAATCTTCAAGAGTTTGGAGATCATCGAATATTTTACTCTGGGAATTATTGGCTTCATGGTGGGACGGGAGTTGAAATTTTCCGTTTTCGCGCGGTTAGGTAAAACGATTTTCACGATTCTCTGCTTTGAGGTTCTGGGCGCTTTTTTGCTGGTTACCCTGACAGTCTGGCTCATCACCCGAAATATCGTTATCGCGCTTATCCTGGGGTCTCTCGCCACAGCCACGGCTCCGGCGGCAACAGTTGAGGTGCTCTGGGAATATAAGGCCAAGGGAGTCCTGACCACGACGATTTTCTCCCTGGTGGCCCTGGACGACGTGCTGGCGCTTTTTATTTACGTTTTCGCTGTTTCCTACGCCAAGACAATGATTGGCAATTCGGAGTTTTCACTTGTTAAAATAATCTTCATGCCGCTGATTGAAATCGGCTCTTCTGTTCTTCTGGGAGTCATCAGCGGTTTTGTTTTGGGCTGGCTGGCTGAAAAAGTGTTCAGGGAAAAGCAGTGTTTACCGCTCATTTTGGCCATGATTATGCTCAATATGAGTATCGCCAAATATTTTCACCTTTCCCACATACTTTCCTGTATGATACTGGGAATGACCCTGGTCAACCTGAACATATCCCGAGGCAAATACGCTTTTATGGTTATTGAGGATTTCACCGGGCCGCTCTATATCCTCTTTTTTGTTTTAGTCGGTTCCCAACTGCAAGTCAGGGAGCTTCCCAACATCGGCATGTTGGGCCTGGCCTACATCGGGGCGCGGATGGCTGGCAAGATCACTGGCGCCAAGGTGGGCGGGAAAGTGTCCCACGCGGCGCCGGCGGTCCGGAAATATTTAGGCTACGCTTTGTTCGATCAAGCCGGAGTCGCCATCGGTCTGGCCCTGGCAGTCAAGCGTGAATTCAGTTATTCAGGCGTTCAGGGTGAGCAAATTGGCGAACTGGTGTTAAATATAATCATGGCTTCGACCTTTGTCGTTCAGTTGATTGGTCCGTCTTTTGTTAAGTACGCGATTGTCAAAGCCGGAGAAGCGGGAGTGGACCCCAAAGTGGCGGCCTGATTTTTCGGACTCAGGTTCTTCCGGCTTCCTCGCTTATTAAAAACCGATAAATATTGTGATCAGGTATAATTTATGGATATTCTTTTAATTCTTGGCATTATCATCGCCGCCGGGCTGGGAAGCGGGAAGTTCTTCCAGAAAATCCGCTTTCCCCAGGTGGTGGGTTTTATCGTTATCGGCGCTGTTATCGGCCGCTCAGGTTTTGGCCTGCTTAACGCCGAGCTGTTTGAGAGCATGTCGCCGATTAACAGTTTCGCCCTGGGCTTGATTGGTTTCATGGTGGGGCGGGAATTAACCTTTTCGGTTTTCAAGCAGTTGGGCAAGACGATCTTCACGATTCTCTGCTTTGAGGTTCTGGGCGCCTTCTTCCTGGTCACCCTGGTTATCTG
Organism: bacterium; assembly: GCA_024276815.1. Taxonomy (GTDB): domain Bacteria; phylum JACRDZ01; class JAJRWM01; order JAJRWM01; family JAJRWM01; genus JAJRWM01. Next base: position 10,453 of record JAJRWM010000065.1, read on the forward strand.
GCTTATCACTCAAAAGCTTTACATCGCTTTGGTCTTTGGCGCTTTAGCCACGGCTACCGCTCCGGCGGCGACGGTTGACGTTTTGTGGGAGTGCAAGGCCAAGGGAGTCCTGACCACGACGATTTTTTCCCTGGTGGCCCTGGATGACGTGCTGGCGCTTTTGGTCTACGCCTTTGCTGTTTCTTATGCCAAGGCTTTAATCAGCAGTTCCACGTTGTCGGTTATGAAAGTATTGTTTGTGCCCTTGTTTGAGATCGGCGCCTCCATGATACTGGGGGTTGCCTGCGGCTTTATTCTGGGCTGGGTCGCTGAAAGGATAAAGGATGAAAAGCAGTACCTGCCGCTGATGCTGGCGACGATCATGATTTCTATCGGGATCGCCAACCATTTTCATCTCTCGCTGATATTGAGTTGCATGATGCTGGGGATGACGCTGGTTAACTTACGGCTTTCCCGCAGTCAGCACGCTTTTAAGGTGATGGAGGATTTTACCGGACCGGTTTACATCATCTTTTTTGTTCTGATCGGTTCCCAGTTCCAGATCAACACGCTACCCAGCATGGGCTTGTTGGGCTTGGCGTATATCGGGGCGCGGATGGCCGGCAAAATTGCCGGCACCCGGCTCGGAGCAACCGTTTCCCAAGCTGATCCGGCGGTCAGGAAATATGTAGGTCTGGCTCTTTTTTCTCAGGCTGGGGTAGCTATCGGTCTGGCTCTGGCTGTCGATCATGAGTTCAGCTACCTGGGCACCCAGGGTGAAGAGTTAGGCAGTATGGTAATAAACGTGATCATGGCTACGACGTTCGTTGTCCAGCTTATCGGCCCTCCCTGCGTCAAGTACGCGGTAACCAAAGCTGGCGAAGTCCCGACAAGAGGATAAATAATGGAGGCGGCAATCGGATTCGAACCGATGAATAATAGATTTGCAGTCTACTGCCTTACCACTTGGCCATGCCGCCTTTTTTCCATTGAGAGAATTTTATTCATTCCCGGTTAAATTGTCAAGTAGTTTCTCTCTGGAGTTTGGGAAAGGGAAAAAAACTTGACAAAATACAGGATAACCATATAATACCCTATGTTTTTAAACTAGCTTTGGTGAAGGAGGTTAGTAATATGAACATGAGAAATCCTGAAACTTGCCCCCGCCTAAAGTTGTTTATCGCAAAATGTTTTATATATAAAAGAATATTTGTTTTTCGGATATAGTCCTCCTTTTTCCGTTAACGTTGGTTTTGAGTTTTTGAAGATGGTGGCGCTCCGCCCGGGAGACGTCTCACTTTTCCGGGATCTGAAACGGAAGTTATATCACGAAAGGAAAGCTAATGAAAGCGTTAGGCAGACATATTTTAGTCGAATACTATCAGTGTAACGCTGATATCCTGAACAATCAAAATCTGGTTGAAAACTACATGGTCGAAGCCGCTAAATCGACCGGCTCAACTGTAGTAAACAGCTCTTTTCATAAATTCAGCCCCCACGGGGTCAGCGGAGTCGTCGTAATCGCCGAAGCCCATCTGGCTATTCATACCTGGCCGGAATACAACTATGCCGCCGTTGATCTTTTTACCTGCGGCAACACGGTAAACCCATGGAACGCGTATTAATACCTAATGGAGAAGCTGGAGGCCCAAAACGGAAAAACCCAGGAAATTTCACGCGGTATTTTCTCCCTTCCTGATGGGTGTGAACTGCGGCACAAACCTCTTGCGCAGGCAGTATGATAATAAAAACTCCTGATTGTTTTTTTCTGGTAAAGGGGTGTAGCGAGGGCTATCAATTGCTGAACGCTTTTGACGGCGCCTTGCTGAAAGCGGGTATCGGCAACACCAATTTGATAAAAATGAGCAGTATCGTACCGCCGAAGTGCCGGTTGATAGAGCCGGTCAAGCTTCCATATGGCGCTCTGGTGCCGGTAGCGTACGCTTCACTGAGCAGTTCGCTACCCGGGGAACATATCGCCGCCGCGGTCGCCGTCGCTTTTCCGGTTAACGCTGAACTTCCCGGCGTTATCATGGAATATTCCGGCAAGGAGCCGCTGACCATAATTGAGAACCGGGTTCGGGAGATGGCCGAACACGCTTTGACAATGCGAGGAGAGTCCTTGAGAGAGATTAAAAGTATCGGTATCGAATACACGGTAAACAAAATCGCTGCCGTTTTTGCCGGAGCTGTGCTCTGGACGAACGATGAAGCATAAAAAGACAGGACTGCTTTATTAGCCCTTGAAATTTTGGCTTATACGCAGAAAGATGGAGGAGAGTGCATGAGAAAAACGATAATTGAGAATTTCAGGAAGTATATCGAAAAGGAACGGAAGCTGCTGGTGAGTCAGAATCAGAAGAAGCTCAAAGATTATTTAGAGCGCACCAATGACGAGAACCGGGATATCGCCGACCTGGCGAACGAAGAGTATGAGAGTAGCATTATGGCCACCAACAACACGCATCAGTATCGTCATCTCAATGAGATAGACCGCGCGCTCGACAAGATCGAGGATGGCAGTTACGGCAATTGCGATGAATGCGGCGGCGAGATCAGCATTGACCGTTTGAAAGCGATCCCCAACGCCTCGTTTTGTATCAGTTGCCAGGAAAAACGGGAAAAATCGGGTCTTATGGAAAGCGGTGACGAGGCCACCAACGGTTTTAATCTTCCTCCTATCAGCAGTTCCATGTTGAAAGACGGATAAAAAGTTTCATCTACAGGAGCTTGTTCATTGGATTTATGGTTCAAAGAGATACACAATGGCAGTTTTGGCTTATTGATAAAAGTCAGGAGAAGCTTGTATCATGGGGAAAGTCAGTATCAAAAGCTAGACATCGTTGAAACAGAAGACATGGGTCGGATGATGCTTCTGGACGGCCTGGTAATGTTCACGGAAAGAGATGAATTTGTTTATCATGAGATGATCGCCCATGTACCCCTGACAGTTCATCCCAATCCCGGGAACGTCCTGGTGATTGGCGGCGGCGACGGCGGCACGGTCCGAGAAATTGCGCGGCACCCCCAGGTCACGCGAATTGATCTGGTAGAGATAGATGAACTGGTCGTTGATAAAGCGAAAGAGTTTTTCCCGACCGTGAGTTGTGAGCTGGATAATCCCAAAGTCACAGTCCACTACAAGGATGGAATTGAGTTCGTCAAAAAATCAAAAGACAAGTATGACGTGATAATCGTGGATTCGACCGACCCGATTGGCCCGGCGGTCGGTCTTTTCAGCCACGAATTCTATCAGGACTGCTTTAACGCCCTGCAAAAAGACGGGATTCTGACAGCCCAGACGGAAAGTCCTTTTTTTGATGTTGAGCTGATTAAAAAGATCTATGCCAATCTGCAACAAGCTTTTCCCCTGTTCAGGATGTACCTGGCGCCGGTGCCAACCTATCCCGGCGGATACTGGAGCTTCGCCTTCGCCTCAAAAAAGTATCGCCCGATTCTGGACCTGAACAAAGAGCGGGCGGAAACCATCAGCCGGAGCACAAAATTTTACAATCCCCAAATCCATGTATCGGGTTTTTCCCTGCCCAACTTCGTGAAAAAAATATTCTCATGAGTAACCAGTTCTCGCGAATGAATTACCTCGGCGCGGATAAGAATTTCGCTGACAGTAATATCGTCTTGCTCGGCCTTCCCTTCGACGGAACCTCCTCATACCTGCCGGGAAGCCGCTTCGCGCCCAACGCCATTCGCCAGGCAAGCCAGGCGCTTGAGACCTACAGCCCTTATCAGGGACAGGATATTGAATCGCTCGCCTTGACAGATGTTGGCGACATTGAACTGCCGCTGAACAACACCGAAAAAGTTCTGACCCTGATAAAAAACACCGCCCATGATCTTTTGAAAAATGGCAAGCGGATAATCTCTCTGGGAGGCGAGCACCTGGTAAGCCTGCCGGTGGTGGAAGCATATTACGATTACTTTCCCGACCTGCGGGTTATTCAACTGGACGCTCACGCCGACCTGCGGGATGATTACCTGGACGAGAAGCTTTCTCACGCGACTGTCATGCGCAGAATCGCCGACAAAATTGGATTTGACAACCTGTTTCAGGCGGGTATTCGTTCCGGCGACGAAGCTGAATGGACCCTGGGAGCGACACTGCCCCATTTTCATCCCTACAATCTGGACGCTTGGGATGATTATCTGGCGGCAATAGCCGAACATCCCATTTACCTGACTCTGGACCTGGATATCCTGGATCCGGGCTGTTTGCCGGGCACCGGGACTCCTGAACCGGGCGGAATTGATTTCAACACTTTACTCGACGCCCTCCTGAAGTTAAAAGACCATAACCTGGTTGGCGCTGATATTGTCGAACTCAATCCTCATAACGATCAATCCGGCTGTTCGGCGATCACCGCCGCCAAGCTGGTCAGGGAGCTTGCTCTTCTGGTTAAAGCGTTTAACTAGCTAATGATCCGGCAAAACAAGAACCTTAAAAAAACAGCTCGTCGGTAGACAGCGAAAAAAAGCAGGGTTCCAAACCTTCCCCCAAAAACTTTAATTGGCAAATCGGTAAAAGAAAAGATTGCCTCTGAGCGGCAACCCACTCTAAAAAATCAGAGCGACTCAGCCACCCTTTTTAACTTCTCCTCAACGTCCTCCGCGATCGACTTCAGTTCCTGATTATCAATCATACCCATCGCCGTGTTCGGCTTGATGATCGAGACGACCGTTTCATCGTCCCGCTCATAAACAATAACGTTGCAGGGAAGCATCAGGCCGATGTTTTCCTCGGCCAGAATGGCTTTATGAGCATGGACAGGACTACAGGCGCCCAGGATCACGTATTTCTTGAAGTCAACGCCGAGCTTCTCTTTGAACTTGTCCCTGACATCAATCGTGGTAAGAATACCAAAGCCTTCTTTCTTCAATTCTTCCGTCACCAGCTTGACAGCCTCTTCATACGGCACACTCAGCATCTTGCTTAAACCGTAATCAATCATCGTGAATCTCCTTTTCTCAGCGGCTCATCTTCAGTAAACGGGCGTTAACAGCCACGATTACCGTACTCAAAGACATCAGAACCGCCCCCATCGCCGGGCTTAGCAGTATTCCATATTTATACAGCGCCCCGGCCGCCAGGGGAATGGCGAAAGCGTTATAACCCGTCGCCCAGACCAGATTCTGAATCATCTTCTTGTAAGTCGCCTGGGCAAGCCCGATGATGGCCACAACATCAAGCGGGTTGCTTTTCACCAGGACGATATCGGCAGTTTCCACCGCGACGTCCGTACCGGCGCCAATGGCGATTCCCACGTCCGCTAACGCCAGGGCCGGGGCGTCGTTCACCCCATCGCCGGTCATGGCGACAATGAGTCCCCGCTCCTGGACTTCTTTTATTTTCGCCGACTTCTCGGCCGGCAGCACCTCGGCGAAATAATCATCAAGCCCCAATTCCTCCGAGACCCACCTGGCCACGTGTTTATTGTCTCCGGTGAGCATCATGCACTTAATCCCCAGGCCCTTAAGCCGGGCAATCGCCTGCTTCGATTCAGGCCTGATTATGTCCGCCAGCGCGATAGCGCCGCTTAATTTACCGTCGATAATTACGAAAACCACCGTCTTGCCCTGGGAAAAGAGCTTTTCGATCCTGGAATCGTCCATTTTTATACCCTTTTCCCTCAGGTAGCCGGGGCTGACCACCCGCACTTCCCGCCCCTGGACTTTTCCCTCCGCGCCTTTTCCGGGAATGGCCTTAAATCCCTCAACGGCTAAATTCTTGCTGGAAGACAAAGCGATCGCCTGGGCAATCGGATGCTCGGAGTTAGTCTCAACCGCTGCGGCCAGCTCAAGTATTTCCGGTTCTTTCAGCTCGGAGGAAAAGACCACGGTATCGGTAATACCAAACTTTCCTTCCGTAAGCGTGCCGGTCTTGTCAAAAACAATCGCCTGAATGTTCCTGGCCTGCTCAAAAGCGGCCCGGTCGCGGATTAACAGCCCGTTTTGCGCCGCCAGAGCGGTGGAGACGGCAACCACCAGGGGAACCGCCAGCCCCAGGGCGTGGGGACAGGTAATCACCATAACCGTAACAGTCCGTTCCAGAGCGAAGGCGAAATCCTTACCCATCACCGCCAACCAGATAAAGAGGGTCAGCGCTCCCCCACCAAGAGCGATCAGGGTAAGCCACAAGGCCGCCCGATTGGCCAGGTCCTGAGTTCTGGACTTGCTCTCCTGCGCTTCTTTAACTAAATCAATGACCTGGGAAAGGAACGAATCCTTGCCCGTTTTCTTGATCTCAACGGTGATGGAGCCTTCCCCGTTAATAGAACCGCCAATAATTTTAGCTCCCGTTTTTTTGGCAACCGGTTTCGATTCGCCGGTAAGCATGGCTTCGTTGAC
>JAJRWM010000066.1 GCA_024276815.1 bacterium
ATGGATTATCTGATCCCAGCGAAGATTGCCTTCCCGAAAATCATCATTGGTGTATCCGGTAATTTCCTCAAGCGCACCCTGGAGGAAAAACGGTTTGAAGTTCAGATCGCCCCGGAAAGCGATCCCCTGAAAATCCCGAACAAACAAACGATATTTTTCTATGCTTTCCTGTAAAGATGCTTCCGTCCTTTTGCGTTCCGTAAGATCATGAAATATCGCTTGAATTGCCGGTTCTCCGTTATAAATAACTGGTATGGTAGCGATTTTAACATCAACGCTCTCACCGTTTAACAAAACCAACTTTTCTTCAAAGAAAACGTTCCGTTTGCTTTGTCCCCGATTTTTCACCCGTTCTTTAGCGTTTTCGTGGGAATCCGGGTGAATAAAATCATATATAGTTTTACCAACCAGGCTCTTTTTGCTCTTTGCTTTAAAAAACTTTCGCATCGATTCATTAACGTAAATCACCACACCGTCACGATGAACCGCTGTCGGCTCAGGAAAGGCATCTAATGATTTCCAGTATTTTTTTTCATTTGTCCGCAAGAAATGGAGTTTTGATTTGGTAACAACGAGTTGCTCTCGCAGTTTTTTAATTTTTGATTTCAATTTATTTGTTTCAGCTTTTTCAGTCATTGATATCCCGGGATCAACTCGTTTGACTTAATCTCTTTGATAGTATCACAATCTTTAAATATACTCAAATATATCGACAGGCACGGTGAACGCACATTTCGATTTTTCTTATGGTATACTGAATCGAGAATATTTGTGAAATGTCAACTTATGATTATTAACCTGAACGCCTCTACGGATAACGCTATAACTTGTCGTTTCACGACTCGTCAGGACGGGGCAAGCCCACAACCTTTCGCTTCTTTGAATCTGGGCCTGCATGTTGGCGACAATCCAAAAAACGTTTACACCAACCGGGAAGCGGTAACCGACAAATTGGCGCTCGGCTTGAGCGAGATAAAAACCGTCAACCAGGTTCACGGGGCGCGAATTAAAGTTGTTGATGGGGGCTATCCCGGTTCCTGGGCTTCAGACTTTAATGAACTGGAGAAAGCTGACGGTTTGATAACGTCCGAACCCGGAGTTTACCTGAGTGTTTTTCTGGCGGATTGCCGGGCGGTGTATATTTACGATCCGGTCAACACTGTCATAGCGCTTTTACATTGCGGCTGGCGTAGTGTCCATCAAAATTTAATCGAGGCCACCTTGAACATTATGCGCGATTTATTCGACAGCTCTCCTAGAAACTGCCGGGTGTGGATTTCCCCGGGCCTTGGCCGGTGCTGTTACGAAATCAAACCTGACTCTTTTCCGATTTCGGAGCAATCCTGGGGTGCGGCTGACATTTTCCAGACAATGGATGGCAGGCATTATTTTGATCTGGTACGAGTCATAAGGCAGAAATTGCTCAGCCTCAACCTGCTGTCTGACAAGATAACCGCCAGCGACCTTTGCACCTCCTGCGACGAACGTTTTTTTTCTTACCGGCGGGATGGCCGGACCGGTCGGATGGCGGCGATTATGGGAATCAACCCATGAAAACGACATTTTTTGTGGCCGGGATTATCCAGGGCTCCCATCAAAAAGAAAAAATTCACTGTCAGGACTACCGGATATTTATTAAAGATATCCTGAAAAAATATTATCCTGACAGCCAAATTCAGTGTTCAATCGAGTTGTATCCCGATTCGCTAACGTATTCGGAGGAGAAGCAAAGGTCGGCGTTCTTTGACCTGATGCGAAAGACGGCGGCGGCGGATATTTTGCTCGTCTACTTGCCCGAGGCCAGCATGGGGTCGGCCATTGAGATGTGGGAATCTCACCGGGAGGGACACACGATAATCGCTATCTCTCCGTTGGACCTTAACTGGGTTGTCCGGTTTTTAGCGACCGAGATCGTTCCCGATCTTGACTCGTTCGCAGATTTCGTCAAACAGGGCGGACTGGATAAATATATCAAACAAGCGAAATGCTGAAGGAGGCCTGATTATATGTATAAGCAATCGAGGTTCAGCCCGATTTTCTGGTTGTTATTTTTGCTGCTTAGCGGGTGCGCGAATCATAAAATCTGCCGGCGGGATGTCGCGAACAAGAAATACAGTCCCGATATTTTTTTTAGTCGCGGGGTGAATTATATCCGGAAAACAAGCCGGAGCTGGCAAAGAAAGAATTTACCAAGGCCATTCAAGCCGACCCCAATCATTTCAATGCCTACTTTTACCGGGGCCAGGTAAACAGCGGGCAGGGTTTTTATGAACAGGCTATCAGGGATTTCACTAGCGCCCTGAAATTAAAGCCCCAATACCGCAAGACCTATTTTTCCAGGGGACAGGCGTTTTTTCTCTCGGGCCAATACAAAAAGGCGGTCGCTGACTTCTCGACCCTTTTATCACTCAGCCGCTATTATCGCAACGCTTACCTCCTGCGTGCTCACTCTTATAAAGAGTTGGCTGAATACGATCTCGCGGTAGCGGATTATCTGGTTGCCGGCAAGGCAAATCCCAAAAATGTCTGGCCGCTGTTGCTCATCGGTGAAATCATGGAAAAAAAAGGGCAGCCCTCTCAAGCGCTCGAATATTTCAATAAAGCCATTAAAAAGAATCCCGGCTTTTCCAAAGGTTATCTTTACCGGGGTGATTATTACCTTGGGCAAAAGAAATATAATTTAGCCCTGGCTGACTTTAACAAACTGATAAATGTCTCAAAATATGACCCGGAAGCCTATTACAAAAGGGCCTTAACCCTTGAAAACGGAGGGCGTCACCGGGAAGCTTTGACCGATTACCAACAGTTCCTTGAGCTTGCCTCACGGGAAAATCCTCGTCTGGATGAAGTCAAGGCGAAAATCAAAGAACTGGAATCGCCCTGGATGTGGTAATGGCGGGCAAATTATTCTGTTTACTTTTTTTTGTGAAAACATATAATTGGGGAAAAAGTGTCGTATATAAAAGATAATCTGCGGCGCGTTCAGGGAATTATCGCCGAGTCCGCTGCCGATATTGGCCGCGAGCCGGCCGGAATCACTCTGCTGGCGGTGACCAAGACTTTTCCTCACGAGTTGGTAAACGAAGCGTTGAACTGTGGCATAACGGCTATCGGGGAAAACAGGGTGCAGGAAGCGGCGGGGAAGTTTCCCTTTTTAACCGGGAGACCGGAAAAGCACTTGATCGGCCCTTTGCAAACGAACAAGGTTAACAAAGCTTTAACGCTATTTGACTGGATTCAGTCATTAGACAATGTTAAACTAGCGAAAAAACTGGACCAGGCGGCGGGGAAACTGGGACGCGGCGTTAATGTCCTGGTGGAGGTGAAGCTTGAGGATGAACCGAACAAGCATGGTTTGGATCGGCATAAGTTAAGACCTTTTCTGGAGGAAACCGCTTCGCTGGGCAACCTGAAGATTCAAGGTTTAATGGCCATTCCGCCCTTTAAAAGTAACCCTGAGGAGGTCAGGCCGTATTTCAAACAGTTGCGCAAGCTCTTTGAGACTGTTCCCGGCTGGGACTTGCCGAACGTAAGGATGCGTTATCTTTCCATGGGGATGAGCCATGACTTTGGAGTGGCCATCCAGGAAGGTTCGAACATGATACGAATCGGCTCAGCTTTATTTGGTGAGAGGAGAATAAGATGAAACTGAACAAGAACCTGGGATTTTTAGGCGCCGGCAACATGGGAGCAGCGTTAATCTCCGGTATTCTCGCCAGCGAATTATGTTCCCGGGAGGAAATATTCGCTGTTGATACGAATCCTGAGCGGCGTAAATATATCAAGGACGCTTATGAGATAGAAACCTCGGATAACGTAATCGGCGTCATCTCGAACTCCGACGTTATTATTCTCGCGGTCAAGCCACAAATGATAGAAGCCCTGCTCCGGGAGATCGTCTCGCTGGTAGGCAGTAAACTGATTATTTCCATTGCCGCCGGCGTCTCGCTCGGGTTTATTGAGAAGTTACTTCTGCAGAACGCCCGGGTTGTCCGGGTGATGCCCAACACGCCGGCGCAGGTCGGCCAGGGCGTCTCGGTCTATGCTCCGGGCCGAAACGCCACGCCTGAGGACGCGGAGATAACCGAACAGATATTCTCAGCGGTTGGCGCCTGTTATAAAACGGATGAGAAAGCCCTCAACGCGGTAACCGGGCTTAGCGGCAGCGGCCCGGCCTATGTTTTTGAGTTCCTGCAAGGTTTGATTGACGCCGGGGTCTACGTCGGGCTGCCAAGAGAGTTAGCGACCAACCTGGCCAGCCAGACCATCAAAGGATCAATGGAAATGTTTTTACAAAATAATTTACACCCCCGCGAATTACGCGACCTTGTGACCTCCCCCGGCGGTACGACCGTGGAGGGATTAGCCGTCCTGAACAAGGGTGGTTTTAGCGCGTTGTTAACCGAAGCCGTGAAAGCCGCGGCCGGGAAATCTGAAAAACTGGAAAGGTAATCGATTTATGTTTGTTTTTGGTAATTTTTTGATAGCGATAGCCCGTGTGCTGCAAATTGTTTTAAACATAGCGATGTGGATAATTGTCATCCAGGCTCTGCTTTCCTGGGTAAACCCGGACCCTTATAATCCTATCGTTCGCTTTTTATACGGCGTCTCGGATCCTGTTCTAAGGCCGATTCGGCGGCGGTTACCGGTGTATTCAGCGGGTTTTGACCTCTCCCCGATTGTCGCGATACTTATTATAATATTTCTACAGCATTTTCTGGTGGTTTATCTCTTGACTATGGGTAACAGTCTCAGATAAGGAGTTTCAATATGCCGTTAACGCCTTTAGAGATACAAAAGCAGCAGTTCAAGACATCCTTTCGGGGATATGACACCCAGGATGTCGATAATTTCCTGCTCCTTTTAAGCAAGGAATATGAAGACCTGTTCCGGGAGAAAAAATCTTTGCAGGAAAAGCTGGTTGAGTTGACCTCCGCCAACAATCATTTCAAGGATAAGGAAACCATCATTGAAAAAACGTTGCTGACCGCTGAAAAAGCCGCTCAGGAACGAATTGTCAACGCTGAGAAAGAAGCCAGTATCATATTAAAAGAAGCTGAAATTGAAGCCGAGCGCATGATCGAACAGGCGAATGAAAAGGTACGTGATTATACTGTTCAGATCCAGGACTTACGGCAGCAGAAATTCATGTTCGAACAAAAGCTCAGAAGCGTCATTGAGGCTCACTCCAAATTGCTTGATTTTCAGCATGAGCTAAACAACCAGCGGCTTCAACAGGAAAATATCAAACAAGAACTGATAGTCGCCCCGCCAGAACAACTGGAAGAGGTAGAAGAACAAGTTCTGGATAATGACCCTGATAACCTGGAAGTCAATGAGGATAATGACCTTCCGGAAATTGATGATGACCTTGATGATCTGGAAGTCAATGAAGTTGATAATTTGGAGAGAAGTGAAACTTCCGAAGAGAATATACCTGGAACTGGAGATTATCAAAATATCTAGGAACCAAGAAATTGGGATTAGCAGAGAATGCTGTGTGTCAAGATTAAAAGCAGCGGGGTCGCTTATACCTATTTTTCACCTGAAGAGATAATTATTCTCCGACTCGGCTGGTATAGATTGTGAAAAAAATTACCATTTCAGGAAAAAGTTTACTCAATTTCATTAAATTTTAACATCGATATTAAATTGCTCTTTAATTTGTAAAGCCTTGCAGTCATTATGATACATTTTAATATTCTTTTTATAAAGAGAATGGCGTTATAATTGCATATATTCTCCTAGGGGAAAGTAGCAAGTCTGATAATTATTTTTGAAATGAATACAGAAGGGATGTGGTGCTAAATCTTTTTTCGGAGCGGAGGGGAAGATTAAAACCGTTATGGCTGTCTGTTAACGGATAAGTTTTAATCTTTGAGTTACGAACAATCGCTGGCATTACGGCTACTGTAGTGATATCAGTATTAAAAAAGATGTACATTTCAAAAGGAGGTAAATTGTGAAAGCAAAGATTTTTGTAGTAATGTTTTTGGCGGTATTTTTAGTAACCGGTAGCGCTTCGGCTTATTTGATTACCAGCTCAGGAGATGCTGCTATATCAGGATTGGGTGTCATTGATTTTGAAAGTCAAACAGCGGGTACCTATACTACTCTGACAATTGGCAACGTAACATTCACCGGTACAAATGGTACTTTTGACATTACTAACGCCTATAATGGCTCGTATAACTCAGTGGGTCAAAGTAACCAGAACACCTGGACCGGTACAGATGCTTATCGGATTGATTTCGCAACCAGTGTCAACGCTTTTGGTTTCAATTTCGGAGCATCGGATGATGAGTGGCTTTTAAACGCTTATTACAGCGCAAACAATTTGTTAGAATCTCACATCCTTCCTGAAACCTATGCCAGCAACGCCGGCGAATACTATGGTATCGCTTCAACTGGTATTTCCTATGCCACATTAACCCAAACATATAACCACTGGACCCCTGTGGATTATATTTTCATTGACAACTTCTCACCAGGCCCTGGTAACGCCGTACCTGAACCAGGCACCATGTTATTACTTGGCAGTGGCTTACTGGGCATGATCGGTATCAGAAGAAAAAAATAATTACGGATTAAACTTCCGTATACTGTTTATTTAGCGGGCGTCTCATATGAGGCGCCTGTTTTTTTGTTTGCAATCCCCTGCCCCCACTGAATTTTTTCACACCTATCAATTTATCTTCATGCGCTAAAGGTTTATTTGTTATAATTTATTTATGTGAGTTCTTTTGAACACACAATCATGAGCTTACCCCTGGAGCGTGTTGCAATCAAAGGTAATGTCCTTGCCGAAGGCATGTTGAAGTTTTTTCAGGGGTGCCGAGGGGGCGGTTTTTCAAAAAAAGCCCCGCGCGCGGGTTTTCGCTTTCTGATTTTTAATGCCTTATTTGGAGTTTGCGATTGCCCGGACTTTGCTCCAACGATATCTTTTATTTTATTGATAGCTATGATAAGATTAATTGAAAAATGCGGGAATATTTTTTTTGGTGTGCGTTTAATCCCTAAATCGTCCAGGAACAAAATCATTGGCGAATATAACAGCGCGCTTAAATTGCGGCTAACCGCTCCCCCTGTTGAGGGTGAAGCGAACCAGGCTCTGGTGAGATTTCTGGCTAAAAGCCTGGGAATAAGTCGATCGCAGGTGGAGTTGATCAGCGGCTTCAAGAGTAAAGACAAAAAAATTTCTGTCAGCGGTTTGACGTTAACGGAATTGAAAACAAAAATAAAAGCATTAACCAATAATGAGGAGGACGATACGTGAGCAGGTTGAGCGAGATGATGAATGAAGCGGTTGAATATATAAAAAAGATAGATGACACGACGCCGGAGATCGGTATCATTCTCGGCACCGGTTTGGGTTCTCTGGTTAACGAAATAAACATTACCAATAAAATTCCCTATAAAGATATCCCGCACTTCCCTGTCTCCACGGTCATGAGTCACGCGGGCGAGTTTGTCATTGGAGACCTGCACGGCAAGAAGGTAGTCGCCATGCAGGGACGTTTCCATTATTACGAGGGATACTCCATGCAGGAGGTCACCTTCCCGGTTCGGGTAATGCGGGCGCTGGGCGCTGAGACCCTGATCGTCAGCAACGCCTGCGGCGGCCTGAACCCCTTGTTCAAGCAGGGCGATATCATGTTGATTACCGACCAGATCGGCGTCCTGATGCCCGATAATCCTCTGCGGGGGGCGAATGACGAGAGCATTGGCGAACGATTCCCGGACATGTATGACTGCTACACATCCTCCTTGATTGAGTTGGCGGAAAAAGTCGCGCTGGAGAATAATCTCAAGGTGCAAAAGGGCGTCTACGTCGGCGTGACCGGCCCCAATCTCGAAACAGCCGCCGAGTATCGTTTTTTGAGGATGATCGGCGCCGATGTCGTGGGCATGTCAACCGTCCCGGAGGTTATTGTGGCTGTCCATATGAAAATGAAAGTTTTGGGTATTTCCTGCGTAACCGACCTGTGTCTGGCCGACGCCTTGAAACCGGCCAACATCGAAGAGATCATCAAAATAGCCAATGAAACTGAGCCAAAACTGACCAAGCTGGTTTCTGAAGTCGTCAAGGGTATGTGATATGCCTATGGTAAAAACCATTGAATGGCTGCCGGACAAGGTCAGAATTATTGACCAGATTCGCCTGCCGACCGAGAAAGTCTTTATTGATTGTTATAACCACGGGGACATCGCCCGCATTATCAGGGAGATGAATATTCGGGGTGCTCCGGCGATTGGCGTAGCCGCCGCCATGGGCATCGCTCTGGCCGCTAAAGCGTCCGCAAAAACTGACTATCAGGAATTTCTCGCTGAAATTGAGGAAATCTCAGATTGTCTGGCCGCTACCCGCCCCACGGCGGTTAATCTCTTTTGGGCGTTAGACAAGATGAAACAATATATTCTGGATAATCAGGCTAAACCGATCGCTGAAATCAAGAAAGGGCTAATCGCTTTAGCCGTTCAAATTCACGATGAGGATATCAAAGCCTGTCAGGCAATGGGCAGACATGGCGCGGAGCTTTTACCTGACGAAACCTTTATCCTGACCCATTGTAACGCCGGCGCGCTGGCCACGGCCGGCTACGGCACGGCGTTGGGGGTTATCAGGGCGGCGCACGAACTTGGTAAAATAAAAATGGTCTACGTTGACGAGACCCGTCCCTATTTGCAGGGCAGCCGGCTGACAGCCTGGGAAATGACGGAGGAGAACATTCCAGCGACTCTTATCACTGACAATATGGCCGGCTTTTTTATGAGTAAAGACGTGATTAACGCGGTGGTTGTCGGAGCTGACCGCATAGCCGCCAACGGTGACGTCGCCAATAAAATAGGCACTTATATGGTCGCCGTTCTGGCCAAACGTCACCGGATACCGTTCTACGTGGCCGCTCCGCTCTCAACGATTGATTTAACCAAGGCAAATGGCGGCGAAATTCCGATTGAAGAAAGAAATCAGCGTGAAGTCTCGCACGTAAAAGATATCCAACTGGCTCCGGATAATGTCGGGATAGCTAACCCGGCTTTTGACATTACGCCGTCAGAACTAATCACAGCGATAATCACTGAAAAAGGAGCGGTTTTCCCTCCTTTCACTAAAAACCTGGCAAGGATTGTAAATGAGTAAAAAAGACGATCAATACAGCAAAACCTTGAATTTACCGAAAACAGAATTCCCGATGCGGGCCAACCTGGCCAAGAGAGAACCTGAAATCAGCTCAGAGTGGGATAACGTTTACAAAAAGCTGCGGGCCAAACGGCGGGGCGGCCCGACCTTCATCCTGCATGACGGCCCGCCTTACGCTAACGGCCATATCCACATGGGCACAGCCTTCAACAAAATACTGAAGGATATTGTCATCAAGTATAAAAACATGCGGGGCTTTGACTCCCCTTACGTCCCGGGCTGGGATTGCCACGGGCTGCCGATCGAATTTCAGGTATTAAAAGATTACAAGAAAAATAAAAGCAAAAAGATCAAAGAACATAGAGGATTAAACGAAACAGTCAACCCTGGTGAATCTGGCGGTGAATTATCGATTAAGGAAATCCGGAGACGCTGTCTGGAATACGCGCAAGGATTTGTCGATATCCAGCGGAATGAATTCAAGCGTCTGGGAGTTTTAGGGCAATGGGAAGACCCTTATCTCACCATAAACTATCGTTACGAAAAACAAATCATCGAAGATTTCCGCTTGCTGGCCCGGGCGGGTTATGTCTTTCGTAACGCCAAACCGATTTACTGGTGTTCTTCCTGTGAAACCGCGCTGGCCGAGGCTGAGGTGGAGTATCAGGACTCGACGACCCCGGCGATTTACGTTAATTTTGAATTCAGTTCTGATATTAGTGATCTTTTCCCCGACCTGCCGGCCGCTAAAAAAGTTTACCTGATGATCTGGACCACAACACCCTGGACTCTGCCCGGCAATGTCGCTATCGCTTTACACCCTGACCTGGATTATGTCGCTGTTGAGCTTGAGGACAAGGTTGTCATACTGGCGGACTCGCTGCTGGATGAAGTCATGAATAAAGGCGGCGTAACCTTTAATCGGAAACTCGGAACGGTGAAGGGTGCGAAACTGGAACACAAAATTACCCGTCACCCCTTTATCGATCGTGATTCTGTCGTGGTTCTCGCCAACTATGTTACTCTGGATACCGGTACCGGCTGTGTCCATACGGCTCCCGGTCACGGACAGGATGACTACGAGACCGGCTTAAAATATAACCTGGCGCAACTTTCACCGGTAGACAACAAGGGACGTTTTACCGATGAAGTTCCGGAATTTCAGGGCCAGTTTGTCTTCAAGGCTAATCAACCCATCATAGAAAAGCTTCAGGCTGACGGCACCCTTTTTGCCGCGGAAGAACTGAGCCACTCCTACCCCCACTGCTGGCGTTGTAAAAGACCGATTATCTTTCGGGCGACCGAGCAATGGTTTGTGGCTATGGACGGCAAGAACAACCTGCGCAAACAAGCGCTGGAAGCTGTTTCCAAAGTTGAGTGGATTCCGGCCTGGGGTGAAGACCGCATAGCCAACATGATCGCTGACCGGCCGGACTGGTGTATTTCCAGGCAAAGGTCCTGGGGCGTTCCCATCCCGGTTCCCTTTTGCGAGAAATGCCGCACGCCGTTGCTGGACGACGAGGTCATGGCCAAGGTTGCCGAGGAGATTGGTGAAAAAGGTTCCAATGTCTGGTTTGAGAATGATGTTCATACTTTTATTCCTGCCGGCAAGAAATGTGGTAAATGCGGTCATGATCGTTTCTATACCGAAAATGATATTCTCGATGTCTGGTTTGAATCAGGCTCCTCGCATAAAGCGGTACTGGAGGAATTCGAGGGACTGCGCTGGCCGGCGGAAATGTACCTTGAGGGTAGCGACCAGCATCGCGGCTGGTTCCACAGTTCCCTTCTGATCTCCCAGGCTAATTACGATCAGCCGCCCTACAAGACGGTGTTAACTCACGGTTTTGTCGTCGATGGTAACGGCCGCAAGATGTCCAAATCATCAGGCAACGTTGTTTCTCCTGATAAAATAATCAAGCAATACGGAGCAGATATCATCCGTTTGTGGGTCTCATCCGAAGATTACCGGAACGACATTCGTATCTCCGAAGAAATCTTGAAGCGGCTTTCAGAATGCTATCGGCGTATTCGCAACACCAGCCGCTTTATTTTAGGTAATCTTTTTGATTATAAACCGGATACTGACGTGGTGGCATACGACCAACTGGAAGAAATCGACCGCTGGATTCTTCATCGTTTACAAAAATTACTGGAGCGTTCCCATCAGGGCTTCAAAAATCACGAGTTCCACATTTTTTACCACACGCTGCATAATTTCTGCGTTGTCGACCTGAGCGCCATTTATCTTGATATTCTCAAAGACCGCCTGTATACCCAGCCGGCGGCTTCCCGAATCAGGCGTTCCGCCCAGACCGCCCTGATGGAGATCATAACCCAGATAACCCGTTTAATGGCGCCGGTACTCTCGTTTACCGCCGAGGAAATATGGAGTTTTATCCCTGATTTCGCCGGCAAAGAGGAAAGCGTCCACCTCGAAGTAATACCTGAACAGAGGGAGGAATACCTTAACCCAAAGATTGAAGCCAGGTGGGATAAACTGCTGGCGTTGCGTGGCTTAATTAACGCCGCGCTTGAGATTGCCAGAGCCAATAAAACAATTGGGCATTCATTAAACGCCATGGTTGACGTTTACCTGGCAAACGCGTCCGATTTCGAATTCTACAACAATTACGCTGAAGATTTGGCTGAAATCAATATTGTTTCGGGTATCATTTTGCATAACCAGGCTCTTGCCGACGGTGATATTTACACCGACGATGAGCTACCCGGCATTGGCGTGAAGGTGAGCCGGGCCGCTGGCGAAAAATGTGTCCGCTGCTGGCGTTACAGTGTCACAGTGGGACAAAACGACGCGCATCCGGTTATCTGCGAACGTTGTCAAAAGATATTGGAAAGTTGAAGCGTACTGGTATTTTTACAAAATGGAAAAAATTGAATTAAGGCATAATCTTTCTATGATCTTTCTGTTTGTTTTTGTGCTGACAGTTTTAATTATCGATCAGGGCTCTAAGTACTATGTCGTAAACAACATGAATCTGGAAGCGAGCATCCCGGTAATCAACAATTTTTTCCATTTCACCTATGTTGAGAACACCGGCGCCGCTTTCGGCATCCTGCCCAACCAGGTAATTTTCTTTATCCTGGTTTCGATAGTGGCGGTGGTCCTTTTAACCCTTTATTACCATCAACTGCCGAAAAATGATTACTGGCAAAAATCCGCGACCTGTTTAATCATGGGCGGCGCCCTGGGCAACCTTATCGACCGGATCCGGCTGGGAGTTGTAATTGATTTTCTGGATTTTCGTATCTGGCCGGTTTTCAATCTGGCTGACACGGCTATCAGCGTTGGCGTCGGCCTGCTGATCCTGATTATGTTTACCACTGATGATGGCAAAAGTGAAAAGATAAGAGGTGAAAGAAACTAGTGTTCCCCCACTTATTCAATTTGGGTCCCTGGGAAATAAAGACCTATGGCTTAATGGTGGCCCTGGGGTTTCTACTTGCCATCGTCTGGTCAACCAGCCAAGCGAAGAAACTGGATATCTCCTCGGACATCATCATGGATATCGCTTTACTTTCCATGATCTTTGGTGTTCTGGGGGCGCGGTTGCTTTATGTGGTCGTAAACTGGCGTTATTTCGCCAACAACCCGACCGAAATCATCATGGTACACCATGGCGGCCTGGTTCTCTATGGAGGGGTAATCTTCGCCATCGCGGCTGACTTTACTTATCTTAAATGGAAAAAAGCAAGAGTCTGGGATATCGCTGACCTGATAGCTCCCGGGATTTTTCTTGGTCAGGCGACAGGCCGGTTAGGCTGTTTTTTTAACGGTTGCTGTTATGGCTTGCCGACAAAATCATTTCTGGGTGTGCGTTTCCCGCCCGGCAGCGGAGCTTTTTTTCAATATCCGGGAGAAAGAATAGTCCCCCTGCAACTATTTTCAGCTCTGGCTAATTTCCTCTTGTTCCTGTTTTTATGGCTGATATTTTCCCGGCGCCGTTTTTCGGGACAAATTTTTAGCATTTATGGTATCCTATACTCGTTAAATCGCTTTATCATCGAGTTTTTTCGGGGTGATATTGAGCGTGGTTATTATGGGTGGTTATCGACATCGCAGTGGATCAGCCTCTGTTTCATGTCCTTTTTTATCTTTTTGTACTGGCAGAGGGAAAAGTCTGGGGAGGAAAATATATAATGTCAATAATGAACTACTCTAAAAAATCATACCTGATATTTATCTTTGTGTTAATCTGTTTGTTCCTGGCGGCTGGTTGCGGGCGTGGCGACAAGGAAGCGATGAAGCACATCCAGCAGGCGGAGCGTCTCAAGGATCGTGAACGTTACAAGGAAGCGATCGACGAGTATCGGCTCATCATCAACAAGTATCCCAAGAGTAAATATGTAAAAAGAGCCAAAAAGTCCATTGAGGATACAAAAATCGCCAAGGACGTGAAAGAGCAGCTTACCCGCGCCGGCAACTCCATCAATCAGCAGGACTATGAAACCGCCATTGAGCAACTGGAAGCCATTATCAAACAATATCCTGATTCATCCCATTCCAAAATCGCCGAGGAAAGCATCGCCGTAGCCAAAGTTTTGCGGCAGGCCCAGAAAATGTATCAGGAGGGCCGGGAGTTACAAAAGTCGAAACAATACGGCGGGGCGATCGCGATCTATAACAAAATTATTGAACAGTTTGATCCTGACAACATTTTTGTTAAAAACGCCAAGGAGAGCATCGCCGCTTCCCGGCAGGAAAAGGAACGTTTTGACAAGTTATCGGCCAAATTGAGGGAGAAACAGTTAAGGGACGCCAGGTTGGCGGCGGCTGAAAATTTATTTAAAAAAGCCGAGAATTTTTACAGCCGTGAAGAATTCATCAAAGCGAAAGAAGCGTATCAGAAACTGGTAAAGACCTATCCTGACAGTCCTTGGTACAACAAAGCGAAGAACCAGATTGAGCACTCGGAGACATCCCAAATAGATAAAGAAGCCAAGACCATTCTGGACACAGCCGCTTCCCTGATGGAAGAAGGAAATTATCAGGAAGCGATCCAGACTTATCAGAAAGTTCTGGATAACTACAAAACCAGCCTCTGGCACAAAGCTGCTCAGCAAAAGATCAGCAACGCGCGGGACGCTTATTCCAAGGTTGAGTATGAAAAGGCTTTGGCCCTGGAAGAAGCCGGCAAGAGGGAGGAGGCGATCGAGGCCTATTACAGTTTATTCCAGAGCATGCCCACAACGGATTCCGGTAAGCGCGCTCATCAGAGACGTAAGATTTTAGAGGCCAAGATGGGAGCCGAGAAGTTATTTGATCAGGCTGAGAAATATTACGGAAAAGGCAAGTATGACGCGGCGATTGACGCTTGTCGAAAAATCGCCGAGGATTTTCCTAACAGCAAGTTGCTTAACAAGGCCAAGGACATGATTCGTAATTCCGAAGCCGGCAGACTCTACAAAACGGCGATGACTAAAAAAGAGGCCAACCAGCTTCCCGCGATGGTGCTGATTTTGGAAGAGATCACGACTTCTTACCAAAAGACACCCTGGTACGATAAGGCCAAAGGCGATATTAACCGGTACGAGGAAAATAAAAGCGAAAAAATGTACAACGAAGCGATGGCGGCGTTGGAGAAAGATAATTTTGACGAAGCGGACAATATCCTGAAAGAATTAATCAAAGAGACCAACATTGATAATTGGAAAACCCTGGCTGAGGATGGCTTGAATCAGGTTCATAACAAGCGAATTGAAAAACGTTACAACGTCGCTGAAGACCTTTATAAAGAGGGTAAATTCCGCGCCGCCCTGATTGAATATCAAAACATTAAAAGAGATTACCCGAACACCAACTGGGCCGAGTTGAGCGAGAAAGGCATCAGTAAAGCCAATACCTCCCTGGCCAGCGGTTTGCTGAATCAGGCTGTTTCCCTTTACGAAAAAGAGGGCGCGGCCAAGTTGAAAAAAGTTATTGATACGCTAAGTTCCATCCAGAAGAAGTATCCCCTGACTTCCGCCGCTAAAAAAGCCGGAGAACAGATAACGGAAATCCAGGGTAAAAACGCTTTGCAGGAGATCACGACTTTTCTGGAGAAAAAAGAGTATCTGGCCGTTGTCGATATCTACAACAAACTTAAGGGCGAGCAACCGGGCAGCGACTGGCTAAAATCAGCCAAGCAAAAACTTTCCGATAACCTGGCTGACATTTATTCAGGGACTATCGGACTGGCGAAAGACCCGATGTTCGCTCCCTACACCAAGAAAGTTTTTCAATTGATTGTTGATGAATTCCCAGAAAGTGAGTTCGCGAAAAAATCCGCTGAGCGTCTCTGACATTAATTATGGTGATTAAAAAGAATATCAATGATGTTGAAATAGGCATGATCCTGGCGCAGGAGGTGACCGGGCCCCAGGGTGTCCACTTGATACCTGAAAACACAGCGCTGATTGAAGAGCATCTGACCAAGCTGAAACAGTGGAATATCGATTATGTATTCATTAAAGTCGAGAGTGAAGATGAGCGCATTGAAAAAGAGGAAATCAAGACCCGGCAAATCTTCCAGAAAGCTTATTCGAACGCTGTAACCTGCCTTCAGAACATCAAGCAAAACATTTCCAGCGAAAAAGCCATAAAAATTGAAGAGATTGAAGCGCCAGTCAAAGATATGATGGCCAAGGTCAACGAGAACCGTGATGTTTTGATGCAGCTCACCCGGCTGAACATGATGGAGAATCATCTTTTCTCACATTCGATCAATGTCTGTGTCTACGCGTTGGTGGTTGGCAAATACCTCAATCTGGCCGGCGAGCAGTTGCTGGAACTGGGCACAACCGCGTTACTTCATGATATTGGTATGGTTAAAATAGAAGAGTCCTTATGGAATAACAACCGTCCGGTCAGCGACAATTCCTGGCAACATATAAAAAAGCACCCTCATTTTGGCGCTGAAATTCTGGAACAATCCGGCGGTTATTCGCGCAAGATTATTGAAGGAATCAAACATCATCACGAAAGAATAAACGGTAGCGGCTACCCTCTGGGTCTCAAGGGGGATGAAATAAGTTTTTACGGCGGCATTGTCGGCTTGGTCAATGTCTTCGAAAGTCTGACCGCCTATCGTAAATATCGTGAACCGGTAATCCCCAATGAAGCGATGAAAATAATTCTCGCCAAGGGCAGAAATCATTTCGCTCCTGAGTTTTTGCGCGCGCTGGTAGCGCACATCGCCATCTATCCCATTGGCAGTCTGGTAATGCTCAATACTGGTGAAATAGCCCAGGTAACCGGGGTTAACCCGGAGCACCCTTTCCGCCCTAAATTGAAAGTGCTGTTTGATTGTGAGCGTAATCAGCAAACCAAGGCCAGACGCCTGGACCTGAAAAGCAAGAAACATGAAACCACTTATGTCACCAAAACGATAAACCAGGCTGATATCGACAATTTAACGAGCAAACAATGACTAAAATCCTTATTAAGGCCAGATTTGTTAATCCCTTTATCTTGTGCGCGGTAAAAACGATGAAGTCTCTGCTTCAGGTTGACGCGGCCCGGGCGGATATTTCCATGCGTCCTCAGCCCTACGCCGGTTATGAAGTAATGATTATCCTCGGCGTCGCCGGCGATATTGAGGGACAGGTCATATATGGTATGCGTCTTGGGGTAGCTCTTGACTTGGCTTCCCGTATGATGCTGGGCGTTCCTTTGGACAATCTTGACGAAATGGCCAAGAGCGCTTTGTGCGAGATGGCTTTAATCACCTTTGATTATACCCGCAAAGAGTTGGTTGAAGCGGGATATGAATGCCAGGTAACCCCGCCCTCGGTAATCACTTCCTTTCTGACCAAGGGGCTGGAAATGGATATTTCGACCGTGCGAATCCGCACCTTGATTGTCCCTATAAGTTACGCTGGCGGGGAAATCGAGATAAATATCGCGCTCAGAGAGAAAAAGGCTTGACAAGAACTTTGTCTATTTAATATAATCTGTCTATTTCCACGTCTAATTAAGTCCTCAAACGAAGGGAGGTGAATTGTTTAAATGCGTAAATACGTTTATTCGCTGATAGTTGCCTCCGCTTGTATTCTTCTTCTGGCCACAGGTGTTTGGGCACAGCATGATGAAAACTGCGTTGATTGTCACAGTATCCACTACGCGAAATCATCCAGAATGCTGATGGCTAACGAGCCTGACAAAAGTGTAAATCCTCATACCAAGAAACCGTTAGCCGGCGTTAACGCCATGTGTATGGGATGTCATAGTGGTGACGGTGGTCCTGAGATTGCCATTATGGAAACCCACCCGGTGGGAATGATTCCTAAAAAAGTAAAAGTTCCCGCTGAGCGTTTAATAGACGGCAAGATTACTTGTATGGGTTGTCATGACCCTCATCCGGCCAATACCAATTACAAGTACTTGGTTGTTGATACCAATGGCGGAGCCAACATGTATGCTTTCTGTGGCTTGTGTCACGGTGACAAGACTAAAAAAGTAGCTCCTAAAAAAGCGAAAAAATAATTTCACTTGATTATTTTTTCCCGGTAATTGTTTTATTTGCTCAATTTTTTGAGCGTTCATATGTTTTAGCTGGCCTTCATTGCTATTAGATTGGCGGTGGAGGCCAGTTAAGTTTAACACCATTCTTTTTTTTTCCTCAAAGCGGCCAGGTATTTCAGAACATGAAGAAACCCCAGCTTGAAGTTAAAAATATAAAAATCACTTTTTTGACTGATGAAGCCAGGGTCCCGGCTGTCAGGGATGTCAGCTTTAATATCGCTCAGGGGGAAACTCTTTGTTTGATTGGTGAAAGCGGTTGTGGCAAAAGTGTTACCGCGCTGTCAATCATGGGCCTTATTCCCCAAGTCGGCGGTATCATTGAATCCGGCGAGATAAATTTCAACCAGCAAAACATTCTTGCCATGACGGAAAAGGAATTAATTAATCTGCGCGGCAATAATATCTCTCTTATTTTCCAGGAACCCATGACCAGCCTGAATCCTTTATTTACCATAGGCTACCAGATGGCGGAGGGTATGAGGATACATTCAGGCCTGAACAAAAAGGAAGCTCGCGCCCGCTCTATTGAACTGCTGAAAAAGGTAGATATCCCGGCCCCGGAAAAAAGACTTGATGATTATCCGCAAAAACTGAGCGGCGGTATGCGTCAGCGGGTGATGATCGCGATGGCTATCAGTGGTAAACCGCAACTAATCATAGCTGATGAACCCACAACCGCTTTGGACGTTACTATCCAGATCCAGATATTGAATATCCTGCGGGAAATGCGTGAAAGCCTTGGTTTGTCAATGCTGCTGATAACTCATGACATGGGAATTGTGGCTGAAGTGGGACAACGGGTCGCGGTCATGTATGCCGGTAAAATTGTTGAGTCTGCCACGGTGCGAACTATTTTCCACAATCCTTTGCACCCCTATACCCAGGGGCTGCATGCTTCTCTGCCCTCGAAGAACCAGGCTCGATCCAGTCGCTTAAAACCAATTCCCGGCAATGTGCCCGAGCCGCAGAACTTACCACCAGGCTGCGCCTTTAATCCCCGCTGTACCATTAAAGAAGACCTTTGCCGGCGTCAGGATTCAGAACTCAGGGAAATCGAACCAGGTCATTGGGTGAGTTGTCATGTTCAGGGAGCGATTAATGCTTCTTGAAATAAAAGATTTAAAAAAATACTTTAAAATCAGCAAAAATGTTTTTGATCCCGGTCATATTACCTTAAAAGCCTTGGACGGTGTAAACCTGAATATCGCTGAAAAAGAAACCGTCGGTTTGGTTGGTGAAAGCGGTTGCGGCAAGAGCACGCTGGGGCGACTTATCGTTTCCTTGTACGAACCGACAGAAGGCAGTATTTTATTCAGGGGGCAGGCTATCCAGGTATTAAAGAATCATGACCGCCGCGCTTTTCATCGCCAGATTCAGATTATCTTTCAGGACCCTTACACCTCTTTAAACCCGCGCATGACTGTCGGGCAAATCATCGAGGAGCCATTGATCGTCCAAGAACTTGGCGTCAGCGGAGAACGAAGAAAAAGAGTTGTGGAATTAATGAATTTAGTTGGGCTGGAAGAACGTGTGATCGACCGTTTCCCGCATGAGTTCTCCGGGGGCCAGAGACAGAGGATCGGGATAGCCCGGGCTTTAGTGGTTGATCCCACCTTGATCGTAGCCGATGAACCGGTATCCGCTCTGGACGTTTCCATCCAGGCCCAGATTATTAATTTGCTTCTGGAGCTTCAGGAAAAACTGGGCTTCGCCCTGCTTTTTATTTCCCACGATCTGAGTGTAGTTCGTTACCTTTCCCATAGAGTAGCGGTGATGTATTTGGGGAAGATTGTGGAATTGGCGGAAACGGATAAATTGTTCGCGTCCCCTCTTCATCCCTATACCCAGGCCTTATTTTCCGCGATACCAGAACCTGATCCTTTAGCCGACAAAAAGAGAATCCTGTTAAAAGGCGAAATACCAAGCCCGATCAACCCGCCAACCGGTTGCACTTTCCATCCCCGTTGTCCGATTATGATCGAAAAGTGCATTACCGAAAACCCGCCCTTCCTGCCACACAGACCAAGCCACTACGCCTCCTGCTGGCACCCGTCGATCTTAGCCACTTCTTTTGTTGCCCAACATTAGCTAAACCTATGGTATTAAGCCGCCTTGCCAGCTTTGAGTCACGTTCCTGCTTGATAATTCCTTTAATCTTTTGGCATCCGCAGGCCTGATTCCAGGCTCTGTCCCCCGTGTATAGCAGTTATTAATCATAATGTTACATGTTTGGGAACGCTTTGCCGATAAGTGAGGTATGCGGGGGATAAAACCAGATACCAAATTTAGTAGCGCTGCCGACATCGCTTCGATGTGTAAGCAGGAACGCTGTCCCAAG
>JAJRWM010000067.1 GCA_024276815.1 bacterium
ACCAGATAATAAATAGTATCGCGGAATATTCTGACCGTCGAGCGGACTTCACGGTTGCGGATAAACAGCGTGGGCATCTCATAGATACGATAACCCTTAAAAAATGAGCGCACCATAATCTCGGTATCCCAAAACCAGTGATGGTCCTCAATCTCGTCCAGTACCGGCAGGATCTTCTCCCGGTTGAAAAACTTGCAGCCGGCTTCGGTATCATGGAAAGGGACCTTGAGAATATTTCTCACCAGCAGCACGTAGCCCCGACTCAATATGTAACGCAGCAACGAATGAAAGTGGAAGCGATAAATACGCCAGGCAACCACGACGTCATTACCTCGCGAAACCCCCTGTATCAGCGCCGGAAGATAGCGTTCCGAAGTCTCAAGGTCGATATCGATAAAACCAACGACCCGGCCCCGCGCTTCCCTGATACCATCAGTTACCGTTCTCCCCCGCCCGCGGTTTTCTTCATGCAGGATAACCCTGACCCGGTCATATTCGGGAGCGAGCCGTTCAATGATCCGCCGGGTACTGTCCGGGCTACGGTCGTCAATTAAAATAATCTCGTAACTGTATCTGGTCAAGGCCAGGATATCGTTAACTTTTCGGAGATTTTTTTCCAAAACCTGCTCTTCGTTGTAACAGGGAATCACGACACTCACATCAAGGGTCTCGTTCTTATCCATAATTCTTTTCTCAATATTCTTTCCAAAACAAATTAAAAACAAACCACTCGCAAGATTACTCGCTTGCGGATTCGGTAATACTCAAGCCGAGTATTTTTACGAGGTGGTGTTAAAAGAGCCGAAGGCATCTGTCCTCAGGCTGTAAGCCTGCTAAACCGCCGGTTTGATAAATTTCGCCTTAGGATCAAAAGCGTCCCGCAAACCGTCGCCCAAAAAGTTAAAGGCCATAATCGTGACAAAAATCAGGAAACCGGGCGTCAGGATCCAGGGCGCGGCGACCAAGCTCTGGATATTCCGGGCTTCAGCCAGCATATTACCCCAACTGGCCTGGGGTTCATTGATGCCCAGGCCCAGCAGGCTCAAGGCCGACTCTCCCAGGATATAACCGGGTATGCTCAAGGTAGCGGCGACCAGACAGTAGGAGAGAGTGTTCGGCAGCAGATGTCGGACAATAATCCGTAGCGGACCGGCTCCAATAGCCCTCGCCCCCAGGACGTATTCCTCTTCCTTGATCGATAATACCATACCACGAATAATCCGGGCCAAACCGGCCCAGCCAATAAAACTCAGGATTAACACGATCAGAAAATAAACGGCGATAGAGGAAAGCGTCGCCGGGATTACCGCGCGCAAGGTCAGTAATAAATAAAAGCCGGGAAAGGACATGATAACTTCGCCAATCCGCATCAGGAAGACATCAACCCAGCCGCCAAAGTAACCGGCAATACCGCCGATCAGCAAACCCAAGGTAAAAGATATGCTCACTCCGACCAAACCGATCGAGAGACTCACCCGGCCCCCATAAATCAGGCGGGAAAAGATATCCCGACCATAAACATCCGCGCCGCAAAGGAACAACCGGGCAGGTTCCTCAACACCGAGCAAACGCAGCCTCGCCGGAATAAGCCAGAGAAACTTGTAGGGCGCGCCTTCGACCAGGAAACGGAGAGGATAGCGAACGCTGTAATCAGGCGCGAACCACCTTTCCAGCGTCTCGGGATCGGTTTTCCTGACGTATTTATAGACAAACGGCCGTAAATGGAATTTGCCCTCCCGATCAAAGAACCGGGGCCGGGTCGGCGGATGGAAAGAGGCTGTCCGATTTTGCTGATCGTAGGGATAGGGAGCGAATAAGTTAGCGAAAACCACCAAAAAATACAGGACCAGCAGCACCAGGCCGCCGATCAGCCCGAGTTTATGCCGGCTAAACCTCTTGATGATCTTTTTGGTCTGCCCAATACCCATATCTTAAGCCTGCCGTATGCGGGGATCGACCAGAGCCAGCATAATGTCGGCCACCAGGTTGCCCATGATTAAAAGAACCGAGCCCATGAGTAGACTGCCCATGACCAGGTAGAGATCCTGACCAAGCACCGCCTCCAGCATCAACCGACCCAGGCCCGGATATGAGGTGACGATTTCCACCAGGGCGGCGCCGCTTAAAAGTGACGAGAGTTCGTAACCAAAAATGGTCACCATCGGATTGATCGCGTTACGCAAGGCATGGATATAAACAACTCTTTTCTCGGACAAGCCCTTGGCCCGGGCGGTCAGGATATAGGGTTGACCCAGCGCTTCGAGCATATTGCCCCGCATTATCCGGACCAGAGACGCCATCCCCGAAGTACCCAGCACCACCACCGGGATTACCAGGTGATGCGCTTTATCCCAGATTTGTCCCCAGAAGCTCAACTGTTCATAATTTAAACTCACCAGCCCCCCGATCGGGAACCAGCCGCTGGTGGCGGCGAAATAGATCAACAAAAAGGCCAGAAAGAAATTGGGGATACTCATCCCCAGAAAAGCGATTACCGAAATCAGGTTATCCCACCCGGTATATTGTCTGACCGCGGAAAAAATACCCAGAGGTATAGATAATATCCAGGTAAAAAGCATACTCCAGAAAGCCAGCAGAAGCGTGTTCCACAATCTTTGCTTAATCAGCTTGTAGACTGGCATCTGCCAGGTCAGGGAATAGCCAAAATCCAGCCTCATCACGTTAAAAAGCCAGCGGAAATACTGAACAACCAGCGGTTGGTCAAAACCGAAACGGGTTTCTAGTTGTTGAATCGTCTCCTGGCTGATTTTGGGATCGAGCTTGACCTGGTCAAAGTAATTGCCGGGCGCCAGTTGAATCACAAAAAACGAGATCAGGGTTATTCCGAACAGCAGCGGGATAAAATGCAGCAGACGGCGCAGGATAAAGCGTGGCATCGGGATACTCCGTATTCGGGTTAGCTAAATTTATCAAATTGACGGTCCACTGTCAACAGGGGCGGCCGGACGCGGGATATATAGTTACATAAAATATATTGACAATTTCACGGCAACTTGTTACACTTCAGGAATTAACATCGTTATTATACCTTGAGGTTAATGATGAAAAAGGGATTTTAATCTCTCGAAGCTTGTTTCTCGTCTTGATTTGTCTGAATTTCTCCCTTGCCGCCAGTGAGAACGCCTACTATCGGGAATATACGTCTCCTGACGTTCAATCTCTTGGGGAGGATATAAATTTGGTCCCCATCTACCTTTTCGCGATCCCCCCCTCGGTGGGCATCAGTCCGCGGGAGACCGAAAAGCTTAACGCGCATATCAAGAAACTTTTATACGGCTCCATGATTTTCACCATCAGGGAATTGACCGAAGCGGGCCAAGACATCTGGCCAGCCAGCTTACTCAATGATTGTCAGGACAAAGACTGTCTGGTAAAGTTCGCTTAATTCATAAAAGCTGACAAACTCATCCTGGTTCAGGCTTCCAGGTTTGACAAAAACCGTTCCCTGAGCCTGGCTCTTTTCGACGTTCAAAGTAAATCTTTTGAAAAAACGATCAGCAAGGGATGTCATTGCCCGGATGATCAATTTGAGCAACTGCTCTACCAATCCATAATGGAATTGCTGGACCTGAATATTGAAATAAACCCGGCGGACAGGCAAACCGTCCCTCAGAACACCCCCCGGTCAGAAGCGCCGCGACGCTGTCCTGAGAATATGGAATACATCCCGGGCGGCCGAATAGAGATTGGCAATGATTCCGGCAAACCCCGGGAAAGGCCGGTTCATCTGGTTACGATAAAAGGATTTTGCCTTGATCCGTACATTGTAACCGTGGGCGACTACACTAAAGAATTCCCCGAATACACCAAAAAGAACAGTTCGGAATATGATTTCCCGGCAACCCTGCTCACCCATAGCCAGGCGGCGGCGTACTGCCGTAAACTGGGCCGTCGGCTACCCACGGAAGTTGAATGGGAAGCGGCCTGCCGAGGACCCGATAAATTACTTTATCCCTACGGCAATAAATACTTGAAAAACAAGTGTTTAACCGATGGTTCTTTCATGGGAAAAGTTGGCGCGCTGGCAGAATGTAAAAGCGCTTACCAGATCTTTGACATGAGCGGCCTGGTCTGGGAATATACCAGTAGCGCCTACAAACCCTATCCCTATAACGCGCAGGACGGGCGGGAAGCGGCCAGAAGTATCAGCAACCGGGTTTTAAGAGGCGGTTCTTTTCGCAACCGGGTTGCTGAGGTTTCCTGCACCAACAGGCTTAGCAGCTCCAGGGACACCCGCGACAACGTGACCGGGTTTCGTTGCGCGTCAGACACTATCCAGTAAGGCCCATGGCTGATAAAAAACTATTTTCGAAAAAGACCTATCAGCTGATCAGGTTTCTGCTTCTCACGGCTATTTTCATCTTGTCACTTCGTAAAATCGCCAATTTTGATATCTGGTGGCATCTGGCCGCCGCCCGGTATTCTTTGCTTAACGGCAAGATCCTCACAACCGATATCTTCAGCTTCACCAACTACGGCAGCAACTGGGTAAACTCGGAATGGCTGGCCGGCATGTTTTACTACCTGGTTTATTTAGTCGGCGGCTCAGGCGCGCTGGTCATTCTGAAGGCCCTGAACGTTTTAGTCATTTTTATTCTAATTTTCAAATTAATTGAACCTGATTTGCGCTACTCGTTAACCGCCTGCTCGATGGCCTGGCTGGCTTTTTGCGGCAGCTATTCCCGTTTCACTCTGCGTCCTCATATCTTTTTCTACTTTTTTCTCCTCAGCCTGTTTTACCTGATAAATCTGTCCCGGCAAAAGAACAACCGGCCGTTGACTTTAATTCTCTTCAGCGTTTTGGGATTTGTCTGGGCCAATATTCATGGCAGCGCCTTTTATTCATTAATCATCCTGGGCGCCTATTGTGTTGAGTCCCTGGTTAGGTCCCAACAAAAAGACGGTTCCCCGGAAAAAACACAGTTGCGTGATTATCTGATACCTGGCTTGCTGCTTTTTTTGACCATCGCTTTGAATCCCCATGGTTTCGACATCTATTTTTATCCCTTCCGGGCGTTCTCCCACGACTTTCAGCTTAGCTATATCACTGAGTATGACGCGATAAACAAGCTGGATCTCCTGGGGCCATTAGGCGTGTTTTTATTGCTTACCCCCTATCTCTTATATCAATTAATCAGAAAAAAACAATACGCCAACCTCCTGATCCTGCTCTTTTTTGCCTATACCGCCTATCGCTACGGACGCTTCATCGCCGTTTTCTTCCTGGCGGCCGCTCCGATTTACACCAACAATCTGCCGAAATGGCGCTGGGCAGAGAAACCGCTCCGCTCTATTTTACTTTTTTCAGCGGTACTGGCAATCGGTCTCCTTCCGCTACGAAAAAACATCTTCACCGCAGATAGTCTGGGGCTTGATTTTGACTGGCGGCGCTTCCCACGCAAAGCGACGGAGTTTATCAGAGCTAATCTCTCCGGCAAACAAGGCGGCAACGAGTATGGCTGGGGCGGCTATTTAATCTGGGCGCTGCCGGAGAAAAAGGTTTTTATCGACGGACGGTTCGCTGACCGGGATTTATTTCGTGATTACATCGCGATGACCGGCAGCGCCGCCGAGCTAATCAAGCTGGCCAACCAGTATCGTCTTGATTATATGCTGATTTCCAAAATCAACGCGCCGGACCGGAAAAAGCTGGCCTTGTTGTTCACCAAAGCGAACTGGGGATTAATCTACCGGGACGACAAAAGTTATCTTTTTTTAAAGAGAGGCCCGGCGAATAAATCACTTTTAAGGCGATTTGAGTATCGGCTCTATGACCTGGAGTTCAGACCGGGGATGCTTGGAGAATTAATCAAAAATACTGGAAACCGGCGACGACTTGAATCAGAAATTAAAAGAGCCTACCGGGGAGATAAAAAAGACCAAAGGATCGCGGTTGATTTAGGCAACCTCTACCAACTCACGAACAACTGGACTGCGGCTTTGACTCATTGGCGAGAATTCACCCGTAAAAACCCTCAAACAAGCGGCGGCTGGTATCGTTTAGGGTTTACCAAGGAAACTCTGGGAGACAGGTCGGGAGCGGAAATCTCCTATAAAAAGGCTCTCAAGCTTCAGCCTGATTTGAAATCGGTAAGAAAGCGTTTACAAACGCTTTCCCTTAGAGCAGATTAAAAGCTGATAGAACGGCTCTAACTCGCGGTTCCTCCAAGCTGGAGCGCGTTTGCAATCAGGCGTGAACGATTATTTACCGTTTTCGTCGTTTTCATCATCGCTGGGAGCGACGCTGGCGATAGCCACCACACGGTCCTCTTTGGGATTAAGGCGAATCAGGCGCACTCCCTGAGTATTGCGTCCGATGGCCCGGATATCGTTAACCGAACTGCGAATCAGTTTCCCGGCCGCGGTAATCAGCATGATCTCGTCATCTTTTTCCACGCCGCGAATACCGACAACCCGCCCGTTGCGCTTGGTCGTCTGAATATTAATCACGCCCTTACCGCCGCGGCGAATCAAACGATACTTCATACCCAGAGTTCGTTTCCCGTAACCATGTTCCGTCACCGAGAGAATCGTGGTCTTTGGTTCCACGACCACCATGCCGATGACACTGTCACTGGGCCGCAAAGTTATGCCCCGCACGCCCCTGACCACCCGCCCCATAGGCCGGACATCGGTTTCCTTGAAATGAATAGCGTGCCCATCGTTCGTCGCCAGGAGGATGTTTTGTTCGCCGGTCGTCAGGCATACCCCGATCAGTTCATCGCCCTCGTCCAGCTTCAACGCGATTATCCCGTTAGCCCGCGGGCGGCTGTAGGCCAGGATATCGGTTTTCTTGACCACGCCGTTCTTGGTCGCCATGACAGTATAAAGACCGTCCTTGAATTCCGAAATGGGAATGTAGGCGGTGATCTTCTCCTTGGAGGTAATGTTCAATAAATTGACAATGGCCTTTCCCTTGCTCATCGGCCCGCTGACCGGCACCTGATAAACTTTCAGCCAGTGAACCATACCGGTATTGGTAAAGAATAAAATGTAGTCGTGATTATGGGCGATAAAGAGATGCTCAACAAAATCCACTTCCTTGGTGCGCATCCCCATCTGCCCCTTGCCGCCGCGACGACGGCGTTTATAGGTGTCAATAGGCTGACGTTTCAAATAACCGTCATGAGAAATGGTGATAACCACTTCCTCGTTTTCGATCAGGTCTTCCATCGAGAACTCGGTGATCATCTCCTTGATCACGGTGCGACGGGGAGAAGCGTAAAGTTTTTTGATCTCCCGCAACTCTGTCTCAATGATTTTAAGCACTTTGCCCGGATCGGCCAAAATACCTTTCAAACGCCCTATCGTCTTGAGCAGTTCCTGGTATTCGTCTTCAATCTTTTGCCTTTCAAGACCGGTCAAACGCTGCAGGCGCATTTCCAGAATCGCCTTTGACTGAAGTTCGGAAAGCTCAAACTTCTGGATTAACTCTATTTGGGCGGTTTGAGCGTCCGGCGCGTTCCGGATCAGCGCGATTACCGCGTCCAGATTATCAAGAGCGACCTTCAAGCCCTCCAGGAGATGCGCCCGGGCTTCCGATTGGTTCAACTCAAACTGGGTGCGCCGAACCACAACCGTTTTGCGATGTTCAAGGTAGTAATAAAGCATTTCCCTTAAATTAAGGATTTTCGGCTGGCCATCAACCAGCGCCAGCATAATAATGCCAAAAGAAGACTGCAACGATGAATGCTTATAAAGCAGATTCGAAATAATCTGGGCGTTTTCACCGCGTTTTAACTCGATGACAATCCTCATCCCGTCCCGATCGGATTCATCGCGCAGATCCGATATTCCCTCAATCTTTTTATCCTGCACCAGTTCCGCTATATGTTCAACCAAGCGAGCTTTGTTAACCATATAGGGTATCTCGCGAACGATGATCTGCTCCCGGCCGCCCTTGATCTCCTCGACCTCAATCTTACTGCGGATCTTGACAATACCGCGGCCGGTCTGGTAGGCCGAAATAATACCGGCCCGCTCGCAGATAGTCGCCCCGGTAGGGAAATCAGGCCCGTTGACATGCTCCATCAACTCCCCTACGGAAACGTCAGGATCTTTAATCAAATGCACCAAAGCGTCAACGATCTCACCCAGATTATGCGGCGGAATATTCGTGCTCATCCCTACGGCAATCCCCGATGAACCATTAACCAGCAGATTGGGAAAAGAAGAAGGAAGGACAACCGGTTCCAAGAGCGACTCGTCATAGTTGGGCGTAAAGTCGACCGTATTTTTGTTGATATCGCTTAACAGCTCTTCAGCGAGTTTCGCTAAGCGGGATTCCGTGTAACGCATGGCCGCCGCGGCATCACCATCGACGGAACCGAAGTTGCCCTGCCCGTCAATCAGCGGATTCCGCATGGAAAAATCCTGGGCCATCCGCACCAGGGTGTCATAGATAGCCGCATCGCCGTGAGGATGGAATTTCCCCATAACCTCACCGACAACAGCGGCGCATTTCCGGTAGGCCTTATTATTTAAAAGCCCCATTTTAAACATGGCGTACAGAATACGCCGATGGACCGGCTTCAAGCCATCGCGCACATCAGGCAAAGCTCTTCCCACAATCACGCTCATGGCGTAATCGAGGTAAGAGTTTTTCATTTCGTCTTCAATATCAATGTTTTTTATTTTATCGGTCAGCAAGTTTTCCATTTTCGTCTCAGTCCTTATTAATTAACGACCAGCAGGCTAAACCCTGGAAGCGGCCCGCTTTAGATATCGAGATTTCTTACTTCTCTGGCGTAGGTCTGGATAAACTCTCTTCTGGGTTCCACCTGGTCGCCCATCAGCGTGGTGAAAGTCTCGTCAGCCTCCACCTGGTCTTCAAGAATGATCTTCAAAAAAGTCCGGGTATCAGGATTCATGGTGGTTTGCCAGAGTTGCTCAGAATTCATTTCCCCCAATCCTTTATAGCGGGTCAGGTGTATGCCCTGCATACCAATTGATTTCAGGGTGGCGACAATCTCCGAACCCTGTTGAATGAAGGTCTGCTTGCCGTTTTTCTCAATGTAATAGAGCGGCTTCTGGTCGACGCTGTAATAATCCTCAATGTTGATATCATATTGCTGAATATCCTCAGCACACCTGGCGAAATCCTTCATCTCGAATAACTCTCTCACAAGGACCGGATTCTCGGCCGGCGGCTTATCCTCCACTGATTCCCGTTTTTCCTCAACAGCGTCAACGGTCTTACCGACGGTTTCCTCCGCGTCCTCGTCGCCAGCCGGGGTCGCGAGACCGTCAAGCCCCAAGCCCAGTTGGGCGGCGTCTGTCGCTTCTTCGGCCGGCGGCTCAAACTTTTCCCTGATTTCTTCCATTTCAGCGAGGGAAAAAGCAAAGATATCTCCCTCAGGAGTTTTAAGTTGATATTTAGGCCATTGACTATCAGGGTGCTGGCTCCGGGCTTTTAAAATATCCTCCAGCGAGATCCCATTCTTGTCAAACCGGGTGACGATACCGCCCAGCTTTCTTAGCGAGTTTACCGCGCTTTTCAACTGCTCGCCGGTCAACGACCGCGGCTCGCCCTCTTGGGCTAAAACATACAACTGGACATCGTCCTGGGCCAACTTCAACAGTTTATCCGTCATTTCTTCCTCGGTATCGATAAACTGTTCTTTTTTACCTTTTTTCAGGCGGTACAGCGGCGGCTGAGCCACATAGATATAACCGCCGGAGACCAATTCTTCCATATAGCGGAAGAAAAACGTCAAGAGCAACGTACGGATATGGGCGCCATCGACATCGGCATCGGTCATGATGATAATTTTATGATAACGAAGTTTCTCCAGGTTAAAATCATCTTTGCCAATCCCGGTACCCAGGGCGGAGATGATCATTTTAATTTCATTATTGTTTAACAGTTTGTCCAGCCGGGCCTTTTCAACATTAAGAATCTTGCCCCGCAGAGGTAAAATAGCCTGGAATCGCCGGTTCCGTCCCTGTTTGGCGGAACCGCCCGCGGAATCGCCCTCAACCAGATAAATCTCGCACTTGCTGGGATCCCGTTCGGAACAATCGGCCAACTTCCCGGGCAGCGAATTACTCTCGAGCACACCTTTACGGCGGGTTAATTCCCGCGCCTTACGGGCCGCGTCCCGCGCCTGGGCGGCGGTAATGGATTTGGAGATAATTAATGAGGCCTGCTTGGGGTTCTCCTCAAAGTACTCTCCCAGCTTCCGGTTAACGATATTTTCGACAATCCCCTTGACCTCACTGTTACCCAGCTTGGTCTTGGTCTGGCCTTCAAACTGCGGCTCCGCGATTTTTATGCTGATTACGCAGGTCAGGCCTTCCCGGATGTCGTCACCGCTGATCGTGGTTTTTAAATTTTTGGTCAGATTGTTGTTCTTGGCGTAATCATTCGCCGTACGGGTCAGAGCGGACTTGAAACCGCTCAGATGGCTACCGCCCTCGATCGTATTAATATTGTTAACAAAAGAAAAGATGTTTTCCTTATAACCATCGTTATACTCCAAAGCGACCTCGACCTCGACGCCATCTTTTAAATCGCTGAAATATAAGGGACCATCCTGGAAGGTGTTTTTATTGCGATTCAAATACTGAACGAAGGAAACGATCCCTTCCTCATAACAGAAATCATGGCTTTTATCATCCCGTTCATCCTTGATGTTAATTTTCAGGCCGCGATTCAAAAAGGCCAGTTCGCGCAGGCGGTTGGTTATAATGTCAAAGCTGTAAACCACATCGGGGAAAATTTCCTTGTCAGGCAAAAAGGTGATCTTGGTGCCCCGCGCTTTGGTTGAGCCGATGGTTTTCAGCGCACCATCCGTTTTACCTCGCTGATAGCGCTGAGTATAGATCTTGCCGTCTTTTTTTATCTCCACTTCCAGCCACTCGGAAAGCGCGTTGACGACACTGACCCCAACACCGTGCAAGCCGCCGGAGACAGTGTATGATTTCTTATCGAATTTACCGCCTGCGTGCAGGGTTGTCATAACCACATCAACCGCCGGGATATTAAGTTCCTTGTGAATACCAACCGGGATCCCCCGGCCGTCATCCTCAACCGTTACACTGTTATCAAAATGAATCGTCACATTGATGTTTTTACAAAAACCGGCCAGGGCCTCGTCAATGGAATTATCCACAACCTCGTAGACCAGGTGATGCAAACCCTGCGGCCCGGTTGAGCCAATATACATGGGAGGTCGTTTACGTACAGCCTCCAGGCCTTCCAGCACCTGGATATTAGCGGCGGTATATTGATTGTTTTTTATCTCATCAGCGCACATAGCAAAACCTCAATTTTCTAGTGTTTAAAATGTCTGGTACCGGTAAAGACCATAACCATACCATGTTCATCAGCGGCCTCGATCACCTCGGCGTCTTTCACGGAACCGCCGGGCTGAATAACCGCCACCGCGCCAGCCTGAGCCGCCGCGTCAACCCCGTCCCGAAAAGGGAAAAAAGCGTCCGAGGCGACCACCGAACCCCGCAAATCGAAATTGGCCTTGGAGACCGCGAGGCGGGAAGAGTCCACCCGGCTCATCTGACCGGCGCCGACTCCCAGGGTCATAAAATCTTTAGTGTAAACAATCGCGTTAGATTTGACGGCCCGACAAACCTTCCAGGCAAACAACAACTCCCTGATATCTTCCTCCGTCGGCTGCCGCTGGCTGACCACCTTTAAATCCTCAGCCCGAACTTCTTTTAAATCGCGCTCCTGAACCAGAAAGCCGCCAACAATCTTCTTGACATCGACTTCCTTGGCGGATCTCGAACCGAAGGCCCCTGTTTCAAGGAGTCGCAGGTTCTTTTTTCGCGCAAACACCTGCCGGGCCTCTTCGCTAAACCCGGGAGCGATTACCGCTTCGACAAAAGTGCTGATAATTTCCTGCGCGGTAGCTTCATCGACTTCCCGGTTAAAGCCCAGCACGCTGCCAAAAGCGGAAACAGGGTCCGTTGAACGCGCCCGTTTATAAGCCTCCAGCATATTTTCAGCCAAGGCGACTCCGCAGGGGTTGGTATGTTTAATGACAACCGCGACCATTTCGGAAAAATCCTTGGCGATTTCCAGCGCGGCGCTTAAATCCAGGATATTATTAAAGGAAAGTTCTTTGCCCTGAAGCTGGACAGCGTCAGGCACATTAGGCTCTTCAATTGAATTGTCCTGATAAAAAGCCGCCCTCTGGTGAGGATTCTCGCCATAACGCAAATCCTGTATTTTACGGCCAATCAAAGCCTGCTGTTCGGCCAAACCATCAGAAGCGGATTGTTCTTCGAGGTAGGCGTTGATTTTCGCGTCGTAAGCCGAGGTATGAGCGAAGACCTCCCGGGCCAGCTTAAAATTTGTGGCCGGGGAGACTTTCCCGTTACTTTTAAGCTCCGCGATAATTTCAGCATAGCGTTCAGGATTACAGACAACGCTGACAGCGGAATAATTCTTGGCCGCCGAACGCAACATGGTCGGCCCGCCGATATCGATATTTTCGATCGCTTCGGCCAGGGTTACGCCGGGCTTTTTGACGGTGGCTTCAAAGGGATAGAGATTGACGGCTACCAGGTCAATATACTGGATACCGTGCTCCGAGACCTGCCGGGCATGTTCAGCGTTGCCCCGGACAGCCAGCAACCCGCCGTGCACTTTCGGATGCAAGGTTTTCACCCGTCCATCCAGCATCTCAGGAAAGCCGGTAAACTCGGATATATCTTTAACAGGAATCTTGTTTTCCTTGAGCAGCCGGGCCGTCCCCCCGGTGGAAATTATCTCCACGCCCAACTCTACCAGCCGGCTGGCGAACTCCACGACACCGGCCTTATCAGAAACACTAATTAAAGCCCGCTTAATCTCCCCCATTTTTCCCCATGTCTATCATTGATCTTTTGAATTTTGAAAGGTTGGTTAATTCTACAGGATACGTGAAAAAATGTCAAACAAATATTACTTTTTTCTTACTGAAAAACAGGATATTTATCACCCCAATGGAATAGAACCAAAGAATAACCACCATAAGCAAATTAATTCTCAAAATCCCGACCAACAGTAAGGCCTGGTAAAGCCTAATTAAAGTTTTTGCAGGGGTTTGGAGGCGGTGTTTTACAAAAAGAGCCCCCAATGTTTTTCGTTAAAATCATTTAGCTTCATATGTGATTGAAGATCGTTCTAGTTCTGCTTATTCGATTATTTCGACCCTTTCGTCAACGATTTTGCCATTCTGTATTTTCCAGACGCCGTAGCTACCGCTGGTAATGTCGCCAAATTCATCCAGGTTAACGCTACCCGAAACACCTTCATAATTGATATCCTTGCCGGCACGAATAAGGGCCAGCGCCTTGCCCAACTGGGTAAAGTTAACTTTTTCGCCTTCCGGATTAGCGACTGCCCTGAGGTTCTCGCTAACAGTCTTTCCGGTAGCGGCGCCTCCTTTTTCCATGGCCAGCGCGCTCAGAATCACAGCGTCAAAGCAGGTGTCGATATAGGGCTTTGGCGGCATGCCGCCAAAAGTCTCTTTGTACGTTTCCTTGAAGGTCTTCAGCAAGCCGGAATCCGAGGAGGCGGGCGCCGTTCCATAAGTGCCATTCAGATATTTAGCCCCGACATTGTTAATCACCTCGGGGGCTTTCATGCCATCAGTGAAAAGAAATTTACTGGCTAATCCATATTCAATCGCCTGGCGGACCAGCTTAACGCCGTTTTCCGGATAGGCGATTACCAGCAAGGCGTCGGGATCGGACTGGACCGCTTTCTGAATCTCGGAACGGTAGGTCGTCGCTCCCTGGCTAAAGGCTATTGACGCCAGCACTTTACCGCCCAGCATCTCATACGATGCCTTCATGGCCGCCGCCAGCCCTTCGCCATAAGAATTATTGATATAAATTATCGAGATCGTCTTGAAGCCCCGCTCCCGGGCGACTTTTGCCAGCACACGACACTGCAAGGCGTCTGAGGGAACGGTTCGGAAGAGATAGTTATGGTCTTTAATTGTGGTAATTTCCGGCGAGGTTGACGCCGGCGAGATTAAAACGACCCCTTTATTAATGGTCACCGAGGTGGCAACCGGGATGGTCACGCTGCTGGAAAGCGCGCCGATAATAACCGGCACCTGATCAATATCAACCAGTTTTTGGGCCGCGTCAACCGCCGCGGTCGCTTCTGTCTGGGAATCACTGCTGACAAGCTCCAGCCTTTTCCCCAGGATCCCGCCATTTTTATTGATCACGTCGACAGCCAGGATCGCTCCGTTCCGGATCGGCTTGCCGTAAGCCGCGAGGTCTCCGGTCAAGGACAACAAGGTACCAATTTTGATAGTATTTTCAGCCGGCAGGGGGAAAGCGCTTGTTAAGATTAAGATGGTAACCAGGTAAAGGACAGAAAAGCTGGAACACTTCAGACTTTTTTTTGTTTTAGTCAAGTTATTACTACCTCCCCTTTATGATTTTTCCTAAACGGGACTATAGCTTAGCCCGGCCGGCATTGTCAAACAGGATTCCACGGGGACCAGGGCAACAGGCAAACTCAACTGAAGGTGCTAAAAAACAACTGCCTTGGGAAAACGAGAAACCGCCCCTTCGGTACTCCCCAAAAAACTTTGAAGCATTAACATCTTTCCCTGGATTGCCCCAAATATTTCCCGCCGCCTCAGGAAGATTTACGAAGCTGATAATTGAATGACCCTGACTCCAACGCCAACAGCGGACGTTTTTTTCTTTTGACAGCGCGCAACCATTCTTCTATAATTCAATCCTAGTTAACAATATGATTATTGGGCGGATTGCTTTAAAGAGTTTCAGCGAAAAAGCCGATAATGAAAAGCGGGGGACGTTATCTTTTTCAACGCCGTCATCATTTCCCCCAGCAGAAAACAAGATAGAATAAAAGAGTGGAACCAAAAGAAAGAATGATTATCTCTCGTGAAGAAAACAAAGGTTTCTTGATCCTTCATATTGAAGGCGAGATTGATGTCTATAACGCTTATGAATTAAGGAACGAAATCAATCGGGCAATCGAGGACAAGTTTTACCGCGTGATTATTGATTTGAAAAACGTTTCCTATATTGACAGTTCCGGTTTGGGCGTATTGGTAAGCGGAGTCAAGACCGTGATGAATCACCAGGGGGTCCTGAAGCTGGTGGAGTTAAATGAAAAGATAAGGTCTCTGACCAAGCTTACCGGTTTGGAGAAGTTTTTTGAGATTTATGATAGCCTGGCTGACGCGATGGCCGAGCCGCCGGGGGATGAGGCTTGAGGAGTAATTGTCATGATAAAACCTGTTAACAACGTTAGCAATACCGCCTCGATAAACAAACGGCAAAAAATGGACCAGAAAAACAAAAAAAGGGCGGTTCACACCAGATCGCGCATTGAAGACAAGGTGGATCTGTCGCCTGAAGGCTTGACGGCGTTGGAGATCAGCAAGCTTGTCCGGCAGGTGAAGGATTTGCCGGACGTAAATGAAGAACGGGTAGACTTGGCCCAACAGAAGATGAAGCAAGCGAATTTCTTTGAGTTGGCGGCTGATAATATTTCCGAACAAATAAGTTCGCTGTTTATTGGCAATGGTATAAAATAGCGACAGTTCCTTTGAGTAAAACCCCTCCCTCCGCTTTCCGCGCTTTCCTGCCCAGCGCCGGGGAAATGACTTTTGTCGAACATCTGGAAGAACTGCGTGCCCGGCTTCTCTACACTTTCCTGGCGGTTGGCGTCAGCATGGCGGGTGCTTTCTTTTTCCGCGCCCGGATCCTGGCTTTTTTAACCGCTCCGGTTGGGCAACTGCGTTATTATTCGCCGCCGGAAGCTTTTCTGGCTCACATAAAACTGGCTTTCTGGGGGGGGGTGTTTTTAGCTCTGCCGGTAATCCTGAATCAGCTCTGGCTGTTTTTTTCCCCGGCGCTTTATCGAAACGAAAAGGCTTATTTCAGTTGGACTCTCTTCTTCGCCTTTTTCTTTTTCTCCATCTCCCTGTTGTTTATCTATCAATATTTACCTGTTTTGATCCGCTTTTGCTTTCGTTTTGCGGTTCCCCTGGCGACGCCGGCTATTTCCTACAGCCTCTACCTGTCTTTTGTCGGTAAAATTATTTTTCTGTTCGGTCTGACCTTTGAAATGCCGCTGGTATTCTTTCTGCTCACCAAAATCGGCCTGCTAAGCCCGGCGATGCTAAAGGATAAACATGGCTACGCTCTGCTGGTTATTTTAGCGACTTCAGCCCTGCTGACTCCGCCGGATATCTTTAGCATGTTGTTTCTCAGTCTGCCCCTGATCATTCTTTTCGAGATAAGTTTTCTCTTCTCCTGCCTGGCTTACCGGGATTCTCCGAACTTCGCCGGTTGAATCGTTCGCGGCTGGCTTTAGAGCAAGGCGCAGTGTGGATTTTGTTAGAGCGTATTTCAAGAATCTAGCCATCGTGCGAGTCGTCCAGCACTAAAACTTTAGTCGTCCTTGCGGCCAAAAACAGTTACCGGTAATAGAAAAACGCTCTGATAACTGGGTTTATGCTCAAAGCAGGGCAAAAAAAAAGAGACGATGGTTTTTCATCGTCTCTTTTTTTAATGTTGACTAAATAATTAGTGAGCTTTTGGTTTTTCCGTGGCTCCAGCTTTTTCGCCGGCTCCAGCTTTTTCAACGAAACCGGTTGTGGCGATCGCGATCTTTTCATGCTCATAGGCGTTAACTGAAGGCATTTTCTCAAACAACCACTGTTTCACCGGCTCCTTACCTTCTTCGGTAATGATTAACTGTACCGCAGGATTGTTCAACTCGGTTGAACGGGAACCGATATTGGTACCGCTCATAACAAAATCAGGAACCATTTCTACCGCTTTAACGCTGATGGTTACACCGGCCACGGTCACCTTGGTAGCCTCAGTAGCGTCAAAATCAAGTTCCAGTGTTTTTTCCTCAGAACCATCCTTGGCGGTTACGCTTATTTTCGCCGCTTTCCAGTTGGCGCCCGCGTTAGGTATAAACGCTGGAGGCGGAGGCATCATATTCCCTCCGGGAGCGCTAGCTCCATGTGAACCGCCAGCCGCCGCTCCGGTGGGAGCCGGCGCTTCTTCTTTAGAACAGCCTATAGCGAACAACAACAGGCAACCCAGTGATAAAATCAAAAACTTTTTCATGAGGTGAACTTCACTCCTTTTTTATTTTTACCGCGATAAACGCAACTCGTCAGATATGAGATTAGAAATTATATGCCGAAAATATCTACCTGTCAAGGAAATATTTGCCGGATATCAGAACCGGCGTCGCTCTTGGGAATCTCTGGTAATAGCTTGTTAGCTTTCAGCGGATTTCAGCTCTGAAAGGCTGATGCCTTCAAACCATAAATTGACAAAACCAAGCCCGACAATAAGAAAAAACTGTAGCAGGTTCAACACTATACTGTAACTCAAAGCGATATCCTTGGTCGTGACGTTCACGGCTGTCAGGCCCAGGATGCAGAAATACTGGAATGTGCCCACAAAGCCGGGAGCACCGGGCACCAAAATACCAAGAGCGGTAACCACGACCACAAAGGAAGCGTCTATTATGTTCCACTCAAAACCAAAAGCCAGACCGGCGAACCAGAAGATATAACCGGTAACAAACCAGATCGCTAAAGAATATAAGGTGACGGCAAAAACATGACGGCCCTTTTTTAACACTTCGAGGCCGGTAATGAATTTTTCCAAAATCAGGCTTACTTTATCGGCGACGGTCGCTGAAATTGGTTTTATGAGTTTGTGCAACCGGGAGATAACCCGCTCCTGATATAAAGTGAGCAAGTATAAAAATATTACCAGGAAAAATACCAAAACGCCCAAAGCTAACCCGCCGCGCCTTACGTTCTTTGGAAAGCTGGAAGAGTACACAAGGGAGATCGTCATCAGGGTTAAAAGGCTTACGACGTCAAAAATTCTTTCCAGGATGACGGTCGCCAGAGAAGCTGTCCG
This sequence comes from bacterium, assembly GCA_024276815.1. Taxonomy (GTDB): domain Bacteria; phylum JACRDZ01; class JAJRWM01; order JAJRWM01; family JAJRWM01; genus JAJRWM01. Next base: position 17,920 of record JAJRWM010000067.1, read on the forward strand.
GCTGACATTTTCTCTTTTTCCAATGAGATAAGGACGAACAAATTCCCCCATGCGCAAAGGCAACAGGTTGACCGCCATAAAGCCTATCGTCAAAACCCGGAAAGATGTTCCCTGGCTGATCTCTTTTATGGGTAACATCAGCGTTCGCCAACGCATGCCCCTGAGCACAAAAGCCAGGATCAGAACCAGGCCGGCGGGGATTAAATACCAATAATTAGCGGCGCGAATAGCGACGAAAGCTTTGGGAAAATCAACCTCGCGCAAGGCCAGGTACAAGAATAAAACACTTATTCCTATACTCAGAACAATCCCAAGTTTTTGCTTGCTTGTCATTTAACAATTCCTTCAAAAGAAAAAAGGAAATTATACCTTCTCTCCAGGAAAAAAGCCAATGGATGTTTGGTTTGCTACCTGACCAGGTAAACGGCATAGTCATCATTAAAATAAAGCATGGGAAAGGCCAGAGTCTTAGACCTTTCAACAATCAATAACCCGCAATCATATTTCCCGGCTAAATATCTAAAGTAGTTTTCGTTAAAACGATTATAACTATTCTGAAGCAGCCTTAAGCAGGTGTACCAGCTAGCGGATTTGAGATTCCGGTAGGAAAACCCCAGGTCTTTTAAGCGGGACATGATTTCCTGTCCCAGGTGCGGGACATAGGCCATGTCGTCACTGTCAAACCAGGTCAAAATAATGCCCCGTCCGCCGTAACTCCTGAACCCGCGCTTGTAGGGCGGGGTAATCACCAATTTGTCCGCCGGGGCGTTTAAATTGATCCATCGCTGAACCTCTAACCATGAGGGGTCGTAGGCTAAAGGGGGCCTAGGATAGCTGACGTACAAGACGCTGACTACCAGGAACAGGATCAAGAAGACCGCCTTGAATTGATTTTTATAGGGCAAAAAAACTTTGACCGAATCGCTGGCGAAAAATAGAGCCATACTCAAAAGAGCGAGATAAAGACCTGTTGGGTTTCTCTGTAAAAGGGTCAAAACGGGGAAAAGGTCCTTAAGTAAAATGACGCCTGTTTCAAAAACAGCTACCAGCAAAAACAAGATCAGCCAATGATAATACTTCTTCTCTGTCAGCCATTTAAATTTTCGGTTTAACTCATAAAATACCAGATAGATTAAAGCCGGAACCATCAATATAAACTGGTTTTGGCTGAAAAACGTGAAAACAATCAGCAAGACCGCCAGTGAAGCCGCCTGATTTTCTCCTTGATAAACCCTAGCAAAATAATCAGCGAAGATGATGATGCCAACCAGGACCAAAAAGCGGCTGCTGCGAAACAGGGTCAAATTGATAATCGGCGCAACCGGTATCAGTTCCGTGAAAACCGTGCCGATGACAAACAAAAGTAAAACGCCGCCGGCCAGGTAAAAAAGTTTCTTCCGTTTTTCTGTCTCAAGCCGGTCGTTAAAGATGTACGAAAAGACAATGGGGAGCATCGTTAAAGTGAAAAACAGTTTCGCTTTGATTACAAACATGGAGGGGAAACAGTGATGTCCGCGCCTGATATACATGTGGATTAACCATTCTTTGAAAGGCAACTGCCCGGTTGCAGGTTGCCGGCTCAGCAGGATTATCAGGACCAGAGGCAACGCTCCCAGGGCGAACAAGCATAACGATTTAACGATCGTCACCAAGCCCACCGACCTGAAATTGAAGAGAAAGTAGACCGAGAACATGACAATGACAAAAAGAGAATGGGAACCATGAAAATTAAACATCAAACCGGTTATCAGGCCGGCAAGCAAAAACCGGTCTTCAAGAAAAAAACTGATGGCCAGAAGCAGAAGGGGGATAGCGAACAAGCCGGGAAACAAATTAGCGCCAAAGACGACGTCCGAACCCAGGCTGAACCGGGTGACTCCATAAAACACCACTATAATTATTGATAGAACCGATGTTAACCGGTCATCAAAAAGCTCTTGCGCCAACCAGTAAAGGCAGATGAAGATCAGGCTGTTCTGGAGCAGGAGCGTGGCATAGATAATTACATCATTGCTCAAATAATGAGCCAGTAAACCAGGAATTATATAATAGAGAGTAAAAAGAAATTGAGTGCATTGATACATTATGTCATTCTGGAAAGCCGCCGGGTTCTTCGCGAAATGTAAAATCGGCAGAAAGTTACTGTTGACTGACGAACGCATCTGAATCAGATACATGCTCTGAGCGTTAAAAATAAGGAACAGAAACAGTAAGGCTAAATTGTAGGGCTTGAATAACGCGCGGAACCTGTCCTTTAAAATCAGGGCCATTTTCTAAAGACCGCAGATGGTCATTTCCTGGAAAAGAATTGTCGGAGCGCCGCAAACCCCCCGATGCGTAGGGATGAATTTCAGATTGTCAGCGATGGCGGCAATATTTCGCAGCATGGTTAAGACGTTGCTGGCCACCGTGATTTTTTGCACAGGATAAGCAAGCCGGCCATTTTCAATGAAAAACCCGGTCGCGCCAACCGAATAATCGCCGCTTACCGGATTTATCCCGCCAACATTCATTATGCGTTCCAGATATAATCCCCGGCTAAGCGAACCGATTATCTCGTCTTCAGTTTTGCTTCCCGGTTCGAGGGTAAAGTTGGAGGCGCCAATGCCCGGCAGGCCGCGATAGCCGGAGCGGCTGGCGTTGCCGGTGGAAAGCTGACCCATGCGTGAAGCGGTGTAGGTGTTGTGTAGATAACTCCGAAGCGTTCCCCCGCTGATGACTTCAGTGTTTTGGGAATTCACGCCTTCGTCATCAAACGGAGCCGTGGCAATCCCGTTCTCCAGCAAGCCGTTGTCGACAATGTTGACCGCGGCGGCGGCAACCTGGGAACCCAGTTTGTCGGCGAACAACGAGCGGCCTTTGAGCACCGCGTTGGCGTTGGCGGCGGCGGCGATTTCCGCCAGGAACTCTGAGGCTGCCCTGGCGGAGTAAACAACCGGCAGGGAACAGGTTTTTATCGTTTTTCCGCCCAGCAGTTTCTTGGCTTTGGCGGCTGCCCGGACAGCGATTTCCCGCGGGGACAGTTCGCTGAGATTGCGGGAAAGCTCATACTCGCTGGAACTTTGCGCCTCGCCATCCTTGACCGCCAGCGGAGAGACGTAGAGCAAGCAGTGGCTGCCCCGGTATGAGCCTTTCAGCCCGTTGGAGTTGACTATGGTAACCTCCCGGCATTCATCCTGGTAAAAACTGGCCTCCACCGTTTTGATAACCGGGTCGTATCCTCGCGCCGCTTCTTCCAT
>JAJRWM010000068.1 GCA_024276815.1 bacterium
ACCACATACCTACCGCCGCCAGCCGGGAATTTTCCGATTACCAGTCCGCTCGCGGGTTTATTCAAAAACATCCCTATCCGCTGGTCGTTAAGGCCGACGGGCTGGCCGCGGGCAAAGGCGTCTATATCTGCCATAAACAGGCGGAAGCGGAACAGGCCCTGGTTGATATTTTCCGGGCAAACAAATTCGGCGAAGCCGGTTCGAAGATAATTATCGAGGATTTTCTGAAAGGCGAGGAAGCCTCCCTTTTAGTCTTGTCTGATTCGAAGACTTATGTCCCGTTAGCCAGCGCTCAGGATCACAAGGCGATTTTTGACGGCGACAAGGGGCCGAATACCGGCGGCATGGGAGCCTATTCTCCGGCGCCGGTCATTACCGACGAAATGATGGAGAAAATTGACCGGAAAATCTGGCGGCCGCTGTTTCAGGGACTGAAACAGGAAGGTATTGAATACCGGGGAGTTTTGTACGCCGGCCTGATGATCCGGGATAATGAGCCTATGGTGCTGGAATTTAACGTTCGTTTTGGCGATCCCGAAGCGCAGGCGATCCTGCCCCGGCTGCGAAACGACCTGTCCGTGGTCATCGAAGCTGTGATTGCGGGTAATCTGGACCAGATCAACCTTGACTGGTCGCCGGAACCGACGGTTTGCGTGGTCATGGCTTCCGGGGGCTACCCGGACGTCTATGACAAGGGGATGCTGATCAGCGGGCTGGAAGATATTGATGACCCCGGAGTGACGGTCTTTCATGCCGGCACCAAAATTGAAAACGGCAAAACCGTCACCAACGGCGGACGCGTCCTCGGCGTCTCGGCCGGCGGAACCAATATTCAGGAAAGCGTCGAGAAGGCCTACCGGGCTGTGGAAAAGATTAATTTTCCGGGTAAACAATACCGAAAAGATATCGGTCAAAAAGCGTTAAAGAGGACAGAATGAAACCATTAGTAAGCGTTGTGATGGGTAGTGATTCCGACTTGCCGGTTGTCGCCAAAACCTTGGAAACTTTAAAAAAATTTCAAGTCGATTATGAAAAAAGAATACTCTCGGCTCACCGTACGCCGGCTCAGGTGACCGAATGGGCCGCCCAACTGGAAGAAAATGGCGTACAAGTCGTCATCGCCGCCGCCGGGGGAGCCGCGCATCTGGCGGGCGTTATCGCCGCGCATACCATTCTGCCGGTAATCGGCCTTCCCATACCGGGAAGCAGTCTGGCGGGAGCCGATTCCTTGTATTCAATGGTTCAAATGCCCGGGGGAATCCCCGTGGGCGTGGTCGGCTTAGGCAGCGGTGGGGCTAAAAACGCCGCTCTGTTGACGATAGCGATTCTGGCTCTGCAAGATGACCGTTTAAAAGCCGCGCTTCATGATTATCGTCAGGAACAGGCCAGCGCGGTGCTGGAAAAAGACCGTAAATTACAGGGAGAGCTTTAATATGGAAAAAAACAGCGGTTCCATGAATTCCATATTGTTTGTCTGCACCGGCAATACCTGTCGCAGCGTGATGGCCGAAGGCTACTTAAAACATTTTTTAGCTGAAGACAGTAAAATAGAGGTCAGTTCAGCCGGCATAATTCCTTACTGGTCGGGGCGGGCTAACGAACTGACCATAGAAGTAATGAAAGAAGAGGGGATTGATGTCTCAAATCACCGCACCAAGGGGATTGACAGGAAAACGATTACTCATTTTGACCTGATATTAACCATGAGCCGGCTGCAACGGGATAACATTTTGTCCCAGTTTCCCGGGGCGGCGGGTAAAATATTCTGTTTCAAGGAGTATGTTTACCAGGAAACCGCTCCTGATCTTATGGAGATCAGGGACCCTTTCGCCGGCGAAAGGGAAGATTATTTGGCGGTCGCCGGGGAAATAAAAAAAGCCGTGCAGGCTTTGCTTGATATAATATGACGAACGTTATGGAAAACTTAAAGATAATTCTGGCCGCGGACCACGGCGGTTTTGAGCTGAAAGAAAAGATAAAAAAACACTTAATTGAAAAAGAGTACCGGGTTGTGGATGTTGGAATTGAAAGGCTGGAAAGCGTCGATTATCCGGACTTCGGCCAAAAGGCGGCGCTGGAAGTCGCCAAAGGGGCCGCTGATTTCGGCATCCTCTTTTGCGGTTCCGGTATCGGCATGTCGATTGTCGCCAACAAGGTTAAAGGAATCAGGGCGGCGCTCTGTCATAACACCTATACCGCCCGCATGGCCCGCGCTCACAACAACGCCAACATTCTGGCGCTGGGCGCCCGGGTTATCGGTGATGGGCTGGCCAGGGAAATGGTAGATACTTTTTTAACCGCCGTTTTTGAGGGAGGCCGGCACCAGCGGCGGATAGATAAAATCACTCAATGTGAATAAAGCTGATTGTGGAGACGGAAATGGGAATTTTAGAAAAAGTGGATCCAGAGATTTACCAAACAATTCAACAGGAAACCAGGCGGATCGAAGAGCGTATTCTTTTGATCGCTTCTGAAAATCTGGCCAGCCCGGCGGTCATGGAGGCCATGAGTTCAGTCTTGACCAACAAGTACGCCGAAGGTTATCCGTGACGGCGTTATTACGGCGGCTGTGAATACGTTGACGACGCGGAGAACCTGGCTATTAACCGGGCGAAGGAAATTTTCGGCGCGGAACACGTTAACGTTCAGCCTCACTCAGGATCTCAGGCTAATATGGCTGTTTATTTCACGGTGCTAAAGCCCGGCGACACCATCATGGGCATGAGCCTGGCTCATGGCGGACACCTAACTCACGGCGCCAAGGTCAGTTTCTCGGGAAAATTATATAACGCCTGTTATTATGGAGTTGACGAAAAAACTTCTTTGATCGACTTCGACCAGGTTCGTGATATCGCGCTGAAGAACCAACCGCGGATGATTGTCTGCGGAGCTTCCGCCTATCCGAGAATCTTGGACTTTAAAGCTTTTGCCGAGATCGCCCAAGAGGTGGGAGCCTATCTTATGGTTGATATCGCTCACATCGCCGGCCTGGTTGTCAGCGGCGAACATCCAAGCCCGGTTCCCCACGCTGAATTTGTGACCACCACCACCCACAAAACCTTGCGGGGGCCAAGAGGCGGCATGATTCTTTGTCGGGAGAAATTCGCCAAGGGCATTGACAAAACAATCTTCCCCGGTATCCAGGGCGGTCCCCTGATGCATGTGATCGCGGCGAAGGCGGTCTCCTTCCTCGAAGCTCAATCAGAGCGGTTCAGGACCGACCAGGCGCAGACTGTCGCTAACGCCAGGAAACTGGCCGGGGAACTGATAAAACACGGCTTTAACCTGGTTTCCGGCGGTACCGATAACCACCTGATGCTGGTTAATTTGAACAACAAAAACATTACCGGCAAAGAAGCGGAAAGCCGACTTGACCGCGCCGGGCTTACGGTAAATAAAAACGCTATTCCCTTTGATCCTTTGCCGCCCATGGTTACCAGCGGTATCCGCATCGGCACGCCGACTGTCACCACCCGCGGTATGAAGGAAGCGGAGATGGAGATTATCGCCTCGCTGATTGACCGGGTGCTGACCCCGGAGCGGGTTGACGATCAAGCCCTTCTGAAGATCAAAGAGGAAGTACGGGAACTTTGCGGCAAGTTTCCCTTTTATCATCAAGTATGAACAGCGAGCGTCCCAACTGGGATGAATACTTCATGAAGATCGCCCACCTGGTCGCCACCCGTTCTACCTGTATGCGGCGGAAGGTGGGAGCGGTCCTGGTCAAGGACAAGCGGATGCTGGTCTCGGGCTACAACGGCGCGCCGCAGAGTTTAAGACATTGCGAGCAAGCGGGCTGTCTCAGGCAGAAGCTGAACATTCCTTCGGGCGAACGGCATGAGATTTGCCGCGGTTTACACGCTGAGCAAAACGCGATTATTCAGGGAGCTGTCTTTGGCGTCCAGATCAAGGGCGCGGCGCTGTATTCAACTCATCAGCCCTGTATTCTGTGCGCCAAGATGCTAATCAACGCCGGGGTTCAGAAAATTATTTACAGCGGCGGCTATCCTGACGACTTAAGTCTGGACATGATACGCGAAGCTGGTATAACTCTTTGCCAAATGGATTTGGGCGATATCTCAACCTAGAGGAACAAAAAAATGAAAACTTTTCCCCACGGATTACACATTCCTGACTACAAGGAACTCACCAGCCAAAAGCCGCTGGAGACAATGCCTTTACCTCAAAAAGTGGTTATTCCTCTCTCCCAGCACATTGGCGCCCCGGCCAGTATTTGTGTTGAAGTCGGGCAAACCGTTTTAACCGGGCAGACAATTGGCAAAAGCGGCGGCTTTGTCAGCGTTGACATTCATTCCTCGATCAGCGGCGTCGTCAGGGAGATCAAGCCTTCACTGCATCCTTTGGGGCGCCAGGTTCAATCAGTGGTCATAGAAAGTGACGGTCAGGATAAGTGGTCGCCTGATATTAAACCCGGAAAGAACGTTGGCAAGCTCAAAAGCGCGGAGATTTGTAAAATACTTCAGTCCCGGGGTATCGTTGGTCTGGGCGGGGCGACTTTTCCCAGTCATGTCAAGTTGACGCCGCCGCCCGATAAAAAAATCGAATACCTCATACTCAACGGCGTTGAGTGTGAACCTTTTTTGACGGCGGATCACCGTCTGATGCTTGAGAAACCCGATCAGATATTGGCTGGTCTGGATATTCTGATACAAGCTCTGGGAGTCGCCAAAGCTTTTATCGGGATTGAAAACAATAAACCGGACGCGATTCTTCTGCTAACTGAAAAAACTCAAAATAACGTTAATATTGAAGTTGTTCCCCTGGATTTAAAATATCCGCAGGGAGCCGAGAAGCAGCTTATCAAGGCGATACTTGACCGGGAGGTTCCGTCCGGCGGCTTGCCCCTCGACGTTGGGGTTGTGGTCAATAACGTTGGCACCGCTTACGCCGTGGCCGACGCTGTGCTGGAGAACAGGCCTTTAATCGAACGGGTGGTTACGGTCACCGGAGCCGGCGTTAACAATCCGCGCAACCTGAGAGTACGTATCGGTACCTGCTTTGAAGAGGTTTTGAATTTCTGCGGCGGCGTTAAGGATGACGCGGCCAAGATTTTAATGGGCGGCCCCATGATGGGGATGGCTCAGTATTCGATGAATGTACCGGTAATTAAGGGAACTTCGGGCATTCTGGCGTTGCCAACAGACCAGGCCCGGTTCGCCCGCGAAGCAACTTGTCTCCGCTGCGGCAGTTGTATCGATGTTTGCCCCATGTTTATCAATCCCAGTCTGAACGGCTTGTACGCCAGGTTCAAGGAATTTGATAATAGCGACCGGGCGAACGTACTGGACTGCATTGAATGCGGCTGTTGTTCCTACGTCTGCCCGGCCAAAATACCCCTGGTTCATTTAATCCGTTACGCCAAGGGCGAGGTTCTGGCCAAGAGAAGAAAATCAGCTTAAAGCATTTACCAGAGCAAGTTACAAGCGGATGTAAGGCAAAAAAGGAACCTTGGGGGCTTTTTATAAAACACCGCCACACACAAACTTGAACGGGCTTGTGGCGAAGGCCCTTTACACTTGATCGCAAGCGGTTGTAGCAGACAACAAAGAGGGGCGCCGAAGCGCCCCTCTTTGTTGTCTTATCTATCTGGGAGGAAAAAGATAAAACAAAGAACTATAACGAGTGAAAACTATTTATCAAAATTTATTTGGCGACCGCTTTGCCTCTGAGCAACTGCTTGTCCTTGAAATTGTGAAGCAACCTGAAAGTCAACATCAAAAC
>JAJRWM010000069.1 GCA_024276815.1 bacterium
CATATAGCAAACTACCGTACTGCATACGGGCCAGATAGCTCTCAGGATCATACCGAACAGCTTTTTCAAAAGTAACAAGGGCCTTATCGGTTTCTTTTTTCCCCAGTTGCAGGACGCCCAGAAAGACATAGGCCGGGCCGTAATCGGGATTGCTGCTGATCGCCAGCTCGAACATCTCCCGGGCTTTACCGATATCCCCTATTTTGGTATAGACATGCCCCAGCTTGGTCAGCGCCTCGGCAAAACCAGGCTCTATCGCCAGAATCGCCTGATATTCGGCGATGGCTTTATCATAGAGTCTTTCCTGCTCAAAAAGATTGGCGGCCACAAAGTGAGAGTAGATATTGGCCTGGCGGATATCCTTGGCATCCAGGGAAAGTTCATATTCGGCCGGCAACAGTTTCCGCATCAGGCCGCTTTCTCTGGGAACTGGCGGCTTCTCGCCGGGCTTAACGGCGTGTCTGGCACAGCCGCTGATTAAAAGTATTGATGAAAGCAGAATTAGATGTTTTTTCATAGGTTAATCATTTTAACGCTTCTCTTCGGGCAAAGGGCAATCAGGGTCACTCCCGCGGGCGTTCGTTTTTTTCTTCTTCACGCCGCGACTGGCCGCGGCAGGGAAGTCAGCGTCTCCTGTATGCCCCAGCTTTCCCGGAAACCATTCAGCAACGCCGCCTTGACTTCCTCCCGAAGGACCTGTCTGCCCAGCGCCGCCCTGAGGTCAGCCACCAGCGGCTCCGACGGAAGTAAACCGGAAGCCTTACCGCTTAGATACTTTCCGGCCTCACCTGGTTCACGTTGGAGATAAATTGAGCCATGTTGCAGTAAATATCCTTTCTCCCGAACCTGGGCGCTGCCCAGAAGCTTAAGCCCAGCTAATTTAATTTCATAACGACCGGCGCTTAAAAAACAGTCCGCTTCTCTCTGATGATCGCGGCCGCTTCTTCGTTTTTCTATTTCAGCGGCCAGCCCTAAATTAGCCAGCCCCTTTTTCAAGGCCTTGGCAATGCCCTGGAAGGAAGCGGTCACCCCGCCGCCAAAACAGGGATTGTCGATCGGCAACACCAGGCTGTAAGTCAGTTCGTTCTTATGAAATACCGCCCGCCCGCCGGTTGCCCTGCGGACAACGGCTATCCCGTCGGCCTCACACGCTGACCGGTTAATCACGTCCGCCTTCTGAAAGCGGCCCAGGGTTACCGCCGGGGGATCGAACCAGTAAAAACGGATGATGCCGGCCACCGGCAAATCCGGAGCCAGAGTCAGGAGTTTTTTATCCAGCGCCATGTTAAACCTGGCCTCACCGCCGCCTGAATCCAGAACCAGCCAAGGGTTATTTGTAGGCTTGATTTTCGCTCCCCCAGTAGATTGGCTTACGATCAAAAAAGTGCTGCGCTTCAATGAATCTGATCGTACCGCTCTTGCCCCGCATCACCATCGAATGGGTATAGGCGCCGCCCTTGAAGAACCTGACGCCCTTGAGCATGGAGCCATCCGTGACTCCGGTGGCGGCGAAGAAAATATCATTGCCACTGGCCAGATCGTCAAGCCGGTATATTTTTTCCAGGTCGCTGATGCCCATTTTTTTGGCCCGTTCTTTTTCCTGTTCGTTGCGAAACTTTAATCTGCCCAGCATATCGCCGCCCATACATTTTAAGGCCGCGGCGGCTAAAACACCTTCCGGCGCCCCGCCGGTTCCCATCATCATGTCGATGCCCGATTCAGGGATCGCCGTCGCCACGGCCGCGGCGACATCTCCATCGGTAATCAGGCGGATGCGCGCCCCGGCCTTGCGAATCACGTTGATCAACTCAACGTGGCGTTCCCGGTCGAGGACCATTACGGTTATCTCCTCAACCTGTCTGCCCAGCGCTTTGGCAACCCGCTTAATATTTTCCTCCGGTGGTGCGTCAATATCAATACAACCCACGGCCTGAGGTCCGACAGCTATTTTCTGCATGTAGGTGTCAGGGGAATGCAAGAAAGAGCCCTTGGGCGCGGCGGCAATTACCGACAGGGCGTTAGGGCCGCCATGGGCGGTCAGGGTTGTTCCTTCCAGCGGATCCAGAGCGATATCCAGTTCCGGCGGCGCTCCCGACCCGACCTTTTCTCCGATATACAACATCGGGGCTTCGTCGCGCTCTCCTTCGCCGATAACAACGGTTCCGTCCATGCTTACGACATCAAAAGCCCGCCGCATATAATCAACCGCCGCCTGGTCCGCGGCTTTTTCGTCACCCAGTCCCACCCAGCGGGCCGATGCCAGCGCGGCGGCCTCGGTTACCCTGACAAATTCCATCGCCAAGTTTCTATCCATCTTGAAACCTCCCAATTCCAGTCTAATAACACGATAATTGCTATAGGTTTACAGAAGTTAAATTCTACCAACATTATCCCATCCTTGTCAACCGGGGGAACTCCTGGAGGCTGCCCGGCCCGGCCAGGATCACTCAACTATCAAACAAAAAGCAAGAACAAGAACCTTCCCGAAAAACATTTTTGGGAAAAAAGCTTCTCCCGCATAGCTTCCGCTCAAGCTTTAGACTTTTATTATTCATAAAAGACGGCGCCGACAGCGCTGACAAAGGTGGCGGTTTGTTCATCAGCGCTCCATTCGAGGTCAAAATCAAAACACTCGCTGACCAGCGCGATGACGTTGACTCCCAGTGATTCAAGGCTGACTATTTGCCGGTCAGGTTGAAGACATTCGTGCCCATCCAGCTCAACGACACATTTTTGACAGGCAGAGCAGGCGCCTGAACCGGCGATAATAAAACCTTGCTTGCGGTAAGCCAGCAAGATGCCGACCAGCAAATCCCTGGTCAGCTGATGCCCGGCGCGATATTTGTCTTCCGCGGCAAGACAAGCAAAATATTCCAGTCCGATACGGACACATACGACCCTGGCCGTTTTCGCTCCCTTGATATGCCGGGCAAAGGTCGGACTGTGCGGCGGACAGGATAAATTTTTGTTGTATTTGCCGCAGCCTTCACAATGTTGCTTGTAGACCGCGTTCTGGTCAAAATCCTCAACCGGCAGAAAGCCTTCGAACTTTTCGTAAAGGATGATGTGCCCCGATTGGTCAGCGTATTCGAGGACTTCCACCGTTTGCCGGTTTCTTTGCCTTAGTTCAACCGTCAACAGGTCAATTCGTTTCCGATATTCCCGGCATTTTTCCTCATAGTCCCGTTTGTGGGCTTCCACGATATGAGCGTCGATGTGAACCGTTGTCTTGAGCAGGGTATAGCGAAGTATTTCTTCTTCTTCCGCAAGGTATTCCCGGACGAGCGTCAGCTCTTTTTCCAGTTCCTCAACGGTCATCTCATGCGGTTGTTTTCCGGTCCGGGTAATCAAGGCGCTGATTCTCCATGAAAAAGATAAACTGGGCCGGCTTCAGCTACGGTAGTCGGCGTTTATTCTGACATATTCATAGCTCAGATCGCTGGTCCAGATCCAGTTTGACGCTTCGCCAACGCCTAACGAGATATTAATATCGATCTCGGGTTTCTTTAGTAAGTCCCCCAGCGGCCCCTCCGGCAGCGGGATGACCGGTTCCCCGTTTTCAAACACGCAAATGGAACCAAAAGCGATGCTGAGCCTGGTCGGATCAAGTTCAACGCCGGCATTGCCCAGCGCCATAAGCACCCGCCCCCAGTTGGCGTCCTCGCCAAAAAGGGCTGTTTTTACCAGGTTGGAATTGGCTACTTTACGGGCGATCTTATCGGCTTCAGCCATATTCTGGGCGTTATTTACCGTAATTGTGATAAATTTTGTCGCCCCTTCGCCGTCCTTGACGATCATTCTGGCCAGTTTTTGGCAAATTACGGTTAAATTACGCGAAAAGACCCGGTAATCATCGTCTGCTTTGTCGATTAAGGGGTTGTTTGCCGCTCCATTGGCTAAAATAAGCGCCATGTCATTGGTGCTGGTGTCGCCGTCAACCGTCAACCGGTGAAAGGAGGAATCTACGGCCCCGCGCAAAGCTTTTTCCAGCAAGGGGGCGGAAATCGCTATGTCTGACGTGAGAAAAACCAACATGGTGGCCATGTTCGGCTCGATCATGCCAACCCCCTTGGCCATAGCGCCGATTTTAACTGCCGTATCGTTAATCTCAAAGCTGAGAGCCGCCTCTTTGGCGTAGGTGTCCGTGGTCATGATCGCTTCCGCCGACCGACCGCCTCCCTCAACCGACCGGGCGGCAATCAACCGGTCCAGTGACGCTTCGATCTTGTCAACCGGCAAGGGCACGCCGATGACGCCGGTTGAAGCCGGCAGTATTTCCGCTGGCGGGATTTTCAGCTTGCCGGCCAGGACACTGACTAATGACCTGGTTTCCGCCAAGCCTTTAGGCCCGGTGGCGCAGTTGGCGTTATCGCTGTTGATGAAAAAGGCCCGGGCTTTTCCGGATTTAAGATGCTCAGCGGTTATAACACAGGTATTGGCTTGGACCCGATTTTTGGTAATCATGCCGGCGGCGGCGGCCGGTTGTGACGTGGTAACCAAAGCTAAATCTTTTTTCTTGTCACTTTTAATGCCGGCGTTAATGCCGCTGGCGATAAAATCCAGCGGAGAAGTGATCCCCCCGTCCTTAATCCAGTCCACTGCCCCAACCTCATGAAAAGTGAAATTATTAACGCTAATTATAACACACAGGTCTACGACCTGAGGATGCTTGCCTTCGGCACAGGCCGGTGGCCTGCTTTAATTGCCTTCGGCACCTCAAAACCGCTCGCAAAGAGTTGCTCGCTTGGGTATTACCTAATACATAGCCGAGTACTTTTACGAGGCGGAATCAAAAATCGCAAAGCGGATTAAACAGGCCCACCGGCCTGTTAAGTTTTGAGCCAGAGGTATGATTGCAGCGTTTTTACTACACTGCGGGCGGTATGAGCTATTTTATCGATTTGCTTACTGGCCAGGGCTTCGGGTTCAATCAGCGAAGTCGATAAACCCACCGCTTTTACCCCGCTTTGAAGGTAGGAAATCATGTTCTTGGGAGTAACGCCGCCGCTGGCCAGGATGTTCAGTTCAGGCATCGGCCCTTTAAGGTATCTTATGTAATCAGGTCCGCCCATCGACCCCACCGGGAAAACTTTCACCAGGTCGGCGCCCAGGCTATGAGCCTGCCAGACCTCGGTTGGCGTCAAGCCGCCGCTGGCGATAAAAACGGAAGCTTTTTTCGCGGTTCTGATTATCTTTTCCTCGCAGATGGGCGAGACAATAAATTTTACGCCGGCCGAGACGGCTTCCTTCGCTTGTTCCGCGGTGTTAACGGAACCGGCGCCAATCCAGACCTCCGAAGTCGAGGACAGTTTTTTTATCACCTCAATAGCGTCCGGTGTGGTCAGGGTTATTTCCACCAGTTTAAGGCCGCCACTAATGACCGCTTCGGCCGCCGTCAGCGCCGCCTCCGGCGAATCTGTCCTGACCACGGCGAAGATTTTGTTTTTAGTTACAAAGTCTTTATCAGTCATGAATTAAGGCTCAGTTTGACCATTGGCTAAGGTTCCATTTATAGTCAAAATATTTTATTTTGTAGCGATTATTATCTAAAAAATCCTTAATTTCCGGGGGAACATGCTTTTCCAGAAAGTTAATAATCCCGCCATCTTTTTTAAAGTCCTCGGCGTCCCAGGTAAAAAGCAGCGAGAGGTAAAGCGTTTTATTTTCGCTGTCGAGATAAAAACCCTTGGCTGGATTGGCCAGGAATTTCTCCAGCTGATCGTTTAACTGCTCCCGGAGTTTTTGAGGACGATAGGCCTCCTGTCTCAGGTCAGGAGCGCTGACAGCGGTATTGCTTAGGGCTGTCTGGATCAGAGGTTCTTTGAACTTGTGGCGGATCAGCAACTTGAGCTGGCTGAGAGAATAGGTCTTGCCGCCAATTGTGGCGACCGGTTCATTTGCAAAAGGGTGGAACAGGTCTCCGGTTGCCTTGATGCTCTCAGTCGGATAATTTTCGGCGACTGTTTTAAGGGCGAAGAGGTTGTAGGCGTTAAGCCAGAAAGCCAGCTTTTCAGCTTCGCCAACTATCGCCTGCGGATAGGTCTTCTCAAAGTCAGAGATTAACTTGTTAAACCTTTTATCTGCTTTAAGCCCCTGATAATCAACGCCCACGGTCTTAATCCCGGCTATTTCCACCGGCGCGGTATACCGTTCAAACAGGGAGTCCCATAAATCGTAATCAACAGCGTACAGGGCGCCGGTCAGCACGACAAAAAACATCAATATCGAGACTTTTTTAATCATAAAGAAGCTCTGCTTCCCACTGTTTTTCAAGATTATAGACAAAAAGCCGGGATTAAGCAAGGCCTTTGTTCTGCCGCCCAAGG
>JAJRWM010000006.1 GCA_024276815.1 bacterium
AACCGGTGAAGAATACTGACAGCGAATACCATAGCGGGCTAACTCAACCTTGCAGTTTTCCAGACGGCTTTTTTGATCCTTAACGCTGCGGACGAAATTCAGACCCTGCCAGTCACCCGGAGTCGCCGGCAGTTTAAGCGGGGAAAAAGATACCGGGTTTTCCTTCTCGCCAATGGCCAGCAACTTGCCTTCAACAAACAACTCTCCCTTTTCGGAACGTTTTTCCTTTTCATAGAACCGGGTATCAAACAACAACTGCGCTCCGGGCTCCACCTTTACCGTGGTTCCCCTGGTGATAACGACTTTACCGCTGAAGATATAAGGACTGCCATCTTTCGTTAAAATAATATCCTGATCAATCCGACCCTGTAACTCGCCCTTCTTTTGTAACCGCGCGACCTTGAATTTAGCGCTGACAACCTCTGTCAGCAACTCCCGTTCACCAGTCTGTCCCCGGTATTTCCGCCTGAACCTGGCGTAAATTGTATGAGCGCCCAGCTTTTTGTTTATCTTCATGGTGACGCTCTCCTTATAAGGCTGCCAACCGGCATCAACAAACAGCGGATGTTCACTGATTATCATCTCCTGCGCTCCGGCGGCGAACAGTTTTAACACCTGTTGCTCTCCGTAGATGACCTTTTTATCAACATTTACCCGAGCCGTATTATAGAAACGGAGCACTTCCGGCTCAGTATCCAGATAGAAAGTCTCCCTGGCCTCCCTGGCCATGCGGTTTCCTAAAATCCCCTCAGCTCCATCAACAACTATTGTTATTTCCCCCCCCATCTCCTTGGTCAGCTTGATCGGTGAGGAAATAAAAGTATCGTTGGAAATATTCGTGGTTGTCAAAACGTAACGCCTGTCCGGCGTCCCCGGGGGAGGCGCCTCGGTAATATAGGGGACTTCAGGAGTGACGGGAGCCGTGCTGACAAAGCTGATGCGCGGTATCGTGCGAGGATTTATCGCCTCACTAAAGACCAGGGTTATCCGAAAATCGTCCGTTACTTTTACCGGCCTAGGGTATATATATTTCAAGACATAAGGCAAGTTAGACTTGAGAAAACCAAGTTGACTCTTGGGCCTGGCAACCTTGTCTTTCTTGCCTACATTTAAAAGTTTTTGCAGTTCCGGCGATAAAGTCTCCAGCAATTCAGCTTTTTTGGATTGTTTTTCCATTTCTTTTTTCCGTTGCGCCTCAAGATCCTGCCGGCGATCTTTATCCATGAGTTCCTTTAATTTAAGAGAAATTTCCTCTTCTGAAGGCTGAGCGGCCGTTGGGCCGCCTTCCGCCGCGGTAGCGGAGATTGTTTGACTTTGATCGTCCAACAACCGGTCTTTAGCGACGGCTTTCGTACCCCACTGCCAAGTGCCCTTTTGCTGCAGGTGACATTGCTCACAGTTATCCCCGCCATCATTTTTGACGCGAAGAAAACTGGTTTTCTCATTGCCCTCGGTATTGACTACCTTGCCGGTCTCCTCGTCAATTTTATCTCTCAGGTAAGGATCGTCAGCGCTCCACTGGTGGGGGTTATGACAGGTGGTACAGGAAACATATAAATCAGATTTAGGTTTTACTCTTTTGAGTGACACCGGGTTCACAAGTTCTCCGCCTATCGTGAAAAGCGGCATGAATGCGGTGGGCAACCGGATCTCCCGATCACCCGGTTCCAGCGGTAATAACAGATGATGTCCGGTCTTGTTGCCGTCAACTTCTTCAGCGACCTTTTTGAAGGCCGCGCCCAGACGATTATGACAACTATTACACAAGGGGAAGAAGCCGCCTTCAATGTAACCGCCTTCGGACTTGAGCCAGTCACGCTTGACTATTGGTTTGGCTCCCATTGCCCGCGGATTGCCGTTATGAGCGGTGTGACAAGCTGAACAAACGCCGGAATCGCTGACGGTCAGTCCCTTACGGTTCCACTCATCGGGAGCGGTTATCCGTAAATCGTGATCGGTATTAATTATCGTGCTCTTATCTTCGTGGGAGTTAAAACACAATTCAGCTTTACCCGAATTGGTTTTTCTCAAGAAGCTGTTATTACCGTCGCCTTCAATGCCTTTGGCCAATTTACGATGGTCGATAACCGGATCGTCAAGCTCAATAATAGCGTCTTCCTCCACCGAGATCACTTTCGCGAAGGCCTCAAAGCCCTCCTTGGCAAAAGGATTCAGCTTTTCCACTTGCAGGTAGGCGATAATCGTTTCATCTTTTAAGACCGCGTAAGTCCCCTTTTCCTTGATCGTTTTACCATCGTCAACATCAATATAAACCACCTCGTCTGAATAATAATACACTCTGCCGACCCGGATACGGTTAAAGTTCGTGCCGCTGAACATCTGCGGACTCCGATTGGCTTTTTCAAACTGATTGGGCGACCACTGGTGAACAAAATGACAGGTCATACAGGTTATTTTGCCATTTTCCTTACTTATTTTACCGTTTTCATCAAATTCAGGCAGAGAACTGACCATCCAGTCCGACAACTTCCTGTTTACCGGGTGATTCCCAGGACCAACCAGAGAAGATGTTACGTCGGCCCGGCTTTTCGACTCCGCCGCCCCGCCCTCTTTATGACAACTACCGCACATCTGGGTTACCGGGTCTTCCCCGGCTTCTGTATTCAAAGGACGCGCCCAGCCAAAGACATTAAAACCCTGGTGAGGAACATGACACGGCGAACAGACGCCGGAATCCAAAACGTTCTTCTCCATGATGTTTTTTAAATTAGGCCCGGTTATGGATAAATCATGGTCCGTGTTTACAATCATTTGCTCTCTTTGATGACAGTCAATACAAAGAAATGATTCCAAATTGTCTATTCTCAAGAAACTGTTGGAACCGTCGCCTTCCTCGTTTTTATCATGATCCGCTTTCTCGACAACGGGATCCCAGCGATGAGGATTATGACAGGTAGCGCAGGTAATTTCGCCATCCGTACGCCGGCTGCCCGAGGGATCATACAAGGGAAGATTGCTGGTTAAACCCTTTTCCAGGAGATTGATGCCAACGGAGTGAGAAAAAATGCCGGTCAGTTTTTTCTCGGCGGCCCGGCCTTTCTGATGACAACTGGTGCACAGAATGGTGATCATGTTGTTGCCTTCCTCGCCCGGTATCTTAGACCACAAAAAAGCGGCCATGCCGTTGTGAACCAAATGGCAGGTGCCGCAAAGCCCGCTTTCTTTTACCGTGTGGCCATTAATATTTCTCTCTTGGGGCGCGGTGATATTCAAATCATGATCGGTATTGACAATATATTTGTTTTCGATGTGACAGTTTGCGCAAAGGGTTGATTTTTCATCATCCTTCATCCTTAAAAAACTGTTTCGAGCTGTTCCCTCCTCGTTTTTCCCGCTCCCCTTCGTCTTAACCGCCGGGTCCCATTGATGGACATTATGACAGGTGGCGCAAGTGACATCGCCGCCGGGCGCCCTCTGACCTTTTTCGTTAAATAAGGGCAGGGAGGTTTTTACTCTCTGGTCTACGATAGGCATATCCACCGAATGAGTCACAAGCCCGGTTTGTTTCCTGGCGGCGCATTCACCGTCAATATGACAGCTATCCACGCAAAACTGGGAATTGGGCGAAAAGGTTGTGTCCATGTTTCTGGCCCAGATCTTCGGACCGTTAGCCTGGTGCGGCAGGTGGCATACTCCGCAAGGACCGGTCCGCTCTATGGTCTGCCCCAGAACGTTTTTTTCGCGGGGCGCAGTGACTCTCAGGTCATGTTCCGAACCAATCAGCGGGGTGAAATCATCATGACAGTCAAGACATAAGGGATCATCGCCCAGAAAAGGTTTTCTCAGAAAACTATTGCTACCGTCGCCTTCTATATTAGCCCGCCGGCCTTGTTTATCACTTTTGGGGTCCCAACGATGCGCGTTATGACAACTACCGCAACTAACGTAATACTCTTGAGGGTTTTTCACGGAATCAGCGTACGCCGGCCTGAGTACTTTACCCTTTTTGCTGTACAAGGGAAAAGATGTTTTGCTGTTGGATTTCTTCATGGATTTGCCGGTTGGATGACTCATCGCCGTGATTGTTTTTTTCTCGGCGTTACCGCCCTTTTCGTGACAGGTAGCCAGGCAAACCCGGCGGAAAGGATCGCTTCCGGTCTCGCCCAGTTTACGCGCCCAGATTAAAGGCCCCGTGCCGTTATGGGTCAGGTGACAAGAGCTACACAGACCTTTTTCACTGACTGTTTCGTCCAGAATATTCTTGTCGTTGGGAGCGGTAACAGTCATATCATGTTCGGTATTTTCCAAGTAGCGGTTCTGATCTGAATGACAGTTAATACAAAGACGCGAGCTTTCGTTGGTAATCCTCAGGAAGCTGTTGCTGAAGTCCCCCTCAGTGTTCTTTGGCGTGCCCTTGGTCGAATCGTGCGGATCCCACTGGTGGACATCGTGGCAGGTAGCGCAGGTAACATACCCATCCATCGATTCGCCCTTGCTGCTTTGCAGGATCAAAGCGTCTTCCGGAATCTCGACGCCATTCAGGTAATACAGCGGCAGAGTCGTCTTGCCATCAGCGTCCTTGATATTGACTTGTACCGGGTGAGTATATTTTCCGACAACTTTTTTGCCGGCGCACTCATCTTTTTTATGGCAACTATTGCATAACTGGCTGATGATATCCCCCTGGCCATCAACCTCCCTGGCCCAGGTTTTCGCTTCCCGGCCATAATGGGTCAAATGACAGGCGCTACAAACCCCGCCCTTGGATTCCCGAACCGTTTCCCCCCTGATATTCTTTTCATCCGGAGCGATTTCAGTCAGATTGTGCTCACTGTTGATAACAGACGACTTATCAGCGTGACACTTCAGGCAGAGGAAAGACTCCTTAACGTCAAAACCCAGGTTACGGGTGCCGCTCAAAGCCTGGTGCGGCCGATGGCAGGTATCACAGACAATTTCTCCGCCCGGCCCCAAAACCCCGCCCGCGGACAAGATATCGGCAGGAATCTTTATTTTCGTGGAAAATACGTTAACCGGATGAGTATGGTTTTTCTCGGCCTGCTCAACAGTCATGGTGTTTAATTCCTGATGGCAAACCCCGCACAACTGCGACTTGTCGTTTTCCAGGATCAGGTTGCTGGAACCAATCTTTCCGCCGTGCATACGATGACAGCTGCCACAGACCATCTGCCCCTTTTCGCCCAGAATCGCCCCGTTATCCTTGAGGATTTTCGGCAACTCGTATCTTTCGTCAGGAATGATATTGACCGGATGAGTCCCGGCGTTACGGGCTTCGCCAACAGTCATAGTCGTTACTTCCGCATGACAAAGACTGCATAAAGCCGAATCTTTATTACTGGCTATCAAGAGATTTTTTTGGGGAGCGTCGTAAGCGTTATGAGACTTGTGACAGGTGTTGCAAGTCACCCGCCCGTCCTCCAGCTTGATGATCTTGTTAGGCTTCATGCCTTTTTTCAGGGGAACACCGATAGAATGAGTGCCCCTGTTTTCCAGCTTGGAGCCTTCTTTATCCTTTTCCGGATGGCACTGGATACAAAACAACCCGCGTTCACTGCTGACAATCAACAGTTTCGTCTTTTCCGCGGCCCTATGGGAAACATGACAGGTACGACAGATCACTTTCCCCTCCGAGCTTAAGACAACTTTCTCACCATTAGCCCACATTTTAGGTAGCTTCGTTTTGTCCGGTTTCTTGTTGACCACGTGAGACTGCTGACCGGCTCCGTGTTTCGGCCGACTGGGGTTTTCACCGTGACAGGACTCGCAGAGTTCGGAACGGGTAACTCCTTTACCCGAAACCGGCTTGATCAGTATTTTCTCACCGGGAGGAGCGCCGTGAACCACATGGCAGGTTTCGCAAATTACGATTTTCTCCCCTTTTTCATTCAGACCAAACTTGGCTCCGCCAGAAATTATCTTTTTCGACAATCTGGAGACCGGAATCATGACAGGATGAGAGCCTTTTTCCGGGCCTACCCCCTTAACCTGATGGCAGTCCAGGCAAATCCGCGAGTTTTTCGCCAAGCCCCGCAGGTTGCTTTTGCCCTCAATGGCATGGGGCGAATGACAGGTGCCGCAGTAGAGCCGCCCCTGCTTGTCGAGCGGGAAATTGGAGGGGACACTGACATCCAGAGAAGGAACTATGCCGGTCAAATGCCGCTTATCGGTCCAGGCGGTCATCCGGGAATCAAGCACCGTACCGTCGTGGCAGCCAAAACAAATGAACTCGTCAGCAACCAGATCTTTTTCTGTATATTGAAAAAGCAAGTCGGTGCCGGTCTTTAACGTCGCGATATCGCTGATATGACAGCGCAGACACTCCTCGTTGGTGATATCCGTTGACACCTGCGCCCAGGCGGAAGACTGGATGCCGTGGAAACATATCAATAAAAACAAACCATAAAAAATCAGCCGTTTTTTTGGCCCAAGCAGAACTTTTAAAAGAGAGTTGGCACTACCCATTCTTTATCCTTTGTCAGCATGCCGAATTCTTCCAGATTGCGGAAATTCTTAATTTCTTTTCGCGAATATGAAAGAGCGGAAAAATCCATCACGCTTTTTTCTTCCTCAACGTGACAACGCACGCACTCAAGACCTTTTTTATCCGTTCGGTAACCCAAAGGAATAACGCCGTCATCTTTCATGCCCAAGACAATTTTTTTGCCTCCCACCACTTTATAGGGCATTATCTTGCTGCCGTTATCGTAATCCATACCCCGATAATCCGAGAGATATTCAACCTGACCGTTGTACCAAAGATAATCAATGCGGTCCCCGGTTTCTCTCTTGATATGACAGGTTTCACAGGCTAATTTACGGGAATGACGATTCATAAAGGTCCGCAAAACCAGGTTCTTCTGGTGAGGTAAAACGCCGTGGCAGATACGACAAAAACTTTTGTACTCCGGAGTCAAGGCCTGAAGATCAAAAGGTACTTCTTTGGTCTTTAATTGCATCATCATTCTCAAAATGTAAGGAGCGGCCAGCGTCAGAACAAAGATATAAACAAAAACCGCTATGTATTTCCAGTTTTCCTGGGTCAGCTTCCTGATGAAAGTGAAGGAATAATGAAATAAAAGAATCCCGACGCCGATAAAGACAAAAATCGCTGAGAATCGACCCAGTTCATGGATAAAAAAAGCTAAACCGCCTTTATATAACTGGTGGTTTACCCCCCTGCCAAAACGAGCGATGGCATCCGGATGACAGCCCTCGGTCTTGCAGGTTTTATTCTTTTTGCTCTTACTCCTCGTTGAAAGAATGTCATCATAGCGACGTATATTATGAGTGGTATGACAACTGACACAGGTCGCGGAGTTCCTGATATTGAAGTTTACCGCTTTGCCGTGATAACTGTCATCGTATGAATCAATTACGGTCGTGGAAACCTTGTGCTTGGCCATCAACTCAGTATCGGTATGGCAACCAACACAAGTAAGATTAATTTCCCGCGGCGAAAACTCGGCGCTGCGTCTTTCGCTGTGCTCAATGTGACAGGCGACACAACCAATACTGTCTTCATTGGCCTCTCCATGAGCGCTCCAGACATACTCGTTGTTCTCCCGCTGGTGGCTGTACCCCTTGTCAATCGAATCATCTTCAAGGTGACACTCCACCGAACAGTCAACTCTCCGGTAATTCTTCGGATCATGAGGCGTTTTCTTGATATAAGAGTGACAGGTCTGACAAGTCAGTTTTTTATGAGCGGAGGAGTTAAAGACATCAGGATTGACATGAAAATCCCGGACTACGCCTTCCCTGGTCATCACTTTGAGGTTACGGTGCTGATGACACTTCGAGCAGTTTAAGACATCAACAGCGCCGCCAACAATACTTAACGCCAGGAAGGAAAACAACAATAAAATAAATAACGCCTGTTTTTTCATGTTATTTGGCATCAGTATAAACTCCACGGCCCTCAACCCTCAGTCTACCCTCCGCGAACAACTCAATTACGCGGGAATAAAGACGATGCTCTTCCCTGAGTATCCGCGCGGAAAGACTCTCAGGGGTGTCGGTTTCCTCAATCGGCACCACCGCCTGCGCGATGATCGGGCCGGTATCCATCCCCTCATCGACAAAATGAACCGTACAGCCGGAGAATTTGACTACATAGTCCAAGGCTTTTTTCTGAACATCCAAACCAGGAAAAGCCGGCAACAGGGAGGGATGAATATTCATGATTTTCAGGGGGAAAGCGTCAATAAAAGCCCTGGTTATCAGACGCATAAATCCAGCCAGAATTACCAGGTCCACCTGGTTTTCCCGCAAGATACGCACTAACTCAAGATCATATGAATTACGGTCCGAAAAATTATTGGGATCAAGATAACAAACGGGTATACCCTGTTCCGCCACTGACGCCCGCAAAGGGGAATCCCTCCGGTCAGTAATCACTACAGCCAACTCGGCGTTTAAACAGCCGCCCCGGATATTATCCAGTATCGCCAAAATATTGGAACCTCTGCCGGAACCCAAAGCCCCCAACCTGATCTTTCTGACCTCAGACAAATTTTACCTCTTTACCAGCCCGTTTAACGACAGCGCCGATCAGGCACGCTTTCTCACCGGTCTTTTCGGCCGCGGCGATTGTTTTTTCCACTTCAGCCGGGTCCACAATCAAAACCATTCCCAGCCCCATGTTAAAGGTACGGTACATTTCAGTTTCGGAGACATCACCCAGTTCATTTAAAAATTTAAATACCGGTAAAACATCCCAACTGTTCTTGTAACAATCAACCCCCATACCGTCAGGCATAATCCGGGGCAGATTATCAATAAGTCCACCGCCGGTAATATGAACCAGCCCCTTAATGTTACACTCAGCCTGCAACGCTAATATCTGGCGGACGTAAATCCTGGTCGGCGTTAACAAGGTTTCAGCCAGGGTTTGCCCGCTCCAGGATACCCGCTCATTTAAATCATAATCGTTAACCTTAAACAGGAGGTGCCGCGCCAGGGAAAAACCATTGCTGTGCAGACCGCTCGACGCCAACCCGATTAACTTATCGCCATCATTGATACTCTTACCATTTATTATTTTACCACGCTCGACAAGCCCTACGCCAAATCCGGCCAGATCATATTCGCCCGTCTGGTAGAAACCAGGCATCTCGGCTGTTTCTCCGCCTAAAAGGGCACAACCAGCCTGTTCACAGCCGGCCGCGATTCCCTCAATTATCTGAACCGCCGGGAC
>JAJRWM010000070.1 GCA_024276815.1 bacterium
ATCTAAACGATGAAAAAAAAGCGGCCGAATACTTTTTATTAACTCTGAAAATCAAGCCGGGGCACCGGGCTTCTCTGAACAGCCTGGCTCAGATAGAGCTTAAAAATTAAAAAGCGAAACCCCGCGCGCGGTTTTTTTTAGGCTTCGCGGCAAAACAGCTCGTCGATAAAGAGACAAAAATCGCCCCCTCGGCACCCCTGAAAAAACTTCAAATGGTCTTCGGCAAGTACTTTCGCAAACGATAAAACACTATTAGTTGTGATATTTCAATAAACTAATCAAAGAAGCGAATGACCCAGCAAGCCGACGAATCTGTTGTTGACGAGGGGAAAGGTTTATGCTAGTATCAATCGTTTAATTTACCTACAAATTTCATGGTAATGGAGAACGTTCATGCGGGAAGATCAGAAACAGGCGGCTAACGAAGTCATCTCGGAACTGGCGGCAATCACCAGGCACTCATGCAACTATCAGCAAATCACCCAGTTGATTATGGATAAACTGGCCCAGGTTATCGATTATACGGTGGGAGTATTGTTCTACATTAAAGAAAATGAAATGCTTATTAATGTGAAACATAACTCTACCCGTGAATTTTTAATAAACGCCAAGCAAATCACCGTTGAAGAACTCCGCAAATATACGGAAACCGATGTTGATATCGATTCCATTAAAAGCATTATCCATGAAGCTCCGGAAGCTCTTTCCGAGGAGTTGATCGACGCCCGGAAAGTCGCTTCCTTTATGTCGGTTCCCTTGATTATCAGGGAAAATGTTCACGGTATTCTTCTGGTCAGCCATCATCAAGCCGATTTCTACACCCAGAGCCAGAACAAACTGCTGGAAGTCTTCACCAATCACGCCTCCATCGTCATCGATAATGTCATTCTCTTCACCAACGCTGAACAGCGGATGCTGGAACTTTCCGTTCTGCACGAAGTCGGCAAGACCTTAAGCTCAATCCTTAACCTGGAAGAACTGCTGAAATTAATTACCGCTAAATCCGCGGAACTGGTTAAATCTGAACGGGTCAGCCTGATGTTCATCGATGAAAAAGAAGGCAATTTTTATATTAAATCGGCCAAAGGATTAACCCGGGAAGTGGTTGAAAATACTGAACAGCCCATCGACGAGGGGGTCGCCGGGATGGTGGCTAACTCAGGGGAAATCCTGATCGTTACCGATATCGAAAAGGAAAAAAGCCTGGAAGCGGTGAAAAGCGGGGCCGCTTATCACTCCAACTCCTTTATCAGCCTGCCGATTATCATCAGGAATATAACTATCGGCGTACTCAACGTCAGCGAAAAGACCAATGGGCACAGTTTCGTCGTCGAAGACGCCTAACTGCTCGACACCTTCATCAACCAGGCCGCCACCGCCATTGAAAACGCCATCCTTTACCGTAATATGGAACAACTGGCTGTCACCGACGGACTGACCATGGTCTATAATCATCGCTACTTCCAGGAAAGACTGGAAAAAGAAGTGCGCCGGGCCGAACGCCACAACCTTTCTCTTTCCCTGATGATGCTGGATGTTGATTTCTTTAAGCGCTACAATGATACTTACGGCCATCCGAAGGGCGATATCGTCCTGAAAAAGATTACCGATATTCTGCGGGAAACCGTTCGGGACATCGATATTATCGCCCGCTACGGCGGTGAGGAATTTGTTATCATCCTGCCGGAAACCGTTCACCGGGACTCTCTTCATATCGCTGAACGAGTGCGTAAACGCGTTGAATCGTTTAAATTCCCCGGCGAAAACGAAGAGGATGAAGTTCATCTTTCCGTCAGTATCGGGCTTACCACTTACCCCAGCTTTAAAGCGAAAAACCGCGCCGATATTATTGATCAGGCGGATAAAGCGTTGTACCGGGCCAAAGAAAACGGTCGCAACCAGGTCTGCGCCGTAGAAATCAAATAATCCCAGATAAAAACAATGAATATACCAGGAGTGGAAATTGCGAGAACAATATCCGGCAGAAATCGTTGAATTGAAGTGGCAGAAATATTGGGAGGAAAACAAGACTTACGCCGCCTCGCCAGACAAAACAAAACCTAAATTCTATTGTCTGGAAATGTTTCCCTATCCGTCAGGCAAAATACATATGGGACACGTGCGTAATTATTCCATCGGCGACGTGATCGCCCGGTATAAACGGATGCGGGGCTTTAATGTCCTCCACCCGATCGGTTTCGACGCTTTTGGCATGCCGGCGGAAAACGCCGCTATCGATCACGGAATCCAGCCGGCTGAGTGGACCGAAAAAAACATTGAAGCGATGAAAGTCCAACTGAAACGGCTGGGTTACTCCTATGACTGGGAACGGGAAGTCGCGACCTGCCGTCCCGATTACTACCGCTGGGGCCAGTGGCTGTTTTTACGTTTTTATGAAAAAGGGCTGGTTTATCGCAAAAAGGCCACCGTTAACTGGTGTCCGGCCTGCGCTACCGTGCTGGCGAGAGAACAGGTCGAAGACGGCGGCTGCTGGCGTTGCGACTCTGAGATCCAGCTCAAGGAACTGGAACACTGGTTCTTTAAAATTACCGATTACGCCGAGGAACTGTTGCGTGACTGCGAGGAAAAACTGCCAGCCGGCTGGCCGCGAAAAGTCCTCACCATGCAAAAAAACTGGATCGGGAAAAGTAAAGGCGTCGAGGTGAATTTCAGGGTCAGCGGCGAAAATATTGACTTGCCGATCTTCACTACCCGTCCCGACACGATCTTCGGTGTGACCTTCATGGTGCTGGCGCCGGAAAGCCCGTTACTGGAGCGGTTGACAGCCGGTGTGGCAAATCGTGAGGCGATCCTGGCCTACGCCGATAAACTGAGACATCAGGATAAAATTTCGCGGGCGGCGGCCGACACGAAAAAAGAGGGTATGTTTATCGGACGATACGCCGTTAATCCTTTAACCGGCGAGGAAATTCCCATTTATATCGCTAATTTCGTGGTTATGGAATACGGTACGGGCGCGATTATGGCGGTGCCGGCTCACGACCAGCGGGATTTTGAATTCGCTGAAAAATATGAGATACCGATAAAAATTGTCATCCAGAATCCGGAGCTTAAGCTTAACGCCGAAACGCTGGAGAGCGCTTACGTGGCTGAAGGCGTTTTGGTTAATTCGGGTGATTTTAATGGCCAGAATAATTTGTCGGCTATTGAAAAAATATCTGAATACATTGAAAATAAAGGGCTGGGACAGCGCACGGTACAATACCGACTGCGCGACTGGGGTATTTCCCGTCAGCGGTACTGGGGTAATCCGATCCCGATCATTTACTGTGAAAAATGCGGCGTGGTCCCGGTTCCCGACGCCGATTTGCCGGTAATTCTGCCCACCAACCTGAAAATAACCGGGAAGGGCGGCTCGCCCCTGGCCGGAAGCGAAGAATTCATCAACACCACCTGTCCCAAGTGCGGCGCGCCGGCCAAACGGGAGAGTGAGACCATGGACACCTTCGTGGATTCATCCTGGTATTTCGCCCGCTATGTCAGCCCTCATGATGAGTCAAATCCCTTTAATACTGAAGACGCCAACTACTGGCTACCGGTCGATCAGTATATCGGCGGCGTGGAGCACGCGGTCATGCACCTGTTATATGCCCGTTTTTTCTCAAAAGTGATGCGGGATTTGGGACTGCTCAAGGCCGACGAGCCGTTCGCCAACCTCTTGACCCAGGGTATGGTCATCAAGGACGGCGCCAAGATGTCCAAGTCCAAGGGCAATACGGTCGATCCCGGCAGGATTATCGAAGATTACGGCGCTGACGCCGCCCGTCTTTTCATATTGTTCGCCGCGCCGCCGGAAAAAGAGCTGGACTGTAGCGACAAGGGCGTTGAAGGCTCCATCCGTTTCATCAACCGGGTCTGGCGTCTGGTCGCCCTTAATCTTGAGCGGCTGAAGGCGGCTTCGACTGATTATGAGCCGAATAAACTAAGTCCAAGTGGTCTTAGGGTCCATCAAAAGGTTCATTGGGCGATTGACAAGGTCACGCGGGATATTGAAAACAATTTCCATTTTAATACCGCCATCAGCGCCTTCATGGAGCTTGTTAATGAGCTTTACTCGGTGGATCCGGGGCACGAGTCGGAGTGGGCCTGTTATAAAAACGCCCTTTTAACCTTGATTACCATGATGGCGCCGTTTACCCCGCACCTCTCTTCCGAGCTATGGTCAATCATGGAACAGCCCGGCGCCGTATTGGAACAGGACTGGCCGCAAGCTGATCAGCAGGCTCTGGTAAAAAATGAACTGACCATTGTCGTCCAGGTCAACAGCAAGGTGCGGACGAAGCTGGTGGTGTCCGCCGATATTGAGCAAGGGGAACTGAAAAGGTTAGCGCTTGCCAACGAGCGTGTGAGAATATATACTAAGGGTGAGGAACCAGTCAAAATAATCGTTGTGCCAAATAAATTGGTCAATATCGTTCTCTAGTGGGAGGTTAACATGATTGATAATGAAACGTTACGTAAATTTTTCTTGTTCGGTGATCTCAGCGATCTGGAGGTAACCAACATCAGTCAGATAATCACAGAAGAAGATTTTCCGCCCAAGTCAGTGCTCTTTGAGGAAAACGAGCCGGGGGGGGCTTTATATTTAATTGTCGAAGGCAGCGTGCAGATCATTAAGCGACTGGCTAAAAACAAACAAAAATCCTTGTCCATGTTGAAAACCGGGGAGTTCTTCGGGGAAATGTCTTTGCTGGACGGCGAACCCCGTTCAGCCAGCGCCGTGACCCAGGAAGGTTGTAAATGTCTGAAAATATCCCGGGAGCATTTCCTTAATTTTCTGGATCAGCATCCCCGGACGGCGTTCAAGTTTTTCACTCCGATAATCAAGGTCTTCAGCAAACGGTTACGGGATAACAACGAGCATTTCAGGGATCTTCTGGTCTGGTACCTGAAAAAAGAAACAACACCTAAATGAGTAAAGTTTCCCCTTTAAAAGCAATCAGCCTGCTGTTTATTGTCAGTATCGCTATTTCCTTTTCCGGTTGCGCCAAAAGACCATTGCCCTGGAGCCGTGAGCTCGACCGCAAAGCGCTCAAGGTGTTCAATGAGGGGCAGGTTCTTTTTAACCAGGGTAAATACTGGTCCGCCCGCCGCCGCTATAACAAGGTGATCAGTAAATTCAAGCGCAGCCGCTACGCTGACAACGCCAGCTTCATGATTGGCGAGATCAGCGCCGCCAAGGACCGCTATGAGGAAGCTGTCGATGAATACCACAAGGTTACGCAGAACTACCCGGCCAGTGAACTGCTGCCGCTCATCGCTGAAAAAGAATATAAAATAGCGGTCTATTACTGGGATAAAGGCAAAAAGGAGTTAGCCGCTGATATCTTCGCCAAGGTTGTGGACGCTTATCCCTTTGGCAGCCTGGCTCCCAAAGCTCAATACCGGGTCGCCGATTTTTATTTCTCGGAGAAAAAAGATTACGCCGAAGCGATAATCCATTATGAAAGACTGATCGAAAATTATCCTGATTTACCCACCTTGAAAGAATCAATACTAAGGCTGGGCCTATCATACTGGGAAGAATCTTTGATGTGGGCGCTGACCCAGGATTATACCGACAAGGCCGCGGAACAATTCACCAGGATCATTGACGAGTTCCCTGAAAGTCCGCAGGTGGGCAGAGCCAAAGAATTCTTGGCTAAATGTATTAATAAAAAAGCTCGAAAAGAATACCAGACCGGTTACTTTTATTACTGGGAGGGCGATTATGACGCCGCTCGTCTGTACTATAACAGCGTATTGAAGCGTTTCGCCGATTCTGACTGGGCGGCTGACGCGCTTTATGATATCGGCAGAACCTATTATAAGGAAAAGAAATGGTTGATCGCTCAGGAATACTTCAGCAAAGTGGAGCGGCAATTTCCTCAGCGCGCCAAATTAGTCGCCAGGGCGATCCGAATGCGGGAAAAATGCGGCCAAAAAATTGTCGTAAAACAGGGGAAATAAATCTCCGCTTTTTGATTCCATTGCTTATCGGCCTTTTCCTGCTAAGCGGTTGCGGTCTTATTTCATCTTCCCGGAAAAATGAAATACGTCAGTCCAAGCTGGCTTACGAGTATTACCGGGACAGTCAATATTACCGGGCGATAATTGAATACCGGCGCTTGATAAAAACGCACCCCGATAGTCCCGATATTCCTCAATATATCTTCCGGATCGGCGAGACCTATTACCTGTTGAACAAATACCCGCAGGCGATTACCGAGTACAAGAAGATTGTCAACCATTATTCCGATTCTGACTATGCCGCCTGGAGCGAGTTCCGCATCGGCCAGAGCCTGTTTCGTTCCCAAGGCTACAAACAGAGTATTCAGCAATATAAGTTGCTGGCGAAAAAATATCCTGAATCACGCTGGGCTGATGACGCGCTTTATTACGCCGGCAATATTTACCTGTACCAACTTAAAAAGAGAAAAATCGCCAACGAGATCTATCGCGAGGTGATAGCGAGATTTCCGCGCAGCGACAGCGCTGATGACGCGTTACGCAGCTTGATGTGGTATGAATTAAATCTTAACAAGGATCCTGAGGCGGCTCAAAAGCTCTGCCGGGGGATAATTAACCGTTCGCCAGGCAGCGCTCTGGCGGCTTTAGCTCAATTTCAAATAGCTAAAATTTATTCCAAATATCTCAATGATCCGGAAAAAAGCCTGAGCGAGTATCTTGCGTTTGTAGACCAATACCCGAAAAGTTCGATTATGGATGACGTCCTCTGGGAAATAGGGCAGCTTTACGAAAAAGAGAAAAAATACGACGACGCTATCTATACTTTTGATAAATTAATCAATTCCTACCCTTACAGTCACTACCGGGAAAGGGCGCAGTCCCACATGGATAATATCTTCAGGCAGATCCGGCGCCGTGGCGCCAAGCCGTCGTTGTGAAAAATATGAATCAAAAATGACAGGCGGTAATCCCAGTCCGCTACAGAGTTTTGGAATGTAGTACCTTGTTAATGGAAATGTGACATGACACGGATTGGCCGGCTCGTTGTCGGGGCATGCCTCCCCCGTCCAGACATTGCCTGCCCGTGCTCCGAGCTGTCATTCCAGCGCAAGCGGTAATCCAGATGGATAGTCAGAACAGATACATCAATGAAA
>JAJRWM010000071.1 GCA_024276815.1 bacterium
AATCGGAGCGTGTACCCGGCGCTCTACCGTTTCCAACTGCTGTTTGCAGTAATACGCGCTTTTCTTGATGTCGTATATTTTCGGCCCCAGTTCCTTATTGGTGATTTCCAGCTTACCCTTTAGAATATCCGACGGACTCATCCGGTATTCTCTGGTAATCCGCTCCATCTCCTTAACCGCCGAAGACCCCTGTTTGTAGAGCTTTTTCAGCTTTATGGCAATCCGCTCAATTTCTTTGCGGTGCCATTTAATACGGCGAATTTCTTTTTCAATGAGCATACGCTCGCTTTTGATGCCGCGTTCAATGTTTTGCCGGTCATCGCTGGTCTGGGGACCAACTTCCAGCCGCTTCTTTTCCAGCTTTTTGATCTTGTCCCAGGAGAGCACCACCTTGGTGCACACCTCTTTAACCCGCTCCATCTCTTCTTTTTCCCGGGCAAAAGGTAAAGATTCTCTCAAGCCGATATTTAAAAGTTCCCGTATTTTCAGGTTGCCGTTATCGAATTTTTTACCCAGGTTGATTACTTCCTCGATCATAATCGCGGTACCCAGGACCAATTCTTCAATCCTGGTCTCGCCGCGCTCAATCCGCTTGGCCAGGCGTATCTCGCCCTCGCGGGTTAAAAGAGGCACCCGACCCATCTCCCGTAAATACATTTTAACCGGATCATTGGTGCGCACACCCTTGGGCAAAGACAAATCAAGAACAACTTTCTCTTGCGGAGCTTTGCCGATAACAGCGCCCAAACCATTCTTGGCGGCAGGCTCGTCATATACCTCAATGCCTAATTCATGCAATATTAATATTAAGTCGTCAATCTGATCGGCGTGAATGACGTCCATCGGCAGGACTTTATTGATTTCGGAATAAGTCAATCCGCCTCGTTCCCGTCCGATGATAATCATTTCATCCACTTCTTTAAACTTAGTGATATGTTTAATTTCTTTAACTTTAGGCGACAATTTTTACTGAGCACCTTTCAATAGAGTATTTTCTTTCTTCAATCTGTCAATTTCCCGTATCAGATAGCCGATTTCATCCTCACTGTTATTTACAGTAAGATCATGGTGAAGTTTTCTGATTTTACGAAGAATCACCCTTCTTCTCTTTTCCCTGACAAGATCGCTAAACGCTTCCAGTGGGTTCCCCCACAACGCTTCCTTATCATCAACCAACA
The DNA here is from genome assembly GCA_024276815.1 of bacterium. Taxonomy (GTDB): domain Bacteria; phylum JACRDZ01; class JAJRWM01; order JAJRWM01; family JAJRWM01; genus JAJRWM01. Next base: position 1,179 of record JAJRWM010000071.1, read on the forward strand.
ACAAAGAGGAAGTTTTTTCCCTTAAAGTTTTCGCTTCAATATGTCCCAGCAATTCTCCCGGTATCTTTAGAATTTCCTCAGGTTGCGCCAAAATAATATCCGCCAGCTCAGCCCACTCGGGGTCTTCAAAACTGGCGAGAATGTTCGACTCGCTGAAAACCGGCCTTATTTCCCCATGAAACAACAACAATAACTGGACTAAGTCCCTCTCTTCCGGGAAGCTTTCCGCCCTTTGGGTAACTGCGATATTATCGGCCGCCAAACTACCGGGCTTAACTCTTCCGCCGCCGCTTTTCTTTAACTCAAACCTCAACGCCGCTTCATCAAGTTTAAAAGCGTCGCTCAGCCTCCTCAACTATTCTTCCCGGCGCAAGGCGTTTTTCTCTTTGGCGATCAGCGGCAGCAACTCACCCACAGCCTTGATACGGCCCTCAGCCCTGGTCAGATCGTATTTGCGTTCGCTGACATGGCAAAAGAAATCGACTTCATCCAGGGCGTTGTCCAGATGACGCTGAAACGCCCCGGCGCCCTGAGCGCGGATTAACGAATCGGGGTCTTCGCCATCGGCCAGGATTACGACCGAACTCTTCATCCCTCCTTCCATCAATACTTCAACGCCACGCAAGGCCGCTTTCAAGCCGGCATTGTCAGCGTCAAACACCAGTACCGCATGGTCAGTCAGCCGCTTGAGCAGGTTTAACTGACTGGCGGTCAGAGCCGTTCCCAGCGGGGCCACGACAGCTTTAAAGCCGGCCATGTAGGCAGTGATTAAATCAAGATAACCTTCAACAATAATAAAATACCCGGTCTCCTTGACGGACTCTTTCGCCCGGTGAAAATTATATAAAGTACCGCTTTTATGATAAACAGCCGTTTCCGGCGAGTTTAAATATTTGGGCTGCTGCTGTTCGTTGAGCGCCCGACCGCCAAAGCCGATAATCCGTCCCTGGTAATCCTGAATCGGGAATATCAGCCGACCGGCGAAGCGGTTGGCAACCCCGTTACGATAAAAATTATAAAGACCGGCCTTTTCCACCACGTCTTTATTGATATCAGCCGTAACGATCCGGCGGGCCCCGCCGGGCTCTTTATCGGGAACGAAACCCAGTTGAAATTCGACGGCGGCCGAGTCGCTGATACCGCGTTCCGACAAATAAGCGCGCGCCGACTCTCCCAAGGCGCCTTTCATTAGGATGTTATGAAAATAATGGGCAAAGCGCTCGTTCAGGGTGTAAATTTCTTTTCGCCCCAGGAACTTCTTGCCCGCGCTCCCGGTATGGGGAATCACAATGCTGTAGCGGTCAGCGACCAGATGCACCGCCTCGCTGAAAGAAAGCCCCTTTTTGCGCATCAGGAAGTGATAAACGTTCCCGCCTTCGCCGCAACCAAAGCAATGGAATATCTGCTTTAGCGGACTGACAACAAAGCTGGGTGTTTTTTCCTGGTGAAACGGACAGACACCCTTGTAATTGGCCCCGGCTTTTTTTAACGGGATAATAGAGCCGATAATCTCAACGATGTCGGCCCGGTTCCTGATTTCCTCGACTAGCGTATCCGGAATAAAACTTCCCATTAACCTGTCTGAACTCCTTTAAACGTCAAATTCAACAATAGTGACGCCAATCCCGCCCTCACCGGCGGCGCCGGAACGGTAACTTTTTACCCGGGGATGCCTGCTTAATATTTCAGCTACGATTTTCCTGAGAATTCCCCCTCCAACGCCATGAATTATAAACGCCCGGGAAAAATGGCTCAATAAAGCGCGATCAAGATATCTTTCCACTTCCTCTCTCGCCTCATCAGCCCTCAGGCCGACCAGGTTCAGTTCCAGGCTGACCTCGACCGGCGGAGCCAGGTGAAAGCCAATATTTTTCAAAGTGGTAGTCAGCGGTTTGTCGTTTTTAATGACTTCCAGGCTCGCCACCTCGATATTTTTTTCGCCGCACTCAATGCGCAACGTTCCCTTATCGGGATGCCGGCTGATCACCTTGCCGCTCAGATGTAAACTTTCGATATAGACGATCTCCCCGATCTGAAAATCACTAACTTTATGATTGTTTTTTACCGCCAGCGGTTGCTAGAGTCTTTTCAGCTCAGCGTTCAGTTCGGCTTCCCTACGCGCAATGTTTTGCCGGGCGCTCTCAACATCGGCGGCTTTTTCGGCCTTTCTCACCTCGTCAAGCAAGGCCGCGATTTCCTGCCGGGCGGAAGCGACTAACTGCCTGGTCTCCCTGAGCGCCTGCCGCCGTTTAGCAACCGCGAATTCTTTCAGGCTGCTGTTTTTCTCTTACCACTCCTGGTAAAGCCGGTTGATTTCCCGCTCTTTGTCCGAAAGCTCCCGTACTTTGACCGCCTGTTCCCGGGTCTCGTTTTCCAGTTTGACCAATAACTGGTCCAGCTTGAATTCAGGCCCGGTCACCAGCGCTTCGGCTCCGGCGACTATCTCGTCGGGCAGTCCCAGCCTTTTGGCGGTGACAATCGCCCGGCTGCTGCCCAGGAACCCCATCCTGAGCCTGTAAGTCGGCAACAGGTCCTTTTCGTTAAACTCTACCGACGCGTTCTCCATATCCGGACTATTGGCGGCAACGTTTTTCAGTAAACGAAAATGAGTGGCGACAATGGTCGTCGCCCTCTTTTTATGTAAAGTGCCGATAATCGAAACCGCTAACGCCGCGCCCTCGGTCGGGTCAGTACCGGCTCCGAGTTCATCGAGTAAATACAAGGCGTCATTTTGAGCGCCCTTTAACATGTGAACCACGTTGGTCATGTGGGCCGAGAAGGTGCTCAGGCTCTGCTCCAGGCTTTGCTCATCGCCGATATCGGCGTAAATTTTGTTATAAAACGCGATACTGCTGTTTTCCTTGACCGGAATATACATTCCGCACAGGGCCATCAGCGTCAGGAGACCCACGGTTTTCAAGGCGACGGTCTTGCCGCCGGTATTCGGCCCGGTAATGACCAGGGTATGATAACCATCGCCAATCCTGATGGACTGGGGAACGACCGCCTCGTTCCCTTTACTCAGGATCAGTATCGGATGACGGCCTTCGCGAATATCAATCAGTCCCCGCTGATTTAAAACCGGCGCTACGGCCGTTAAAGCTTCAGCCAGGCGCGCCCGGGCGTAAAAACTGTCAAATTCGGCTAAAACGGAAACCGCTTGTTTCAACTCGCTGACTTCGTGTCTTAAAAGATCGCTGATCCTGATCAAAAGAAAAGAGATCTCTTCTTCTTCTTCACCAGCCAGGCTAATTAACTGGTTGTTAAGAGGGAAGACCCTTTCCGGTTCAACAAAAACGGTCGCGCCGCTTTTGGAGGTATCCTGAACGATTCCTCTAAGCGCGTTCTCCTTGCCCTTTACGGCGGGAATGACATAGCGGCCGTTTCGCTGGGTAATGATTCTTTCAGCGATAACTTCTGTCAGTCTGCTGGACTGAAGATAGCCGTTTAAAGCATCTTTTATCCTGCTTTGCGTTGAAACAAGCTGCCGTCTTATTCTCGCTAACTTCACGCTGGCCGTGTCTTTAATCCTGCCCTGAATATCGACCAGGTTTTCGACTTCTTTTACCAGCCGGCTAAAATCAATTACGGTTTCAAACCGCTGTGACCAGAGGGGGTAATCATCCCGCCGCGAGCCAAACAGCCGGCGCAGTTTATCGACTACCGGAAAAAAGACTAAAAAAACGGCGACTTCTTTAGCCGTCAGGATACCGTTGGGCTTGCCAAGTCTTTTTAAGATAGCTCCCATGGGCGGCAGTTCTCTTTGCCAGAGGTCTGACGCCATACTCAAGGCTTTGATCGTTTCCGCCGTTTTAACCAGACTTGATTTAGCCTGGCCGTAATCAGTCGCCGGTCTGATTAAATCAATGGATTCCGCCCCTTCAGCGAAGCGGGAATAGGTCTTTAAGTGTTTAACAACCTTGAAAAAATCTAGGACAGATAACGTATGTTCTTCAATCACACAGGCTCTCGCGAAAAAAGAGGATTAAAAATACCCGGACAAACTCCTCCCCTTATAAAAAAGAGTATTAATACCATGCAAAAACTCCTGTGTCAATATTTTTTTTGATTTTTTAGTAACCCGTCAGTGAAGTGGGGGGAGGGGGTTAAGGTAATGTCCGGGAGCAGTCGATAAGCAGGGTATGGGATTTTGTGAGCCATGTTTCGAGAAGCAGCAGCAGATTGACACGTTGTCCGAAGAAAATCTCAGGCTGAA
>JAJRWM010000072.1 GCA_024276815.1 bacterium
AAAAACGGCTCCGCTTCTTCTGTCGTCGCGAAAACCAGCCCGATCAATTGATAATCCCGGCGGCCAGCGCCATTTCTTCAAGCTTAGCGACAGCGGCCCGGCCAACCGCGCCCAGGTCCAGGCTGAAATCGTTAACGTAAGTGTCAACGTGTTTTCGTAAGACCCCTTCATCCACTTCCTGGGCGTGTTCTTTCATGTATTCAATCAGGCCCTCCGGGTTCCTGCGCGCGCTTTTTATGCTGGCCAGCAGCCCCTCTTCGAATCTTTCAATCAGCAGGGCGGGCAGTTGTTTGCGGACGGCGATACAGCCCAGGGGAATCGGCAGGCCGGTTTTTTCTTCCCACCAGGCGCCGAGGTCGGCAATTAAACAGAACCCGGCTTGTTCATAGGTAAACCGGCTCTCGTGAATGATAACACCACAGTCGGCCCGACCGGTTTCAATCATTTCAAATATTTTGTCATAAGTCACGAATATTTTTTCTCTTGGCTGTTCAGGCGACCAGAGCTGAAATAAGAGATGGGCGGTAGTCAACCCTCCTGGTAAAGCGACCCGACAGTGTTTAATGTCATTCAGGCTTAGCGCTTTTTTAGAGATTACCAGCGGCCCGCAGCCAAATCCCAGGGCGGCTCCGACGGGCAGTATTTGGTAGTATTTCTGAACTTTCAGCCAGGCGTGAAAGGATATTTTCGTAACATCGAATTCCCTGTCCAACGCGCGGTGGTTAAGCGTTTCGACATCGTCAAGATATACCGTTATACCGATATCGGGCAGATGCAGTTTACCCGAGGCGATGGCGTAAAACATATACGTGTCGTTTGGACATGGGGTATAGGCCAGACTGAGTTCCAACTGTGATTTATCTCCATAAAATAAAAGACGAGGGTATCATAAATGGCCGTAAATTTCAAATCGAGTTTGCCGGGTTTTCAACAAACTTACAGTTGGCGGAGTGAGACCTCCAGGTCCACCGGCCTTACCCTCTATCCAATAATCTTTCTTTTAAATAATCGTATATTCGGGGCAGGCCCCGGCCATCGACGAGTTTCATGCCCAGTTCGCTCATGTTTTGTCTTTGAGCCTGGTTTTTGGCCAAGTCGGCATATTGGGCGGTTATTTCTTCTTTGGAGACGTTCTGGCCCAACCCCGGGTACATAATCGCCTTTTTGGCGGCGAAGCGTTTGGCGATCACGTTCTGGTGCTCAACCTGGGCGAGCACGATGGCCGGCGTTCCGGCGCACATTGCTTCGTATAGCGTTATCCCCCCGGCGATGACGGCGATGTCGGCGTTAATTAGGAGTGGCGCTAAAGTTTCCAGGTTGCGGTAGAAGGTGAAATTACCCTGTAACTTGTTACTTAGTCTTCTCAGTTCATCGATATGGGGATAGGCCGGTCCGATAACCACGTCAAAATGTTCAGGTCTGTCCCTGAGCGCCTCGACCACTTTTATGGTCAGGTTCAGCGGGTCGCCGCCGCCCATTGAGATTAATGTGTTACGCACGTTTTGCGGAGCGGTTTTTCCCGGGTCAGCTAAGTTGTTATACAGAGGATGCAGCACGATATAATCCGGGCCGCAAAGTGTAACTGGTCCCTCAGGCGCTCTTTTTTCATCGAGGTTGGCGTCGATCAGGACATCGCAGTATGAGCGTCCTGAGCCAAGGTCATCGAAGTTAACCAGTAACGTGTTGCCGGAGCGTATTTGTTTCATATACGACATTCTGGTGTTTTGACAGTCGGTGATAATCATATCTGGTTTTAAGCTTTTGAAGTGGTTATCAAGATAGAATCCTTCCTCATCGGCGTTTAGCTCCGCTGGAATAAGATTTATGGTGTGTTTACCACAAATAACGTTTGCTTCATGGAAGTCTTTGGTAAAGAAAATAATTTCGGCCGCCAGTCGCTCGGCAAACAGGTCGGCGAAATTGTTACAGCGCACCAGGTGCCCCAAGCCAATTTCTGAATTACCATCGACTCTGAAGATTACTTTATAACTCAAAATTATCACTCCATAATAATTTGTAATAGAACAAAGTGCAATCAAGTATAAAGTTCTTAGGGGGAACTTTTTTAGACTTCGCTAAAAATCAGCTCGTCGATAGATATAGATAAAAACCGCTCCCCCTAAAACCCCCACACAAAAACTTTAGTTGGTCTATAGCAAATATATTTGATTTGATAGTAACATGCTGTAGGTAAGCGAGCAACTCTTTGCGAGTGAGATTATAAGTGCCGAAGGCATCTATCCTCAAACCGTCGGTTTGTGAAAAAATTACCCGCCTGATTTTCCAGACGGGTAATTTCTGACAGCAAAGAACATCAAGCTTTAATCTGGGCAAATTACGAGCTTTATCTCAACGCCTATTCCAAAAGCTTCAAAATTGTCGACTGCTGCATATTAAACTGAGCTAACATCGCAACGCCGGAACGCTCTTTTATTTGAGTCTGGACCAGGTTCATCATGGATTCAGCGAAGTCGGCGTCTCGTATCCGGGACTCGGCGGCCATGGTGTTTTCCGCGGCGACAGCCAGGTTGTTAATCCGGCCTTCCATGGAATTAATCTGGGCGCCGATTCCCGATCTTATTGACGCCACATTTGAGCCTGCTTCTCTTGCCGAGGTAATGGCTCCGGCAGGGTCGGCGACGACGTCGATTCCGGCTGTGCCAATTGCGTCCGGGGCCAGATTGGTAGCGATTGGTTGCTCGTTAAAAGTTGTCTTGGAAGCGTCGGCGATAAATTCATTCAGCGAATCAATTTCCTGTTGAATAGCCATCCTGTCTTCTGAAGTCAGGGTCGCGTTAGCGGACTGGACCGCCAGTTCATCGATGCGGCCAACGGCATCCTGAACGCTCGCGGCTGTACCTTCCGCTGTTTGAGCCAGGGATATCTCGTCCTGGATATTGGCCAGATCTTTCAGGTAGCCGGAGATCTGCGCTCTCATTTTTTCCGAGACAACGAGGGCGGCCGGATCATCGCTGGCGTCATTTACTTTCTGGCCGGTTGTCAGTTCTTCCAGGAATTTCTTCACCTGCTTATGGGTGTTATTAAGCTGGTTAGTGATTCCCATACCGCTACTTTTGTTGATACCAACCATTGATATGCACCTCCTTTACTCACAACTACACATAATCCCTATCGGGCTTTAACCGACAATGCTTTATCCCTTAAACAATAAATCCCAGATCGCGTTGGGCATCATATTAGCCTGGGTTATCATTGAGGCCGATGTTTCAGTAAGTAATTGGCTCATGGTGAAGTTAATCATTTCCTGGGCCATATCGGTATCGCGAATCTGGCTTTCAGCCTGTTCCGTATTCAACTTTATACTGTCAAGGCGGCTCATGGTGCGGGTGAATTCATTTTCGAAAGCTCCCAGGGAGGACCGCTCGCGGCTTATTTTGTTGATCGCGTCCTGGGTAATCGTTACCGCCCGGCCCGCCTTGTCTTCTCCGACTACATCAATCTTGTACACGCCCAGAGACTGGCTGTCCAGGTCATTGATGCGTTTAACGTCAAACCCCTCGTTGCCGGTCGTTACCTGGAATTTCAGGGGCTTGGGGTTGACTGACAGAGCGAAAGTCTCAGGGCTGGAAGCCAGGGCGATACTCGGCCGGGCGTCACTGTTTGGTTGTATCGCCAGGTCAATAGTAGGATCGATGACCACGTCGATGCCGGGAACCAGGTTAAAGGCGCGGTCGCCTTTTATTGACTGGGTGTAGGTCTGGTTGGAGCTGATCTCGGTAGCGCTGATGGAAAAAGTCGGCTCTTCGGCGCTGACGACTTCGGAAATCCGAAAGCCGTCAGGATGTCCTGGTCACCGCTAAAGGTGATTTCACCCAGCATACCCGGTATTCCGGAAGCGATCTCAACGCTGCCGCTGCTCGCTCCGCTGGTAATGACCCGGGCCAGGTTAGGCAGGCTGCCGGCTTGCAACGCGCCTTCCATATCAAGATCAGTTGTTCCGCTGCTGTCGGCGATAGCCAGGGAAAATTTCCCCATCGCTTCATCCAGAGTATCCGAACCGTAAAGGTAAATGGTGGCTGATTGTCCATTACCCCAGAGGGTGATTGGCTGGGCGGAGCCAAGCAGGCCGCTGAAGCTGGAGATTGAATTGAGCAGGGTGGAGGTCGTGGCTGTGGTTGAACCATCGGTGGTGAAGATTGACGAGCGTTGTACCTGCAAGGCCCCGGCGGCGGTCGCGCCGATTGTAATGGAAAAAACCCCGCCGTTACCGGTATCGCCGACGGCCATGGCGGAAATAGCGGTTGGATTATTGGTGCTGACAATCGCGTTGGCGGTTCCGTCCAGCAGTTTTTTCAGGTTGAAGGTGGTTGTTTCGGCGATGCGGTCGACTTCGGAGATCAGTGTGTTGATCTCATTTTGGATTTCGACCCGGTCAGAGTTGGTCAGATCGCCATTCGCGGCTTCGAGCGCCAACTCGTTCATGCGGCTCAAGGCTGAAGCTGTGGAGTCCAGTGCTTCATCCGCGGTTTGAAAGAGGGAGATACCGTTTTGGGCGTTGCTGTTAGCCTGAGCCATCGCCTCAATCTGGGCTTTTAATTTTTCCGCCAGGGTAAGGCCGCTGGGATCGTCGCCGGCCCGGTTTATTCGTTTGCCGGTAGATAATCTTTCAATGGATTGGGCTAATTTGTTAGTGTTTTCGAGAAGCGCCTGGCTACTGTTAATCGCCGAGAGATTGGTGTTAAATCGTAAAAACATAATTTTCAACTCCTTTTGAAAAGTTATTCTTCATTCCTTTGAAGAACAGGAATCGCAGAATGGTACTGCTCAGCCATCCCTCCTTTCCGAGTTAAAATATTATGAATTCAGCGCTTACACCCTCCCTTGAAAAAAAAACTAAAGAAATTAACTCAAGTCCCCGATAACAAAACTGGTGGGGTAGACCGCTGAATTCTAACCGTCAATTAGAGTTTATCCATAAGGGGACTATCTTGTCAACCTTTTTTTAAGGGAAAGCCCCACCTAACCATTGTTTCCCGCTTCTTTTCAGGCGTCCGGTTGTTTTCAATAGATAATAATATCAAAAACAAAAAACGGTGTTTTCCCCGTCGTTGCTGGTAAAACCGGCGTTTTTTTTCAGTTTCGCGTAGTGTTTGAGGCCTGTGTCAAGTTTTTTTTGCGATTTGTTGTAACGCGTCAGTCTTCCGGGGAAAAGACCTTATTTGTCATTCCCGTGCCAACGGGAATCCACTAGATTCCTGCATACGCTGGCATGACATTACTGGTTCCCCCACTTCACTGACGGGTTACGGATTTGTTATTAAAAATAAATTTCCCGCCCTGGTTCGCTTTAATCCGAAGAATGGTTGTAGGTTGTAATCAACTCCCTGATACTTTCATGAGGATGGTCAGAGAACTGTTGCTGGTCGAAGATCAGGTTCTGAGGCGGTAGCGAAAGGCGCAGGCTGCCAAACTGGTCGCTTTCAATAATTAGTTTGGGGCTTTTGTGCAGGTACGGCTTGAGCAGGTTTCTCAGTCTGGTGACCTGGCTCAGCCTTTCGTCACAGATCGCCTCATCCAGCTTGTGTACCCAGCCGCTGTTGGCTTTCTTTTCCAGGGCTAAACGGAGGATGATCTCAAATAACCGCCTGGTTAACTTGACGTTTTGACCGTTAACGCTGATAAAATAATGCCGTCCCCGGTACTGATTGGTGATTTCGATAATATCGGCGGTGAAAGTCTCTTCAGGCTGGGCCGGTTGCGATTGCCGAAGCGCAAGATTGTTTTGCCGGGCCATATCCTCCAGTATTTTTTGGGCAATCCTGGGTTTAAGGAGTCGTTCCAGGTGTTTTGGATCGACCGCACGCAATCCTTCGAGATTATCAATCCCCTCCCTGACCAGCTTTTGACAGTTTTCTCTTCCCAGGGAGGGAATCCGCAATCTGGCCAGTTCCAGGCTTTCCTTGTTGACGCCGAAAATCAATCTCTCTTTGAGGGTGTTTAACCGCTCATACATCCGGTTATCGTGACGGATATCCCGGCAGATCAAAGCGGCGGCGCCAACGATCCAGGCGAAATGTTTGCCCAGGTTGGTTAACTCCCCGGCGTAACAGTTGGTCGCGTTTTCAATGCTCAAAGTAGACTGGGAGCCGAGCCATAATTCCAGAACGACCGGTATTTTTACTTCCTTTAACTGGAAAAACATATTAGTGGTTGTTTCGCCGAACGCGTACTTGATGATCTCTTTCGCGTCCTGAGATAAATGATTTTCCAGGTAATCGAAATAATATTTCTTTTGTTGCGGCTGGTTTTCAACTGAGAGGTGGAAATCGTGGCCATTTTCGGTTAACGCCGCCGCGTAAAATATTTCCAGATCGGCAACATAGCGATTGGTTGTAGTGTTTAGCCAGTCGTTTAACTGAATCGCTGTATCAGTGGAGATACCTTTGGCCGCGGCGAGCTTGGCCAGCGGCGAGGGGATTATTTTGCCTTTGGAATTGACATAAATCAGTTTGTTGGCGGCCAGTTCTTTAATCGTTTTTTCTATTGCCTCCTGCCAGTCAGGTTCTTGTTTCCGCTCCCGGGCGTAAAAATGGGTGTAGGTTGTTTGAAAAAAACTGAGCAAGTCGCTTTTTTTTTGAGTTTTACCGCAGGTCAGCCAGAGAATTATCGGCGCTATGCGGTTTAAGGCCAGGCTGGGTTTTGTGTGCCGGGCTTTCTTTTCCACGTAAGTATTCCAATAGGTATCGAATTCCTTGCGGGAACTGGCCGGGATCACCATGCGCCCAAAAGAGGTCTGCGAGCCAAAACGTCCGGCTCTTCCCGCCTCGTTCTCTTTCTCGTTTTTGGTAAGAATGTCCAGGTAGGGACGTTTGCAGATCGGGTCGTAGCGCCAGATATGCGGATCGATAAAAACGTTTTTAGAGGGCAGGTTGACTCCCATGGCCAGGGTCGTGGTAGCCGTAACCAGGCGGATTTGCCCCTTTTTGAAGTAATTTTCGATAATCCGGCGTTCAGCACAGGTCAAATCGGCGTTATGAAAAGCGATACCGGCTCTCAGCGTCACCTGGAGCTGTAAGGTTGTTATCGTTTGTTCCAGAAGTTGCAATTCTGCGACAGCCTCTCGAGCCTCGGGCAGGTTGCTTTCCCGGGCCAGGGTCAAAGCGTGCATCCTGGTACTTTGTTTGTCAGGCAGGAATATGATGGATTGCTCGCCCCGTTCAGCCATGTCCAGCGCGATATTCCAGGTGTTTGGCAGTCCGTTGTCGGGATTGTTTCTAATCAGGGTTTCTTTGCCTTTTTTCCCGCTGTTGTACTCCTGGTAATAGAAGACGTTATCGAGAAGAATACCTTCTTTTAACTCGTTGGGTCTCTCCAAAGAGTTGTAAAGAATCGCGTTCAGCCATTTGATCAGAGGATCGTTCGTGGGAATTACGGCTGAAAGACCAAGAATTTTTATCTGGCGGTATTCTTTCAGCAGGCAGATAATATACTCGAGAATAACGCCCCGGTTATCCTGACCGATATTTTGCAGTTCATCAATTATCACCAGCCCGAGCAGGTTTAAAAGGGTCGGCTGAATGGTCAGAAACGAGAGTACTTTTTCGTAGACTATAACCGCGAGGTCGAACTTCCCCGAAACTATATCATGGTCGTGTTCAGATCTTTCGCCTGTGGAGATAAGGACTTTCAGCCCGTAGTCGTGATATTTGTCGTGGAATTCCCGGTATTTTTCCTCAGCCAGAGAACGTAACGGCGCCAGGTAGAGGACCTGGCGGTTGCTTAAAATAGTGTTGATCGCCGCCATTTCCGCCAGGAATGTTTTACCGCTCGCGGTTGGCGATGATATTACCAGGTTTTGCTGATTGAACAAGGCGTCTTCGCTCAGTACTTTTGCCTGTAAAGGAAAAAGCTCTTCTATGCCGCATTGCCGCCAGGTTTTGATAAAATATTCCGGGAAGCCCAAATCAGTCAGTTTTTCTATCTTCATGCAAATTCCCAATCTCTTGAAATAGTCTGTTTCGGTGTAATTGACGGCAGTTACCAATAGTCACATGAATGTCACAAAAGGTGGCGGCGAGTAATAAAGTGTAACAAACTAATACCATATATATTTCGAACGTTTTAGAAGATTATTTTAATTTAAAATTAATCAGTTGCTGCTATTATAGCTTAAGGTAAAAGATAATAAGGGCTTAGCGAAAGATAAAAGTGTCCGGGCGCTGTTGGCCGGATCCACCGAATAACAAAATGAACCTGCCTCCCGCAGCAAGCTAACGAGGTATTCCGGCAGCGGAATAAACCGGTCTAGGAATGGATACGTTTTGCCCGTCTTCGCCTTCTGGCCATGAAAATAGTCATGAAAAGGAATAAAATCGTGAAGAACGCGGATGTCTCAGGATATAAAACGCCAAAGACTAACGGTGTCAGCAAAAACCTGGTGAGTGCTCTCAGCGTATCATGTCTATGGATATAATCGGCGATGGGCGGGGAATATTTATAGTAGTTAGCGACAAATATCCGGCCCCAGTAATTAGTTAACAGATATTGATCCCTGAATTTTCGCAGAGCTTTAACATGGGGGTGCAGATAAGAGCCGTAAGCCGCCGTGGCGATGAAACAAAACTTCTTGCTGTCGTTACCGCCGCCGCTGTTGGTGGCGCTTGGTTCGCCGCTGGCCTCGTTGATAATAATCGGCGGGGGCGCCGAGTCGGATGTACCAGTAAGGATAATCGGGCCGCTGTCCGAAAGACAGGAGTTATTGCTCTCGTCCACTTCGGGCGTCGTTTCATTATTGTCCACGACAGCGCCGAGATAATAGGTACCCGGATTCAGGAAGGAAGGCAGCGATACTTCCGCCGTCGCGATAGTGGTGGATGCGCCGGCGGCCAGCGAGGCAATTTCCACCGAAGGGGCGAGTTGAAGGTCGTAAATGTTAATTACCGGATCAGATGACAGGTAATAGGCGAAATTAAAAGGCTTGTCGGCGTTTTTCACGCCCTGGTTGGTTATTTCGATGGCCGGGATGACCACTGTTTCATCTATGACGCCGGAGGTCGGTCCGGATAACGCGGAAACGATAAAATCAGGCGCGTTTAACTTGATATGAACGATTAAATTATCCGATGATGCGGTAAGCTCCTTATGGATTGCGCATCTGGTCTGAATGTTTAAATTGTAAGTGCCTTTATGGTTCCAGTTGTGGGGCGCGGATGGGGATGCGGACCATTCCGAGTAAATTCCGTCGCTTCCCATAAAACGGTATTCTATCGGGTGGTTCAGATTGGACGTGACGCTTGCGCATGAGTAAACGTAGGCGATATCGGTATAACCGTCAACCTTTCCGCTGGGCGTCTCCGGAGCGCTGATAGTCTCAACCAGGATGTTGACATTTAACCCGGAGGAAACGGCGGTCGCGTTAAAGTGAAGATTACAGCGCGCTTCCGCTTTAACTGAATAAACTCCCTCAGCCGACCAGGTATGGCTTTTTGTGGTGGAAGTTGACCAGTCTGAATAGCTGCCGTCCCCCCAGTCAAAACGATATTCCAACTCGTGATTATTACTGGAGCCGGCATTGGCGGAGGTGAAGGTATAGCTGATCCCGGCGATTCCCTCACTCACTCCGGCCGGGGGATCCGGTTCGGTAATGGGTTCATAGGGAGGAGTGGCCTTCAGGCTGACGTTATCAATTCTGAAGGTTGTGGTGTTGATATTATCGGTCGCTCCTTGAAAGAAGATGCGGATGGTCTGCCGGTCCAGGTACGAGGTCAGATCAAATGTTTCTGTGCCGTAACTGGAAAACGCCAGTTTTTCGGTGTTTGCGTAAGAAGCGACGGTTCCCAGATAGTTGCCGGTAGAGTCCTGAACGAATATATCAAGGCTGTCATGTTGGTATAACAGGCTGTCATGGGAATCAATGTTCAGGTTAAACGAGAGAGTCAGCGTTTCCGCGTTGTCGGGAAGCTGCGCGGTTTGATACATCGAGCCGGAAAGGTTATCGCCCTCGCTCCCGTCAGGTAAAGAAAGATGAGCATTGAAAAGCCGGTGTCCGGAACGCTCCCATCACTGATATAGAAGTCGCCCGCCAGCGTCCAGGGAGTTGTCCCTGCTTCAAACGTACCATTCTCTAACAGTTCCACCCCAACCGAATTTCTGAATTGGGCGATTGTCAGGAAGGTATTGCCAATTGACTTGGAGTTATCCGCCTCGTTATACTGACCTTCGGGTATTCCCATCGGGTGACCGTCATAGTTAAGATCAGGATTGGAAAAATACCCCACCCGGGGCTTCATATAACTCATAATGGTCGCGAAAGATCCGCTGACATCATAGCCGTATGAGTAGGGGAAAGCTCCTGGGCCCGGGGAATTGGCCCGGTCGTGAGCGCAGCCCATGTTATGTCCGAGTTCATGGATGAAAGTATACTCGGAACAATATCGTCCGGTACTGTCATCACCCTCCTGAACGACGGAAAAAGCGGATGATTCGAAGGCTGGGTCCACATTCTGCATTAACCAGGCTCTGCCGCACCAGGAATTACTGGTGTTGAATTTGCGTAGCAAGAGAACAAAGTCAGCTCCATACTGATCCCGCATCGCGGCCACCTCGGAAAAAGCGCCGCTTCCGTTTGTTAACGCTTCCAGCGCTGTCGCGGTTGTGGTCGCGTCAGAGTAATTAATTTGCTGGGCGGCGGCCAGGTTCAGCTGGGTGGGGATCAGGCTGTTGGTAAAGGCCTGATTGGAGAGATCGATAAAATGGTTTATTTTGGTGATTATCTGGCTCCCGGGATATTCCGTAGCCATGCCATCGGTGTATAAAACAAGGATATCGAGATAGGAGCCGTCATCGACAGCGGCGTCGTCGCCGGCAAGTCTCTCCCGGTTGGGGTCGGCATAATCCGCCGGTAGCGCGCCATCGTCCGGGGGCGCCATATTTGAGGGGTTCTGGACAATAATCTGATGATAATTGCCATCGCCGACTGGCTCGATGTTATAGATTGCGTCGGCGGTTTCAATTCTGCCGAACATGATTTTGCGTCCAACCGTCAAGACTACGTTGCTGAGAGGGTCACCCCTGACTTTGCCGAACCAGGTGTAAGCGGTGGTGTTTCTTGAGACGATTCGTTTATTCTCAACATTGTAGACTTTCTCAAAGAGGTTCAAAGTTAATTCTTTGGTGAATATTTCATCTTTTTTCAGCACATCGAAGTTAACCTTGACCATTTTTCGTCTCAGGGCGGCCTGGTTTTGTTCCAGGCGGGAGGTTAGCTCGGCGCCCACCGGCCGCAGGAGCTGTTGATCGGAACCGGCCTGGGCAAGCCAGGGATTGAGCAGAAAGATAATCAGGAAAAGAACGGTTCGGGACTTTTTAAACTTATCAGATGTCCGGTAACAAAATCCATTAAACATCATATTAAAATATACCAAAAAAAGCGATTTGAGTCAACTGATCAGCACTTTGAGGTCCAGTAAAAGTAAAAATATCTTGACGTATTTTCGGCATTAGTGATAGGATTAGTTTAATATTGAACCTGTGAAACCCTGTTGTTTGGTAGGGAATAGTTTCCGGCCAAGATTAAAAAGCTGGTCGGGGAAGGAGTCGGGATAATTAAAAAATGTAGTTATCGTATTTTGTCGGTGTTGTGTTTTTCCATGTTGCTCTGTTTAGGTAATTCTGTCTTCGCTTTGGATAACGCGGAGCATGGTTTTCAGTTCATGGTCGCCCAGGCCCCCATGAAGATGAACAATAAACGGTTCAGGGAGTGGCGTAAGCAGGATTTTAAAAGATATATCAGGCAGTTGGGCTCAAAAGATAAATTTACGCGTTCCCGGGCGGTAAAAACGATTATTCGTGATTACAAGGATTTTGTGCCCAAGGATATTGCCCCGTTGCTGGGAAGCAAGAATCCGATAGAGCGTCATTCCGCCGTGGCGATAGTCAGTACGTATCCTGATGAGCGTTATAAACCGGCTTTGCTTAAGATCGTTAGGAGTGATTCTCAAAAGACGATCAGGAAAGCCGCCATAAAGGCGCTTGGTTCCTATCGCGCTCCTGATGTCGGGAACGCTTTGATCGAGGTCTACGGCGAACGCTCCGCCGAGGAAAAAAAGATGATCCTCGGGATTTTCGGGAAGAATCGTTTTGAGCCGGCCCTGCCGTTAATTGAAAAAGCCCTGGAGGATGAGCAGTGGTTTGTGCGCGAGGCGGCGGTTTTTGCTTTATCCAGGTTCAAGCAGCCGAAGTATCTTGATGTTTTTGTCCGCATGTATGATGACGCCGACAAGCATGTCAGGTACATGGTTTTAAAGGCTATCCAGAAATACAACATACCAAGCAACCAAAAGTTGATTAATCTGTTGAATCGCGCCGCGAAAGATAAAGATATCAGAGTAAGCCAATTGGCTGCCAAGATGCTCAGGTTTGACAGGATGCACTAAATCTGTTTGTTATGGAGAGGTAAAACATGAATTTAACAACTAAAGGACGTTATGGTGTCCGGGCGATGGTTGATCTGGCGTTTCGTTATCAGCAGGGGTTTGTGCCGGTTAAACAATTATGTTCCCGCCAGGAGATATCTGTCTACTATCTTGAGCAGTTGTTCAGCAAATTGCGGCACGCGGGCCTGGTTGAGAGTCTCAGGGGGCCCAAGGGCGGTTACCGGCTCTCGCGGGACCCCAAAGAAATTACGGCGGGCGCGATCATCCGGGTTCTGGAGGATTCGTTTGCTCCGGTGGAATGTGTCGATGAAGAGTCAGACGCTGAAAAAGGCCACCGGATAAATATCTGCGTTACCCGTCTTTTATGGAAAGACATTAAGGACAAGATTGGCGAAGTCCTGGATAACACTACCCTGGAAGACCTTTGTCAGCGGGTAAATGAATTGCCTGATTACAACAAGACGATGAACCACCATTATATGTATCACATCTAGAATCGTTAACTAATCCTATTAACAAAACAGTTGAACTTGAACCATACCTGAAAAGTTTAGGCAGCGTTGTTGTCGCTTTCTCAGGCGGTGTTGACAGCACGTATTTACTTGCCGTCGCTGTCAAGGTATTGAAAGACAAGGTGTTGGCGGTGACAGCCCGTTCCTCGACCTACCCCGCCTCGGAGCTGGAGCAGGCCTGTTCCCTGGCGGCTGATTTGGGCGCGGAACATTTGGTAATCGACTCCGAAGAGCTTGACATCGAAGGCTTCAGCAATAATCCGCCGGACCGTTGTTATTATTGCAAACATGAATTATTCGGTAAGCTGGCGGAAATAGCGCGCGCCCGCAATTACCGGTTTGTCATCGACGGCAGCAATCTTGATGATGACAGTGATTATCGTCCCGGCGGCCGGGCGGCCGCTGAACTTGGTGTGAAGAGTCCCTTGAGGGAAGCTGGTTTTACCAAGGAAATGATTCGTGAATTCAGCCGGTCGATGGGCTTAGCCACCGCTGACAAGCCGGCTTATGCCTGTTTGGCTTCCCGTTTTCCCTATCACCATAAAATTGACGCCCGTCGCCTGAAAATGGTGGGGGCGGCGGAAGAGTTCTTAAAAAAGGAAGGCTTGAGTGGTTTCCGGGTTCGCTGTCATGATAATCTGGCGCGGCTGGAGGTAAGGGAAGATGATCGGGGATATTTTTCTCAGGGCGCGAATCGGGATAAGGTCGCGGCATATTTTAAATCGATTGGTTTCCATTATGTTGTGCTGGACCTGGAAGCTTACCGCTCCGGCCGTATGAATGAGGAACTTGATTTATCATGAAAGGGTCTGTTTTGGTCGCTATGAGCGGGGGGGTGGACTCGGCGGCGACCGCCTACCTTTTGCAACAGGCCGGTTATGAGGTCAGCGGCGCTCATATCAAAGTAATTAATGAAAAAATCGTCGGTTCGGCCGGGTCTAAGAGTTGCTGTTCTTTGTCCGACCAGGTCGCGGCGAGACAGACCTGCGCTCAGTTGGGTATTTTGTTCCATGTCTTTAACTGGGAGAATGAATTCAGGGAAAAAGTTTATAATTACTTTATTGCCGAGTATTTAAAGGGCCGAACCCCCAATCCTTGTATCCTTTGCAACCAGGAGATAAAGTTCGGTCTTTTACTGGCGAGGGCCAGGGAGATGGGGTTTGACTGGATCGCGACCGGTCATTATGTGCGGAAAGAAGTGTTGCCGGACGGTTCCTGGCGGCTGTTACGGGGGGTCGATCCGGTCAAGGATCAGAGTTACGTGCTTTCCTGTCTGAACGCGGAACAACTTTCAGCGGCGCTATTCCCGGTTGGCGGCTATACGAAACCTGAAATACGCCAGTTGATGGCCAAAGCCGGTTTAATCGTCGCGGAAAAGCCGGAAAGCCAGGAAATATGCTTCATTCCTGATAATGATTATCGGGGTTTTTTAAAACGGGAGGCGCCGCGGGTGGTCGCTCCCGGTCCGATTAAGGATACCTCGGGAAAAATTCTGGGCCGGCATAACGGCGTCGCTTTTTATACCATCGGGCAGCGGAAGGGGCTGAATATAGCGGTTGGCCATCCTTTATACGTTAAGCGGATTGACATGGCTACTCGTAGTGTCATAGTCGCCCGGGATGAAGAAGTTTTCTCCTCTGTTTTATCGGCTCATGATCCCTTGTGGCTTATAGACTTGAAGGATAATGAAATGGATGTTAAAGTACAGATTCGGCACCGTCACCAGGCGGCCGCGGCGAAGCTCAGGATTTTGCCGGCCGGCGTCGAAGTAGAGTTCGAACGGGCGCAGAGGGGGGTGACTCCTGGTCAGAGAGTGGCGTTTTACCGGGAGGAACAGTTAATTGGCGGAGCCTGGATTGATTAAGGTGTGTTACGATTCAAACCTAAGGCTTCTCCAAGTTAAAGTTTTAGTTCTTTAATTACAGACGAAACAACATCGTCGATAAATATCGCAACGATAGATATGGGGGAAGGTGCCGGAAAGAAGCATGATGCTTCACCCAATTCGCCTTCGCGGGCCGGTGGGCCTGTTTAATATCGCTTAGCGAGAGAACTGTTTCTCGAGTGAATACTAAAGAGCCGAAGGCAAGAATCCTCAAACTGTAAGTTTGAAAAAGGGGTTCCCGAGGTTCTTGTTTTGCCGGATCATTTGAACGTTAAGTGCTTTAGAAAGGATACTGTGTTGTGAAGAAAAGACTGGTCTTGAAATTCTCGCCGGATATTGTTGAGACTCCGTTAACCTATCACCTGGTAAAAGATTACGATTTGATTGTCAATATTTTAAAGGCCCGGGTTGCTCCTAACGAGGTCGGGGTGCTGGCGATTGCCGTGGAGGGTACGGAAGAAAATATAGCCGGGAGCGAGCGTTTCCTGAAAGAAAGCGGCGTTGAGGTGAAGCTGTGGCGGGAGATGATTGTTCGCGATGAGGATCGCTGTACCCATTGCGGAGCCTGTACGGCGGTTTGCAGCGCCAAGGCGTTATATCTGGACAGGAAAACCTGGCGGGTGGAATTTGACGAGGGAAAATGTATCGCCTGTGAATTTTGCGTAAGCGGCTGCCCGTCGCGGGCGATCAAGGTTTTAATCTAGGAGTTGAGTATCGTGAATGGGTTGTTTGCGCCAGCAAGTCTGATAATAGCGGTAATAGTGATAGCTTCACTGGTTTACGCGATAAAATTATATAGAGAAGGCCGCTTGCTTCAGGAGACGGTTGAAATGCTCAAGACCATTGTTTTAGCGGCGATCCTGGCGTTAATTATCCGCTCACACATTGTTGAGGCCTACCAGATACCGTCTTCCTCGATGGTGCCGACCCTGAAGATCGGCGACCGGCTGATTGTCAACAAGTTTATCTATCAGTTTAAAGAGCCGAAGAATTTCGATATTGTGGTTTTTCAGCCGCCTCCCGAAGTTTCTGACGACAAGATATTTATTAAGAGGCTGATTGGTTTGCCGGGCGATATTGTTGAGGTTCGGAATTCTAAATTATATTTAAACGGCAAGTTGATAAACGAGAGTTATCTGAATGGTCCGATGAATTATACCATGCCGCCGATAAGGGTTCCGAAGGACAAGCTCTTTGTCATGGGCGACAATCGTAACCGTAGCTTTGACAGTCATCTCTGGGGGATGCTTCCGGAAAGGAACCTGTTGGGCAAGGCTGTAATGCGTTACTATCCTTTTAATCATGTCGGCATATTAAAATAACAAGGCGGCGTTATGTGATGGTAGCGGCTTTATTGGGTATCTCAAGGGAAACGCTTCGCTTTTTTATCATATCCAGTCCCTACCTGTTGTTTGGTTTTTTGGTAGCCGGTATCTTGTACGTTTGTTTTTCCCGGGACAGGGTTTTCAGGCATCTGGGCGGAAACAACTGGGTGAGCGTGCTGAAGGCGGCTGTCTTCGGTATCCCTTTACCCCTTTGTTCGTGCGGAGTTATCCCCACGGCGCTTTCCATGCGGCGGCAGGGAGCTTCGATAGGGGCGACGCTGTCCTTTCTGATCTCGACCCCGGAAACGGGCGTTGATTCCATCTCGATAACCTACGCTTTGATGGATCCCATTTTTACGATATTCAGACCGCTTTCAGCGTTTATAACCGCTGTTCTCACCGGCGGATTGGCGAATCTGGTTCACGAGCGGTCTGACTACCAGATTGGCGAGAACAACTGTAATATCTGCGGTCTTTTTCTTGAGGATGGTCATAAGCATACTTTGGGCGAGAAAATAACCAAAGCGTTCAGCTACGCTTACGGGGAGTTTTTAGGAGATATTGCCAAATGGTTGTTAGTTGGTTTTATCCTGGCCGGGGTATTATCGTATTATATCCCTGATAATTTTTTCCAGGAGTATCTGGGAGCGGGATTTTTCTCGATGATAGTGATGTTGGCGGTTGGTATTCCCCTTTATATCTGCGCGACCTCAACCACGCCCATCGCGGCGACCTTGCTCTTGAAAGGGTTGAACCCGGGCGCGGTGCTGGTTTTCATGCTGAGCGGCCCCGCGACCAATATCGCGACAATTACCATGGTTTTCAAATATCTGGGTCACAAAGCCGCCGTCATCTACTTGTGCAGTATCGCTTTTATTTCGATTTTAATGGGGTATGCCCTCAATTATTTGTACCGGGTTCTGGATATTACGCCGTTGGCTTCTATTGGTCAGGTTCCGGAATTTTTCCCTGAGATTGTTTTAAATATCTCAGCGATAATCTTGGGCCTGCTAATATTATACGCGTTATACCGTGGCTACACTCATAAGCTGGAATGTGCTCATGACAAAACATGTTCCTGTCGATAATGTCTGGAAGGTGACTAATTGGTTTACTTTAACCGTAAATTTGTGATATTATCACGCAGGTGGGCGGTCAATAAATGTTAGGTAATTGGGGCGAATGAAACTAATTAAATCAAGTAATTTTGTTTTTATATTTTGGGTGTTGTTTTTAGTAGTTGGTTTGCGGATCCTGGTTGCGGCTGATTCCCGGGGCGCTGTACAGCCTGATTCATCTCTGGATCAATTCGAGGATCTGGACAAGGATGTGAAAAAGCCCGACCTGGACGTGCTCGCTTTGGCCAAGCAGCGTTACCTGACCGCTCTTGAATATTATGAGGACGGTAATTCTGTTAAGGCCGAGGAAGAATTTAACAAGGTTTTATGGTATCTGACTCAGGCCCGGCTGGACGTCAAGGATCATTATAAGCTTTCTCTGATTTACCGAAGTCTGTTCAAAAAAATCAAGCCGCGGGTTATCGACCAAACCGCTCTAAGGCAAATCATTCCCCCGATTGATACGGATATAAATATTATCATTACGCCGGAAGTGAACGAAATGATAAAAGTCTATCGGACGAAAAGGTCGGCTGAGATGAGAGGCGGATTATCCCGTTCCAAAAAGTATCTCCCGATGATCCGGAAAATATTCAGGGAAGAGAAAATACCCACGGATCTGGCCTATATGGCTTTAATTGAGAGCACCTTTCGTCCCAAGATTGCCTCCCGTGCCGGGGCGCAGGGGATGTGGCAGTTTATGCGGGCCACCGGTAAGGTCTATGGTTTGAGGGTCGACAAGTGGGTTGACGAGCGCAACGATCCGGAAAAATCCACCCGGGCGGCGGCGAAATACGTCAAGAGTCTGTATGAAATGCTGGGTTCCTGGTTGCTGGTTCAGGCCGGTTACAATGGCGGCGAGTACCGGGTTCAGCGGGCCATCACCAAAGCCCGTTCCCGTGATTTCTGGGAACTGGCCAAGAAGCGTTATTTGCCTTACGAGACACGTTATTACGTTTATAGCTTTATGGCGGCCGTGATTATCGCCAAGAATCCGGAAATGTATGGTTTTAACGATATCGAATATGAGCCTGAGGTGAAGACGGAGAGAGTTAATGTGAAGGATTGTATTGACCTGAACGTGCTTGCCAAGGCAGCGGGGCTTACTTTTGACGAATTAAAAAAACTGAATCCGGCCTTGAAATCATGGTGTACTCCGCCCAATTATCCTGAATTCGAGTTGGTCCTTCCGGCTGGAACCAAAGAAGAGTTTTTAGCCAAGCTGGAAAAAATACCGGCGAGTGAGCGCCTAAGATGGCGCACGCATCGAGTCAGGAAAGGGGAGACCCTTTCGGTAATCGCTCAGAGATATAACGCCACTGTCCGTTCGATCATGAAGGCCAGCCGTCTGCGTAACGCTCATAGGTTGAGTATTGGCCAGGTTTTAAACATTCCCATTGGCCCGGAAGGATATGTCCCGACCGGGGCTTATCCGTCAGGCGGCGGTGGAAACGGCAAACGAAAAGTATCATACCGGGTCAGGAAGGGTGATACTTTAAGCCGGATCGCCAGGATCTACGGTGTTCTGGTTAACGATGTCCGCCGTTGGAACAACATGTCCGCGTCCCGCTATATTTATCCTGGTGAATCGTTAACGATTTACGCGACAAATTAAACCCTCAGGTCAGGAATATGTCTCAAAGCAGTGACGATGTCAGGAAACGCATTGGTCGGGCTTGGGATAAAGAATTGCTCGCTGAAAAGCCAAAGAGAGTCCGTTGGTGGGAAAGTCCCTTGATTATGGAACATGTCAATCGGCTTACTTCCGGCGAGCCTGGCCAGAAAGAAATCGGTCGGGGTTTGGCGGAGTTAGTTAAGCGCAGGGTTGCTGGCCGGGTTTTCCAAAAAGGCGTTTCTGTTGGTTGCGGAGTTGGCTTCAAGGAAATGCGTTTTATCAGGGACGGTATTGTCGAGTCCTTCGAACTTTTCGAGTTTTCCGAAGAGCGGATAAGAAAAGGGCGAGAGATAGCGAGAAGTTTGGGCGTTGCTGATTCTGTCAATTTTCGCAACGAAGACGCTTTCGAGGCGATCAAAGAGTCCTCGGTGGATTTCGTTCACTGGAACAATTCTCTTCATCACATGCTGGATATTGATTCAGCGCTTCAGTGGAGCCGCAAGGTTCTGAAAAAAGGCGGTTTGTTTTACCTTGATGATTTTGTCGGGCCGTCGCGTTTTCAGTGGTCGGATGAGAGTTTGGCTTTAGCGACCAGGATTCGTTCGCTTTTGCCGGAAAAATATCTTCGTAGTCCCTATAATCCCAAGCAGTTCCTGGATAGAATTGTCGAGCGGCCTGATCCGCGGGAGATAGCCAAATCAGATCCGTCGGAAGCCGCTCAGTCCTCGCTCATCCTGGAGTGTGTCCGCCGCTATTTTCCGCAGGCGGAAATAACTTTGTGCGGTGGGACAGTGTATCACCTGACCCTGACGGATGTTTTGTTCAACCTGGACGAGGATAATGAATACGACCGGGCGTTGTTGGAATTATTACTTTTAATTGACGAGTTAACCATAAAAGTTTCGCAATATGATAACCACTACGCCAGCGCGCTGGCCTGGAAAGATTAATAATTTTAGGAGAGGTTGGCCGAACCGATTGGCTCAAAAAATGGAATATGTTAAATTTTAAGGAACAGGATTACGCGGAAGCCGGCCGGCTGTTTTGCGAGTTATTACATATTATGTCCCGGTTGCGGGGCGAGCAGGGCTGTCCCTGGGATCAAAAACAGGATCATCGTTCAATCAAGCCCTGTCTTATTGAGGAAACCTATGAGGTTGTCGAGGCGATAGAAGAGGGGAGCGCTGTCAAGCTGACGGAAGAATTGGGCGATGTTTTGCTACAGGTGGTTTTTCACGCTCAGATCGGCAAGGATGAGCAGACCTTTCAAATTACCGATGTCATAAAGACTCTGAACGAAAAGCTGGTTCGCCGTCATCCTCATGTTTTCGCTGACGTTCAGCTTGACACGGCGGAGGCAGTCTTGGCCAACTGGGAAGCGATCAAGAAAAAGGAAAAGGGCGAGCAGCAAGACAGCTCTCTTTTACAGGGTATTCCCAAAAACATACCCGGTTTGCTCAGGGCGCACCGGATTCAGGAGAGGGTGGCCCGGGTTGGTTTTGACTGGGAGCGTATTGACGGGCTGTTCGCCAAGATTGATGAGGAACTGGAAGAGTTTAAGGCGGCTTACCGGGAGGGTGGCGAAGAGGAAATCAATGATGAACTGGGAGATTTGTTTTTTATGTTGGTCAATCTGGCCCGTTTTGTGGAAAAAGACCCGGAGAGCGCTCTGCACAGTACCATAAACAAATTTGTCAAACGATTTAATTATATCGAGCGGGCGTTGCTGGAAAAGGGCGTGGGACTGGAAGAGGCTTCACTGGAAGTAATGGAAGAACTGTGGCAAGAGGCCAAAGGCAGGCTTACAGCCTGAAGATGCTTGCCTTCGGCACATCAAAACCGCTCGCAAGCTGTGTTGCTCTCTTGCGTATTGGTTAGATTATCGCTTTTTTCATCGCATAAAGATAGCACCTACTAAAAACTTTATCCTTGGTTTTGGTTGCACTTCGGGTTACAGGTAATTTGTATGGCAAACAATCAATCAGGTTCCTTCAGTTTCAGGACCTATCAAGCCTGGGTCGGCTGGGTTATCTTCGCGCTTGCCGCGATTTACGGCGTTTACCGGGCGATTTCCCTGGGCTGGATATCTGATGACGCTTACATATCTTCCCGATATGCCAGAAACCTGATACAGGGCCATGGTTTAGTCTTTAACGTGGGCGAACGGGTTGAAGGTTATACCAATTTCCTGTGGACCATGCTTATGGCCTTGGGGATGATTTTAAAGATCACGCCGGAGCTTTTCTCCAGGATTTTGAGTATTGCCTCATATTTAGCGACCGTGTTGATCTTTCTCATGCTCTCCCGGAAACTTTATGTCCGTGATGACCTCGCAAACAGCCGGCTGTTTATCCCTCTTACAGCGATCGCTCTTTTACTGCATCAGGAGCACCAGGTTTACGATACCAGCGGTCTGGAGACTTCCCTTTATACCATGCTGCTCTCAGCCGGTTTTGTCCTGCTTCTCTTCGCGGAGGGAAACAGGTTTTTCTTCCGGGCCGGGCTGGTCTTTGTTTTAGCGATGCTGACCAGGCCCGACGGTTTAATCTTCTATGTCATGTCGTTAGGTTACATCTTTTTAACGGAGAGAGCGGACTGGAAAAAGTATTTATACTTTCTCATACCGTTACTGGTAATTTATCTTCCCTACTGGATCGCCCGTTATCTTTATTACGGCTATCCTTTCCCCAACACCTACTACGCCAAGTCCGGCAACCTGGCCTATTATAAGCAGGGGCTTAGTTACGCCAAGCTATATTTCGCCACCTATTATGTTCTGGCTGCCAGCCCGTTTATCGCGCTCCTCTTACTGCCCCGGGTACTGAAAAACTATTGGCGGGGGGGATTCCGTTTAGCCCGGGAGCATCGTCCTTTTACTTTAAGCGTAATGTTCATGATTCCCTACATCTTTTACGTGGTCAGAGTGGGGGGGGACTTCATGTTCGCCCGTTTTTTTATTCCCATAACGCCCTTCTGTTATTTTTTCCTTGAATCCGGTTCCCGCGCTTTTTTCAGGGATAAGGGAGTGCTGTTGCTGGTCTTTTTTCTGATAATCTTCGGTTCTTTTTTCCATTGGGATATCTATCGGGCTTATGGCGAAGATATTCTTAACGGCATAGCTTATGAGCCTCGCTGGTATACCAGGGAAAAAAACGATATTATGGTGGAAAACGGTAAATTAATCGGGAAGTATTTAAACGATCCGAGAATTAAAATTGCTTTTTTTGGCACCCAGGCGATGCTGGTTTATTACTCTGATCTTCAGGTGGCGATTGAGAGTTCAGCCGGTCTGACCGACGAATACATCGCTCATTTACCCTTAAAAAAGAGAGGGCGTCCCGGTCATGAAAAGAAAGCGCCGCCTGGTTACTGGTTCAAGAGAAAAGTTAATTTTGCCATGCGTGAGACCCTGACCAAGCTGGAATATCGGAAAATATTTTTTGAGGGCTATGAGGCCGCGATTCTGATATACGACAAAGAGGTAATGGATGATCTGAAAAAATACAAAGAGGTAATCTTCATCGATTTTCCCTCATATCTGGACGATTATATCAAAAACATGGCTTCTTACCCTGATGAAAAGATCAGGACGGATTACGCTGATTTCAAACTTTTTTATTTTAATTACAACAATGACGAGAGACGGCAAGGTAAATTTATCGAGCGGCTTGCTGGCGGCGTTTGAGTGTTTTTTGCGTTAAAAGTGGCTAATGGGTAATTATGTTGATGCACAACAAACATTATAAAACGGATGTTAGGGCGGGTTCCAGGCTTGTGCAAAGTTTTTGCCGAAGGCAAGTTTATATTTTTTGGAGGGGGTGTGGGGGAACTCTTTTTTGGAATAAAAAGGTTCCCCCACATCGTCTTACATAAGATGTTAATTTGTTCTGAAGCTACGGCGGGGTGTTAAATGATCGGAATATTGGGCGGCTCATTCAATCCAATTCACCTAGGCCATTTGATTCTCGCTGAAGAACTCTTCAAATTATGCGGTCTGGAAAAAGTTATCTTTATCCCGGCGCTGTTCCCGCCGCATAAGAACCCGCGGGAGTTGCTCAGCGCGGAACATCGCTTAAACATGGTTAAGCTGGCCGTAGCCGATAACCATAATTTTGAATATTCCGATATCGAGTTGTTGACTCCGGGCATCTCGTATAGTGTTGATACGATTAATATGTTATTATCAGCTAATCCCGGTTCTGAATACGCTCTGATAATCGGGGCGGATTCTTTGCCGGAACTGCATACCTGGGAGCGGATCGAGGAGTTGTTAACCCGCTGCCGGATAATCGCGACCAACAGACCGGGTTTTAATTTTAATAAAGGTAATTATACCGAGGCGTTAGCGGGCCTCGCAAGCATACTAAAAGACAAGAGTCTGCTGGAAAAAATTGAATTTCATGAGACCACTTTGATTGATATCTCATCGACTCAAATCCGCCGCCGTTGTCGTGATCGTAATAGCGTCAGGTATTTACTACCTGTCGGCGTTGCGGAATACATCGAGAGGCACCAGTTATACCGGGAGTAAAATGTACCTTAAAACTTTCGCGGTCGGTCCTTTGGCGACCAATTGTTACCTGATCGCTGATGAAAACACTCATGAGGCGGCGATCATCGATCCCGGCGGAGACATGGAAGCGGTTATCGAGTCGATTGAAGCGGGTTCGCTCAAGCCGGTTTATTTGTTGCTAACCCATGGTCACGCCGACCATCTGCTGGGAGTCAACGAGCTTCTGGAGCGTTATGACCTGGAGCTTTGTATTCATGAAAAGGACGCCGGAAAGTTGACTGACCCGGAAAAGAATATTTCCGCTTTTATCGGTTACGGGGTTGTTGTTCCGGAAGCGGACAGACTGCTCAAAAACAACGATATCCTGAAGCTGGGCGAGATGGCGATCAAGGTTTTATCTACCCCGGGCCATACCAAGGGCGGAGTCAGCTACTATGTTGAGAGTGAAGGAGTGGTATTTACCGGCGACACTTTGTTTTGCCAGTCAATTGGACGCGCGGACTTTCCTGACAGCTCTTTTCCCGATTTATCGTCTTCGATCAGAGCCCGGTTGTATTCATTACCGAAGGAAACCGAGGTCTATCCCGGGCACGGACCTTCTACCGTAATCGGTTATGAGCGCGAAAACAATCCTTTTGTGCCGGGAAAATAATTTTTATGGAAGTTATAGTTTCCCACCAAAACACTGACTTCGACTCCCTGGCGAGTATGGTCGCGGCTCAGAAACTGTATCCGAAGGCGCCTATCGTTTTTTCCGGTTCCAAAGAAAAAAATGTCCGGGAGTTTCTCGATCTGCATCCCTCTTTTTTCCATGTCCGCCGCTTAAAGGAGCTTGATCTGTCTAATCTGGAGCGGTTAATTATCGTTGACACCAGGCAGCGTGACCGGATCGGGCAGCTTTCTCATATCGTAGCTGAACGGCAAAACGTTGAACTCCATATTTTTGACCATCATCCGGTTCATGAGAGTGATTTAAGCGGTAAAATTAATGAGATCAGGGATATTGGGGCGACGACAACCATCATGCTGGCCCACATCAAATCCCGGAAACTTGAGATATCGCCGCAGGAAGCGACTTTGTTTGCCTTGGGAATTTATGAAGACACCGGGTGCTTGACCTATCCCAGCACCAGGCCTGAAGATGTCGAAGCGGTAGCCTACTTGTTGAAAAATGGTGCGAACCTGGACACCGTAACGAATTTCATCAACCGGGAACTGACTTCGGAGCAGTTGGCGATTCTTAACGAATTGATGTCGTCTTCTGAAAACTATGACATAAACGGGGTCAGAGTCGTGATTGCCAAAGCTTCCTATGACAAATATGTCGCCGATTTAGCGGTCTTGACCCACAAACTCAGAGATATGGGTAACCTGGAAGTTATTTTTACGCTCGTTCAGATGCATGAACGGATTCACCTGGTCGGGCGTAGCAAGGTCGAATCAGTCGATGTTGGTTCCTTGGCCGAGTATTTTGGCGGCGGGGGCCATACCACCGCGGCCAGCGCCATGATCCGCAATTCAACCCTGGAAGAAATCGAGGAGATACTGCTTTCTCTCCTGGATAAATACATCAAACCGGTTATCAAGGCTAAAGATATCATGAGTTCTCCGGTCATAACCATAAATTACAATTCGACGGTCGAGGAAGCCCGGCGCAAAGTCCTGAGCCATAATCACACGGGGTTTCCGGTTGTAAAAAACGATAAACTGGTTGGTTTGATAACCCATAAGGATATTTACAAAACGATCAATCATGGGCTGGGCGGGGATAAAGTTATCGGTTACATGCATCCCGACGTAACTGTGCTTAACCCGTCGGTCGGGCTGAATGAAGTCCAGAAAATAATGATTGAAAGTCATATCAAATACCTTCCGGTGGTGGACAATGACAAGCTGGTGGGAATTTTGACCTACACGGATGTTTTAAAATCGCATCACTCCCGGAACAAGGTTCGCGTTCCGCGGAACGCGGACGCTGATTTCCGTTATCACACCAAGAATGTTACCTCTCTGCTGGAGAACCGCCTGACGCCTGATATTTTGCGTTTAATAAAAAAAATGGGTAAAATCGCTGATGAAATGCGTTACAACGCTTTTTTGGTCGGCGGTCTGGTTCGTGATTTATTAATCGGTGTGGACAATCTGGATATTGATATTGTGGTCGAGGGGCTTGGCGTGCAGTTTGCCAGGGAACTGGTGAAAAAACTGGGCGGGCGTTATATTGCCCACAAGAAGTTCGCCACGGCGATTGTTGTTTTGCCCAACGGTTTTAAAATTGACATTGCCACGGCTCGTACTGAGTATTACGAGTTTCCCACGGCGTTGCCGACGGTTGAGCTGAGTTCGATCCGCTATGATTTATACCGCCGTGATTTTACCATAAACGCCTTGGCCGTCAATATCAACCCTTCAGAGTTTGGCGCTCTGGTTGACTTCTTCCAGGGGCGTCAGGATATCAAGCGCGGTATCATCAAAGTTTTGCATAACCTGAGTTTTGTCGATGATCCGACGCGTATTTTCCGGGCGGTTCGTTTTGAGAGCCGTTTTGGCTTCAAGATTGACAAGCAAACGGAGCATTTCATTGACAACGCGCTCCAGTTGGGTGTTTTGGAAAAGATCAACAATCAGCGTATTCGCGAGGAGATCATTCTTCTGTTGAGCGAAGGCGACCCTTGGGTCGGCATCGCCCGGTTGGGCGCTCTCAACGTCTTAAAGAAAATCCATCCAAAAATGAAAGCTGATTTGAAGGCTCGTCATCTTTTCGAGCAGGTGAAGGAAGTTCTCGCCTGGTTTAACCTTTTGTATCTCAAGGATAAAGTGCATAGATGGTTAATATACTTCATGGCGCTTACCAACCGCCTGGACGCGGCGGAATTGAATGATTTTGCCCGGGAAATCAGGTTGAACAAAAAACATTTCCAGGTTTTACAGACCTTGCATGAGAAAAAAGTAATGATTCATCAGAAGCTGAACGCCCGGCAAGCCCTCAGGGATAGCGAAATATATCAGACTCTGAGTCATATTCCTCTTGAAATTTTATTGTTTATCATGAGCGATACAAAAAATGAAAACATTAAAAAGAGGATTTCAAGATATATCACTGATTTGAGAAAAGTCAGGATCAGCCTGACGGGGAGAGACTTGGCTCAAATCGGTATTCCTCAGGGGCCTCAGTACAGCGCGCTGCTTGAAACTGTGATCCTTGGTAAACTTGACGGCGAAATAAAATCAAAGGATGATGAAATAGCTATGGTCAAAAGTTATTATGCCGGAAGAAAAAAGACTTCTATCTCGTAAAAGCACTCGGCTATGTATCAGGCATTATATAGCGAGCAACTCTTTGTGAGCGATTCGGAGGAGTCGAAGGCAAGCATGGTAAATTCGCAGACTTGAAACTGTAAGTTTGTGTTGACAGTTTGGCGTAATTTTGATAAGTTTTACTCTCTCTGTCGGAGAATACTAGAGTGTTTAACGATCTTACCTGAGGACTCTTCCTGTTAAAGTTTTTGGGGGAAGGTTTGGAAACCACGTTTTTACTAAAACGGGGGTTCCAAAGGTTCTTGTTTTGCTTTATATGTGTTTGTAAAACGCTTTATAATCACTAAAACGGGTTGATGGATAATGGTCAAAACCAGGATACAGGAAAAAGTCGAACATTTAAACAAGCGGGAAAACAAGCGGGAAAAAGCGGCCTATGTCCGCAAGATGTTTAATGAGATCGCTGGTCGTTATGACATAATGAACCGTCTGATCAGCGGCGGCATCGATCCGCTCTGGCGGGAGTTCGCCATTACTGAAATCAAGCTGGCTGACGGGGCGAAGGTTCTGGATGTCTGCACCGGCACTTGCGATTTGGCTATCACTGCGGCCAAACGGACCGGCGCCGGCGGTGAGGTTTTTGGCGTTGATTTAAGCGAAGGCATGTTGCGGGTAGGGCTGGGAAAAATTAAAAATGTCAAGAATAGCCCGGTTATGGCTTTAAGCCAGGGGCGGGCGGAGGACTTGCCGTTCAGGAGCGATTATTTTGATGTCGCCATGGCCAGTTGCGGTATTCGCAACACCACTGATATTCCCAAGTCCTTCAGCGAGATGATGCGGGTGGTCAAACCGGGCGGTGTTGTTTTCAATCTTGACCTGGGCCATCCCAAGAATAAAATATTCGACAAACTGTATCGTTTTTACTTTTTTAATATTGTGCCTATCGTAGGCAAATTATTCTCTCACAGCGAGGCTTACAGCTACCTGCCTAACTCTTTGCTGACCTTTCCCGACCAGGAAACGATAAAAAAGATATTTGAAGATATCGGGTTAAAGCGGGTTCGTTACCATAATTTACTGGGCGGGGCGATGGCTCTGCATATCGGTTATAAGGAATAAACGTGACAAACAAGGCTACTCGGGTTCTGGTTATTGGAGCGGGTGTAGCGGGTCAGATGGTCGTTGAAGAAATTCGCCGCCATCCGGAAACAAATTATCAGCCCATAGCGTTTATTGACGATGATCCACTTAAAAACGGGCTGACCATAGCCGGCTTGCCGGTAGTTGGCGGCTGTAATGATATTCTGCCCGCCGTAAAGAAAGGTCAGATCGACGAGATCCTGATCGCTATTCCCTCCGCCACCGGCCGGGTTATCCGCTCAATCATTGATCACTGTGAAAAGACCAGCGTCAGGTTCAGGATTGTTCCCGGCATTTATAAAATAATCAAAGGCGATGTGCAGATTGAAAATATTCGCGAGGTGCATCCGGCGGACTTGCTGGGTCGGGAAACTGTCCGTCTGAACACCGGGGGAATAGCGGCCTATCTCAAAGACAAGACGATTTTGATAACCGGCGGCGGTGGCTCAATCGGTTCCGAGATCGCCCGTCAGGCGGCGTTGTTCGCTCCGAAGCGTCTGCTCTTGTTTTGTCGTGGCGAAAACTCCCTTTTTGAGATTGAAAACGAGTTGCGGGAAAATCATCCTGAGTTGGATCTGGTTCCGATAATCGGTGATATTTTGGACCGGTCCCGGGTAAACCATATCTTTCAGAAATTTCAGCCCCGGGTGCTTTTCCACGCGGCGGCCCATAAACATGTTGTCATCATGGAAGAAAATCCGACTGAGGCGGTAAAAAACAATGTTCTGGGCACGCAGGTGTTAGCCGAGGCCGCGGTTTTGCATGGGGTTGAGCGTTTCATCATGCTTTCAACCGACAAGGCGGTTAACCCGGTAAGCGTAATGGGGGCGAGCAAGCGGATCGCCGAGTTTTTTATCCAGGGATTAAGCCGGGAGCAGGAGATCTGCCGTTTTATGACTGTTCGGTTTGGCAATGTTCTGGGGAGCCGTGGCAGTGTTGTGCCTCGTTTTCTCGCTCAGATCAAAAAACGCAAACCGTTGACCATCACTGATCCTGAAGCGGTTCGTTATTTCATGACCATCGCCGAAGCGGCGCGTTTGGTGTTGCAGGCCGGGGCTATCGGCGAGGGCGGCGAGATATTTGTTCTGGATATGGGCGAGCCGATAAAGATTGGCCGGTTGGCCCGACAGTTGATTATCTTGTCCGGTTTGAGACCGGATGAGGATATCTCGATCAAGACGATTGGTTTACGCCAAGGCGAGAAGTTGCGTGAGGAGTTGCTGACCTCCAGGGAGGAGTTGGACGCGACCAGGCATCAGAATATTTTAAGGGCGCGTCCCGACCGGTTTGACGGACAGTTTTTGTCTGAGCAACTGGCGTCGTTAGCTGACTTAGCGGAAAAAAATGATGATAATGGAGTTTTGGCGGTAATTGGTAACCTTCTGCCTTGTTTTTCGGAGGTGAATGGCCGAAAACGCTTGACATGAACGTAGTTATCGGTTATTCTGATTCTAATTGCGTATAAATATCCTGCAAAGG
>JAJRWM010000073.1 GCA_024276815.1 bacterium
GAGGATTACTTCTTTGACAATACTGGTCAGGTTAACTATCGCGAACCTGGTTTTAATTGGTTTGGTAAACAACAAAAGATCTGAAACAATCCGGTTAAGGCTTTGAGCGCCGCTGATTATGTTCCGGGCCAGCTTTTGCTCCTTTGGCATATCCGCCAGGTCCCGATACAAAAGCGAGGCAAAGCCCTCAATGCCCCCCAGCGGGTTTCTTATTTCATGAGCAACGCCCGCCGCCATTTCCCCCAAAGCGGAAAGCCTTTCAGAGCGATGCAACTTCTCCTGCAATTCCTTGATTTCCGATAAATCATTAAATATCGCGATGGCTCCTTTTTGGTTTTGCGAACTGTCATAGAGTAGTGAGGCGCTGATATCAAGAGGAATTTCCTCTTCCCCCCGCTTAAGATAATATTCGCCAAAGCTGTTCTTTTGGTTTTTTAACGCCTTGTCGAGTTCACGCTTAAAAATTGCCAGGCTCCGGGGTAACGCCTTGCCCAGCACATCGCTATCCTTAAGCCCGGTAATTTCACCGGCCCGCTTGTTAAAGGTTGTCACTTTCCCCTGATCGTCAATGACGATCAAGCCACTGGTCACACTGTCAATAATGTTGTTGGCGTATTGTTTCATGTTCTCGACTTCAAGAATCTTGCGTTGCAACTCAAGATTCTTGAGCTCAAGTTCCTTGCTAACGACCTCAAGCCCATCCTCTAAAGTTTTGTAGGCCTGTTGCAACTTTTGGGTTGTCCGGTTAAAAGCGTCGAAAGCGTCAGCGAGTATATCTTCTTCGCGGTGATAACTCTTTGCTTTAGCTTGGGCTATCATGTCCGCTCCCCCAAATAAGCTTTTTGCCGTTTTAACCAGCGCACCGAGAGCTGTTCCTGAGCCGCTTGCTGAGACCAATAGCCATCAGGATATTTTTGCGTGATAAAAACATACGTCTTCTCGGCTTCATCAAACTTTTTCAGCTCGCGCAAAACGTTACCCTTTTGATAATAAGCCCACTGGATCAGTTCCCCGGTTGCCCCCAGTTCAGTCAGCCCCTTGATAACTCTTTTCAACAGAACAAGAGCCTGGTCATATTTTTCCGTGGCGAAATAGGTATCAGCCAGCTTGGTTTGGTAAACCAGGACTTTTTCCTCGTTCTCAGCGGTGTCATTGATTAACTCCCGATATATTTTTTCGGCCTCGGAATAACGTTTCAGCCGAAGGAGCGAACTGGCCAACCGATCTCTACCCTTTTCCCCCAGTCGGGACATCGAAGACGCCTTCAAATAGTTATTGACAGCCAACTGGAATTTTTCATCCCAATAAAAGGTGTCACCTATCCTGGTGTAGGCCCCGGCCGCGTATTTACTGTCGGGATGCCGCTCAATATAATCGAAGAGAAAGTCCCTCCCCGCCTGGTAATCGCCTTTTTCTATCAACAGGTAACCTATTCGATATTGGGCGTCAAGATAAAACTTGTCATTATAATCGCTGGCGGCTACCTTGCGGAAATTCTTAATAGCGTTCTCATATAATCGCAGGAACTGCTCGCTACGACCAAACTGGAAATAACGGTTGACATAGTTTGGATATTTAGAAATAGCCCTCTCGTAACTCTGAGCGCTGTTCATAAAATCCTCCAACTGGTAGTAGCAGTCAGCCAAATAATACATCGCGTCGGCCGTGTACTCTCCGGCTGAAAACTCATCCAGCAGCTTGTTGAAACTGCCGGCGGCCGCTTCGTAATCCCTCATCTCATACTGGCAGCGGCCAATACGGTATAACGCCTTGTCGAGATAAGTATTCCCCTCAAAACTGTTAAAATACTCCTGGTAAACAACCAGCGCTTTTTCGAAATTGCGTTCATTATAGAAAAAATCAGCAATCCAAAGGGTTACTTCAGCCCCTCTCTTATATTCGGGGAAACGGTTTTTGGCCAACTGGTAATATTCAATAGCCTTCTCGAAGTTGGCTTGATTACGGAAGGTATCGCCTATCCGGTAATAGGCGTGAGCGACATAGGGGCTGACGGGGAAATTATCCATAGCCAACAAATACGCGGTGCGCGCCAAGCTGTATTCACCTTGCGCGTAAAACACGTCACAAACGCCAAATTGGGCCGCGTCGCGGAAAGAACTGTTCAGGTAAAGGTTGATAACTCTTTGGTAGGCTTTTATGGCTTGTCGATAATCCCCAAGATTAAAATTAGCTTTGCCAATCAAATACTGGGCTTCACTGGCCATTTCGTGATCAGGATACTTTTTGAGCAGTTCATGAAGCAACTTCAGCGACCGGGAATAATCTCCCTGGGCGAAAACATCTTTCGCTCTTTGGTAACTGGCTGTATCAAACAACTTGTGCTCGGGATAGTTCCTGATTAGATAGGCCAAAATATTTTCCGCCTGGATAAAATTGTTCAACTGTTCATTCGCGAAAGCGATTTTCCAGAAAGCGTTCCCCTTCTTCTCCTGGTCAGAGGTGCTGTTAATCGCTTTTTCAAACATGGGGATTGCCTTATTAAAACCGCCTTCCACCAGGTAAGTATCCCCGATTTTATAAAAGGCGTCGCTTCTTCTAGCAGAGGCGGGGAAACGTTCAATAAATTTCAAATAGGCATTGCGTGCATAGCTTGTCTCGCCTTGTTTGACATACAAGTCGCCAATCAGCAGCATGATTTCTTCGGCTCTTTCATTACGGGGATAATTAATCAAGGCTTGCTGGTAGGCGGCAATACTGTTTTCCAGATCCTTGCCTTCCAGGACAGAATCAGCGTAAGCGAAATAAGCCTTTTCCCGATAGGGGCTTTTTTTATAATTATCAAGTAATTCCCGGTAACCCCTGGCCGCTTTTTCAAAATGGTTTTGCCGGTACTCGATTCCAGCGATTTTAAACAAGGCCGCGTCATGCCTGGAGCCTTCAGGAAACTCATCGGGAAGAGATTTTAAAATCCTGAGCGCTTCGCCCGGTTCACCTTTTTTCACTTTGACATCAGCCAGCGCGAGGTAGGCTTCTTCAGCGCCGGCGCTTTTGGGATACATTATAATAACTCCCATTAGTTCCGCTTCGCTTCTGGCAAGCCGAAAAGCGGCATGGGAAGCCTGGTCGCTATGGGGATATTTTTCAACAACTTTATTAAATTGCTTTTGCGCCGCAACGATATTATCTTGTTTTAAATAAATGTCACCGATATTGACCAAGGCGTCATCGGCCAGATTGCTATCAGGATATTTCTCAACGACTTGTTTAAATTGTTCCAACGCTTTGCTTACCTCATTATTCCTTAAAGCTATTTCCGCTTTAGCGAAACGGCTCTGAGCCAGGTTAGCGAAATAATAATTAAGGCCGATAAACGCTCCGGCAACCAGCGTTATCCCGGCGATAACGGCCCAGACGATTTTCTTATTTTTGGGTTTCCTGTAATAATTGCGTATTTTTTTTAATAAATTTTGTTCGGCCGCCATTTTTCCCCTGAGCCAACATTTAACAATATTACCATACTTCTATTAACAATATTATCATATCTTTGTATTGCCTATATTCAAGATCTTGTTCTTAGCTACTTCCAGGAGTTGCGCTTCACTTTCGATATTGTCAGGCCTGACCTTGGACCAGATAAACAAATCCAGGGCTACCCGGCAAATCTGGCTTTCATTAAGCTGGTTGCCATTGATCGTCCCGCTTCTGTAAGCGTATTCCCGGAGACTCTTTATTTGGTCCAGGCGCAGTTGGATGTTCTTTTGTTTTATTTTTTGCTTGCGGCTGCGACGGCGGACCTGGGGCGTTTTCCGCGGAGGTAAATCTTCCTGCGGTTCCTCCTGGCAGGCTTGCGGAGCGACTTCCAGGAGTCCGTTCCTGCGTCTCAGTTCATCCAGGTATCTTATTTGTTTTTCCGCCGCGGTAAGCGTGACCGGTTTTTCCTGACTAACATTTTCGACTATATCCTCCGCGCCTTTGCCCTCCTGAGCGCGCAATCTTTTAGCTCTTTCACGAATTGTCAAGACATCCACTGTTTTTGCTCTCCTTGGACAATATAATAGTAGGATTGTACCCAAAATAACAATATGATGCTACCATCAATTTGTAGTATATTGCAATAATAATATCGTTGTCAACAAAAAAAACATTAAAGCAGTAACGCGTCAGTCTTCCGGGGAAAAGACCTTATTTGTCATTCCCGTGCCAACGGGAATCCACTAGATTCCTGCATACGCTGGAATGACATTACTGGTTCCCCCACTTCACTGGCGGGTTACTTAAAGCAGTAACGCGTCAGTTATTGGCAGGTTGACTGGTGTCGGGACAAAATGAACCTGCCCCCGCCAGCTTAGCTAGCGAGGTATTCTGGCGGCATAATAAAAGAGAATAAGGCTCAAAGGAAGGATTGGCGGCCATTGAGTCTAACGTATTTTTAAAACGGCAGACCCCGAAGCCGCAACGTGTGCAAAATGCTCACCAGCGCTTCAATCCTGGTTCGCAACTCCTTCGCCGGGATTAAATCTTCCCCGTCGTTTATCGGCAAGGTCCGCAATTTCATGGTCTTGGCCAGAAGCGGGACCGTCGTCCGGCCAAACACTCCGACTCGGGAAATTTCTTTTCTGAATCCGGCACGTCCCGCAGCAGATGCGCCCGGCAGTTGGCTGTTACCCAGAACTTCCCGCGCCACGTGGCCGCGAGTGGTAGTGTCAAGAATTTTTCGCACATTTTTTGTCGCCCATAATCATTAGCGTTCAATCAAATATCAATAACATTAGCAGCTGTTGATGTGTGGGGAAGTCGAAGACTTATCCAAGGATTGTGGATGGCATGCTTTTTGTTATCCACATGGACGTTGTCATATCCACCGTGCGTGTTTTCCAAGTACTAAAAACTTATCAAGCAGGAGGAATCTTAGGTAAGAACGTTAAATGCGCTAACCCTTATGTTTTTTTGCTGTCGACGTGAGCGCGCCCCTCTTTTTACTTCAAAGAGGGGCGCGCGGGTTATTCTTTTTTCTCTTGGTCCTACATCTGAGGGTTACACACTTTACAGAATCGACTCCATGGTCAGAGCGGGGTGCTCTTTCTCAGTCAGAAAGGCAAGCACTTCTTCCGATTCAGTGCCGTTCTCCTCAGTGGCGATGCGGTCAAGCAAATCAGCGATACCGGCTTCGCTGGCTCTTTCCTGCAATTCTTCCCGTAATTGTTCTTTTAGATCCTTGGGCATCCAGACCAGACGCTTAAGACCGCCCTCGGCGGAGATGAATTTGCGGGAAGCGATATATTTACTGCCTACTCCCATAAAACCGGGATTCTGAACGCCGCCGCCAACCGTCCCCGCCAAAGTTGAAAACTTCATGCCGGACGGCGTCATGCCGGCGTAACCGCGGTGAACGACCATAACGCCGTTGGCCTCAGGCATAATGGCGATGATACATTCGAAACAACCGCAGGAGGTCATGGGGTTCTCCATCAAAGAATAAGCGTTAAAGACATCCAGCGAATCATGAGACAGCTTCTTGATGGCCTCGTTAACGCCGCTCCACTGGCCTTTAACCGCGTCAAGAGTATCATTCTTGACTACCAGCTGGTTAGGACCGTTGGGATTTATCTCGTAAGCGGCTTTACCGTCCAGCCAACTGTAAGCGCCGCACAGTCCCAATCTTTCCGGCGTAATCATGCAGGCGTGATCCGGGGCAAACGACTGGCACAGGGTGCAGGAATAAAAAACGTCAACCGATTCATCCGTCATGCCGGCGACCCGGTCATCTCTTTCCTTGTAAACAGTCGCGGCTTCACTGATAATTCCCTTGACCTTGGCTTCATCGGTATACAAGGTTACCTGAACCTTGTCCACAATCGCCGGGAATTCGCTGAGTAACTTGGCGTGGATAATATCGCCAATATGCTTGATCCGCAAGCCGGCTTCGTAACCGGTCTTGGAAATCCGCATCCAGTTCTGATTACGCTGTCCCATGTGCCAGAAGCCCTGAGCACAGTTCAGGTAATCGTGGATTTTCCTTTCCAGTACCGGCTCAAAGTCTTTCTGCATCTTGCGACCGGCGACCTCAACCAGAATGCCCAGCGGGGAAAGCCGGTAGCCGTCCAGATTATCGAGATCAGGACCGACTATCGTGGTTTTATTGTCTTCAACCTCACTCATATCTTTCATGCGCAACCACTCAAACGCCGGGGAACGGGTGCCGCCGAATTCCAGGAAGGTGTCCTCCTTGCGGATTCTTTCACCTTCAAAGGCCGCGCCGTAAGGCACCGGCACCGGCACGTTGGAAACGTCCACCTTAACGCCGCGCACCTCAATGCAGGTATCAACCAGTTTATCCTGGTCCAGTTGCTTGACGACCGCTTCATAAGTGGTGACGCCCGAAGGGTGAACTTCCGGGATCTCTGAATCGGCGATCGCCGGGAAGCCCATGTTGATCGCGCCGGCTCCCGTGGCCCAGATGATATCCGTCAGAGGTCCCAAAACCAGGGCGAAAGCGAAAACGCGGTCCTTGGTGTATTTCAGGATCCGCCGGTAATCGCCGCCCGCGATCCCGCCGAAGGTTAAAGCGCCCCGGGCGGCCCAGTTCAGAGCGTAAATAGTGGAAATCGTATCAGGACCGAGCGGCACGATATAATGCTCCCAGCCAATGTCAACTCCCTTTTCCTGTAACTGCTGCAGAACGCCGCCGCTCTCCTGCTCGGCGGAGAGGAAGGTCAGGATACTGCGTTTTTGAAAATCACGGACAATTTTAACCGCCCGGTCAGCGCTCTCGGCTTTCCCCAGAATCGCGGCAAAACCAGGCATACGGCCATCAACCAGCTGAATACCCAGTTCCCTGAGAATCGTATCCGAAAGAAAACCTTCGTAAGGTGTATTGGCGTAAGGATCTTCCATGCCGTCCAGGTAGTATTTCAAACCGGTGTAAATCTCCTCCGCCAGCATGGTGGCGATTCCGGCGTCCAGAGCGTGTCCCAGGTAGGGGAACCAGAGGTTGTCATTCGGAAGGGGGTGGACCAGTGATTTAACCAGGTCCATAACCGGCAGTATCTCTTCGACCGTTTGTACTTTACGCCCTGTCAGACATAAGATCATCGGCATGTAATAGGCGGTGTCGGGGAAAATAATCTGGGTCGCGCCGCTCTTGGCCTCCAAGGTTTCCTTCAGCAGCTTATCCGCCATGCTGACGATGCCCGCGGCGCCATTGATAGCGTTTGTGGCGATAATTTTCGACATAATTTCACTCCTTTTTGGGAAATAGTCTGAATTTTATATTTTTACTGGTTGAAGTTGCCGGACTTCAGGAACTTGGGAATTTGATTAGCGTCTCTAGGTCCGACAATGATCTTCCAGTCACTGAGTTTCTCGCCCAGAGAACCGCTGATGACTGAAACATAACCAGGGATTATTAAATTACGATGATTAACCTTCTCCGCGATGCCACTTTCCTGTATATACTCCGCGATCTTGCCCGGCGTGAATTTGCCGGCCGCCCAGCCGGTCAGAACGCTGAGTCCTTCGCTGTTCTGCACCATCAGCCAGGCCGAGACCTTGGAGGCTTCAATCTCGCCCTGAACCAGGAAAAAGGTCAGGGAAAAGTTGGTGGTAATGAATACCGGCGAGTCCGCGGTGGGTTCGCCGATCTGATAAATTTTCTGGGCCACCTGCATTGGTTTTTGCGGATCGGTGTAAATATTCTGTCTCAGAGTGAACAGGGGGATCATCTTCTCTTTTTCAATATTTCTCAGGACAATCAATGAAGCGTATTTGCAGACGCCAACCGCCGCCAGCATCGCCTCGCCCAGTTCATCATCGAAAATGTCGCCCGGCAAGATCATTACCGGGTAGCCCAGGGGCTTGAATCCGTTTTTAATGGCCGCCCGCCTGATCTGGGTCAGTTCCTCCAGCATTTGCCGGCCATTTTTGAAGTCGGGGACCAAGATCAGGTCGTCAACACCCGCGGCTTTGATTTTCTCAGTCAGAGCGCTTAACTTATCCAGGTCATCAGCGGTCACCGCCAGAGGTACTTTGTACTCTTTCGCGATTGCAGCCAGTTGCTCGGCGTTGCCCTCATTAGCGACGCCGATTAAGGGGCGCTTCGCCGCGACAACAGCCAGAGCGGCCTTCAGGTTATCAGCGTTTTGGCTCAATAATATCAAGTTGGCCGATGAATTGTCGCTGACCTGCTGAACCACCGTTTTGAACCGATCGGCGGCACCGGTGGAGCGAACCGCGATAAAATCAACTTTCAGGTGCTGACCAACCCGTTCGATTTCAGAATCGTTAACCTGGTCGATTTTAGCTTTGATCTCGTCATCAGAGGTGGAATCATCAATCAGTACGGCGAACCCGGGCACGTTATAAAAAGTTTTCTCATGCCGGAAAAGCACAACTTCCTCGCCGACTTTGAAAGCCTGATCGCCGGCGCCGAAAGTAACGCCCTTGATGGGCGGAGCGGAAGCTTCGTCCAACTGGGAGCGAGCCTCGTCGCTGACGTACGGGCAGGCGTCCAGTTGCACTTGCTTGGCGGCCAATTTCATGGCGAAAGCCAGGCAGGTCGGGAATTTACACTCCCCGCAATTGGTTTTTGGTAAAAGTTTAAAGATCTGAATACCGGTTAAAGCCATAATTAATTACCTCCCAGGGTGTCGATCGTTCGGTGTACCAGTTTGACACTTTCAGGATGACGTAAAATCATCAGTTGACTGCCGGCCATCATCATGGCGGTAGCCGTAACCGATTCCCAGAGAATCCCCCGCTTGTTGGCTTCCCCCCACTGAGGCTCATCCGCGGTTGGCGTTTTCGCTTCCTTGGCTTTCCAGGCTTCCGGACCAATATCGTTGACAATCGGCATTTGCATCATTTCGTCCCCTTGTCTGAGGGCGGCCAGGGTAACCCGCTCCATAACGGAATAGGTGTACTCAAGGCCGTATCCCAAAGCGCTGGACATGGTATCCATCAGGATCCTGGACTTGTCGAAGCCCATTTGGGTCAGTAGAATATTCAATTGCTTGGCCAGGTTAATATCCAGGTCTGATAAAGCGATCAGGTGATGATTGTTGGCCATGGCGGCCGCGACGAAGGTCTTGTAATTATCTTCCTGCGCCTTGCCGATAATACAGGAATGACCTTTCGCGGCGTCATAAACGCTTTTCATGACCTCCAGATCTTTTTCCGGATGATTGCTGCCCAGAAATATCAGCGGGACGGAGATCTCGTCCAGCATCTTCTTGGTCAGCGCCACCGCTTCCCCGACCGAAGTGTCACCCCGGTCAGGATGAGTCGAATCAAACCGCAGGCAAATCAGGTCCGCCTTGACTTCATCCTGGGCGAATTTGGCCCACTTGACCGGATCGTCCCAGACTCCGCTCAAAGCCTCGACCAAAGGCGGCGCCCAGTCATCCGGGGTCTTGTCCCGGACCTCGACGGCAACCAATGGTTTGTTCGGAACCTTGCCTTCAAATTGTAAAAACGGCAGGGCTTCGTTACCACCGATCTTGGCTCCCTGAATATCAAGTTCCTGGATACTTCCCGCGGCTTTCTCCACGGGTACCACAAAAGCCATGGTATTTCCTCCTCGAAAAGTTTTCTATTTCATTTTTATTACGAAGCCGCCTGAACCAAATCGCCAATAAGCCGGTCGATAGCTTGATAGGCGGCGCTTTGCTGATCTATGTCGTAAGTCGGCTGCCCCTTTGAGTCCATCTGATAGACGAGCCGGTCCTCGGGAATCGCCGCGGCTATATCAAAATTGACCGATTCAATGTAATCAATCAGTTCAGGCGTCAGTTCACCGTCAGCCCGGTTGATAATCAGCTTCTTTTTCCTTACCGCGATATCCATCTCATCCACGAGGTCGGAAATGCGTTTCGCTGTCAGGACGCTTCGCTTAATGGGATTAGCTATGATAAACAGGATATCGATTTTCTGGGTTGTCCGGCGGCTCAGATGCTCCATTCCGGCTTCGTTGTCAATCACGATAAAAGGATAGGAATCAGTCAGTTTTTCAATGATATCCCTGATTAAATTATTGGCGAAACAGTAGCAACCAGGGCCTTCGGGGCGGCCCATAACCAGGAGATCGTAACCGGCGGCCTCGATGAGACTGCTTTGGATCTTCATGTCCAGGATTTCCGACTTGCTCATTGAAGCCGGCAAATCCTTGATGCCGGCCAGGACGTTTTCCCTGACGCTGCCGACGGTCGCGGCGACCTCAAGCCCCAGCACTTCATTCAGGGTAGCGTTGGCGTCCGCGTCAACAGCCAGAACCGGCTTTTTGCCCCGATTGACCAGCGACTTGATGATCAGGCCGGCGAGGGTTGTTTTGCCAGTTCCCCCTTTTCCGCTTACCGCTATAGTTAAGCTCATATATAACTTTCCTGATCGTAACTATTAATTTCTTAGGGAGAATGAATTAAATCCACGATGGTATGCCGTTAATTCAAAGACAAATGGTTTTCCCGGGAAGTATCCCACCATTAATTATAACATTCAACCATGTATAGCTAAGGTGAGAAGATTTTATCACGGTTATTTTTTTGTCAAGTTTTTTATCCATTGAGAAGTAACGCGTCAGTGAAGCGGGAAATCAGTAGTACTCGCTTTCCCTGAGAGGAGCGTTAATAATTAAATCCCGAAGTTTTTGTAAATGTTTTTGCCTCAGTTGGGAGATGGTTGTCTTGGTCACTTCCGAGAAGGGCTGCAAGGAGTTGATGACAGAAAGACTGTTTTCCTGAAAAACATGCGCCGCCTCGGATTTAAACCGGCCGGTTTTCAACTCGTCCAGAATCTCGAGGCTGTTTTCAACCTGAAAATCCGCCTGGCTGATCTTGATTTCAAACTGGTAGGGGTTTTCAGGAAAATCGTTTTCAATCCGCTTTAAATATTTAATGGCTAAAGGGATGTCCCCCGATTTTTGCGCTTCCAGAAAAAGAAGGTAAAGAGCTTCTTCAGCCAGGCCTGTTTTCTTGAATTTATCGGTGAAATTTTTCAGGACGGTTCGGACGCCATACCAGTCCTCGCCTAGAAAATGGCTGAATCCCAAAGCGAAATTAACCGTTTCGATTAACCGGTGGCCGGGAAAACTGACCATGAATTGATTAAATTCCATGCCGGCTTCGGTGAATTTATTGTTTTTGAAATGAATCACCGCGAGACGGTATTGAGCCAGCGGAGCGATTGGCGTATCCG
This sequence comes from bacterium, assembly GCA_024276815.1. GTDB lineage: Bacteria > JACRDZ01 > JAJRWM01 > JAJRWM01 > JAJRWM01 > JAJRWM01. The sequence goes on from JAJRWM010000073.1 coordinate 11,149, forward strand.
GGTAAACAACCGGAATGTTCCGATAATACCTGGCGGCTTCGAAATAATTGCCCAGTTCATAATGAATATTGGCGAGCAGGAAACAAGCTCTTTCACTTTCATTGGCGTTGGGGAACCGGGTGACGAGTTTTTCCAGGGTCAGCACGGCGTCGATGTTGTCTTTGGTCAGATAATAACAATAGCCCAGCTTGTATAAGACTTCAGGAAAAACGAATTCTTTTTGCTCTTTGCTCTTCAGGGACAACTTGAAATTCCTGATAGCTTCCTGGTAGAGTTTTTTCTGATAAAAAATCTGGCCCCGCCAGTAATAGGACAGCGAGGTTTCAATATAATCAGGATAGCGCTCGATAATATCGTTCAGCAACCGGAGCGCGCTCTCGGTATCCCCGGCTAAAAAACTGGTTTGCGCCAGATAATTTGACAGGCGGATCTTCATCTTTTCATCCGGCGACTCCGCTAAAAGTTTCTGGTAAATTTGCCGGGCTTTCCGCCAGTTGTTTTTGTGGCGGTATATGGAGGCTTGTCCCAGATAGGCTTTGTAAACCAGTTTGTCGCCGGGAGGAAGTTTCTGTATCGCTAACAGGTAGTATTGCAGCGCGGCGTTATCGTTGCCCATTTTCAGGTTGCTTTCAGCCAGCATGAAGTATGAATCAATCGCGAAATCAAGGTCGTTTAATTGCTGAACGCTTTTCAGGTAATTTTCGCTGGCCAGGCTGAAAAATGGTTTCCAGTTCACCCCGGCCGGTTCATTATGTTGATCGGAAGCCTGGCTTATAATGTTGATGTATGACGCGATCGCGGTAGGATAATCTCCGTCCTTCTGGGCGTTTTGGCCAATGATAAAATAGGCGTTGGGAGTGAACTTGCTGTCCGGGTAGGCGTTTATCAGTTTTTTCAGAACCTTCACCGCCGTACGCGGCTGGTTGATTTCCCGGTAAATCCGGGCCAGATTGAATAACGACTCCGCCCTCTGTTCGCTGGCGGGATAGTCGTCTATCAGTTGCCGGTACTTTTGTATGGCCAACAGGTTCAGGGACTGTTCTTTGGCAATCTGCGCCTTGAGAAAGATACTTTTCGGGGCGTAAGGGGATTCCGGATAATTGATCACTATCTGGTCAAGATAATCAAAGGTCTCCTCCCGGTTGTCCGCGGTCACTCCCTCCCGGTAGCTTGCCCAGCCCAAACCGTAATAGGCCGCCGCCGCGCTTTCCGAGCTATCAAGTTTCAATAAGCGCTTGAGGGTTTTTCGCGCCTGGGGGAACGCTCCAATCTCCAGCCAGGCCTTGGCCAGAATCGACAGGGAATCTTTGGCCAGAAAGTGGCGGGGATATTTCTTGACCAGACGGTTAATCACCAGTTCGGCCTCGTTCAGTTTCTTCTGGGCGATCAGGGTCTGACTTTCCAGGTAGATCGCTTCCACCGCTTGATAGGTGGTGGGGAAATCGGAATATAGTTTTTGAAAGACGGCCACGGCGTTGGGATATTGTTTCAGCTGGTAATAAGTTTTACCCAGGGCCAACAGAACGTCGCTTATCTTGCCATGACCATAATAACTGCTGATAAAGGTCTGATAATACTCAAGCGCCAGAAGATAATTCTTCTGTTCTTCGTATATCCGTCCTAAATAAAAAACCGCCTCCGGGAGATTGCGGTTATCCTGGTCGGCCTGTTTGATGAAAACTTTAAACAAATTGATTGATTGGGAATAATTTTTATTGTTGTAGGACTCCAGGGCATTTTGATACACTTGGTCAAGGTTTTGGCCCCAAATATTTGTCATGAGGGAAATAAATAATAATATGGTAACCAGCGACCAGCGCATGGAAGCTCCCGTTTATGATCCGTCGGTAAGATTAAGCGCTTTTGAAGCCAAGATAGAACAAACGCTGCTCCTGATCGACATTCCCTTGCTCATACTCAACCTCAAAGAGAGAAACCCCAACTATATAATGTATACCACTATTGAGGACCACGCTTCGCCAGCGGCCTTGATAATTAATCCGGACGGCGGCACTAGTCTTATCGTCAACAATATGGAACTGGATCTGGTCCGGCATTATTCTCAAAACTGCACCATCCGATTATACGGTGGAATGGCTGAATTTTACAAGCGTTTACATGAGGCTTTACCGGCGGGCGAGAAAATCTATGGCGAGATTTCGGAAAACCTTTCTGACCTGGACCTTTTGCCGCGGCACATTTATTCAAAGTTAACGGATAATTACGTCATCGAATCAGCTCGTGATATTCTGGTAGAACTGCGTTCAGTGAAAACGGAGCAGGAACTGCGATTTATTAATGTCGCCGTTCAGGAAACCCTGGATATTTTTGAACAAATCAGACCGCTGCTGGTCGCCGGGACGCCGGAAGCCGTTATCGCCCACGAAATAATGACCACGATAATCAGGCAGTACGCCAATATATCGTTTAAACCGATAGTTTCCAGCGGGCCGAGAGTGATCAACCCGCATCCGGTGCGGCACACCGGCCGGGAGTTAAAAAACGGCGACTGGCTGATCATCGATTTTGGCTTGAGCATCAACGGCTACACTTCAGACCTGACGCGCACCTATTTGATTGGCGGCGACTTCCGGGAGCATCCGTTTTATCAGACCTATGAAGAAATGTATCAGTTGTTGATTACCGAGGATCTAACTCAACTGACACCACGGACGCTGGCGTTGAAATTGCGTGAAATCGTAAACGGGAAAAACCTGGCCGGGTTTGAGAAGCACGGGTATGGTCATGGGCTGGGGGTGGAAATCCATGATATTTCCCCCAGCATCTCAACCTGCAAAAGTTTGCTCTCTGAAAAACCTTTGCGTGACAACATGGTTTTTACTTTTGAGCCGGGATTTTATGATGATGAGACTCTGACCGGCTTTAGAATAGAGAACGATTTTTTGATTGAAAAGGGAAAAGCGGTCAGGCTGGGGAAATGACCATGTAGTCGATGTTGTTGTTAACATCACGAATACTCATGCGGGGATGAATGGCTTGTTTCTTATAACTTTCGGTATCTGGTTGTTCGGCCCTCTCCCAACCGTTCAATCCTCTTTAAGCGCAGAAGCTTAGTCAATGCCTGGTTGACCGTAGGCCGGGCGGTTTTCGTTCGTTTCGCTATTTCGCCTGGGGAAGCCTCGCTAACCGATTGTAAATAACGCCACACTGTCAGTTGCTTGGGCGAGAGAATCTTCTCGATGTTTTCCTGTGACAGCAGTTCCACCGCCAGCGCTGACTGCTTAAGAAAAATTGTTAAGAAGAAGTCCAGCCAGGGAGCGATGTCTTCCTGGTCATTCCGAAGTTTTTTCTGGCTTTTACGTAAAGCCCTGTAATAATCAGATTTATTATCCTCCACCAGTTTTTCGTGAGACACGTAAGGCATATACAAGTAACCCTCTTTAAGCAGGAGCAGGTTAGTAAGGATGCGGGACAGGCGGCCGTTACCATCCAGGAAAGGGTGGATTTTCAGAAACTCAAGGAGAAAATTACCCACAATTAACAGCGGATGATGTTTCTTTTCCTCAAGCGCTTTTTGTGTCCACCCAACCAGTTCCCGCGTTTCTTTGGGGGTGAGAAAGATTGGCGTTGTGTCAAGCAGGACGCCGATAGATTTACCGGTTTTGTCTATCATCTCAATTCTATTCTCAGTTTTTTTATAATCACCCAGATGTCCCTGATCTTTTTCAGCGTACTTCAAAAGCTCTTTATGGAAATGTTTGATGGTGTTCTCGGAAAACTTTATAGACTCCCAGGAATTAAACACGTTTTCCAATAGCTCAAAATAGCCCTTAACTTCCTGCCTGTCACGATTGGTAAACTTCTGAATATCAATGCCCAGCATTAATTTTTCAACGTCGTCATCAGACAAACGGGCACCCTCGATACGGGTGGAAGCGCCTGTGGAAGTGACCAGGACGGATCTTTTCAGGCGGCCTAAAAGCTGGGGATTTAACCTGGCCCCGGCGACCCACTGACCTTTTAACTCATCGATCTTGATGATCTTTGACCAAATCTCGCTGGGAATGAGTTTTAGCCGGTTATCAAGGCTATTATTTTTCACTATATATTCCTCTGCATATTAACTATATTAGATTATATTAGATTATATTAGGAAAGTCAACCCGTCTTGTGACCTCCCAGGGTCATTTAAAACTTCAACCTAAGTAACTACAGTTCTTAGATAAGGTTGATTTTCTTATTGATGATTTTTAGTTGGCTTGTAAGGCCGAAGGCCAACTAAAGTTTTTTGGGGAAGGTGTCGGAAAGAAGCATGCTGCTTCACCCAATGCGCCTTCGGCGTAAAAAGGGGTTTCCAAGGTTCTTGTTTTGCCTTACATAATGTCTTGTTTTGTCCTAATATTCTTCCAGGGCGCGTCTCGCCTCAAGATGATCGGGGTCCAGCTTGATGGTTTGCTTCCATTCCTTATGTGCCCGGCGGTGTTCTTCCAGTTTATAATAAGCCAGCCCCAAACCAAAATGATAATTGGCGTGGCCAGGATCCAGTTCCACCGCTTTTAAATAATGAACTTTGGCGTCGGAAAAGCGGCCGACATTGAAATAGAGCACCCCAAGATTAAAATAAGCTGAAGAATAGTTGGGATTCAGCTTGACGGCTTTGAGGTACTCCGCCAGAGCCTTGGAGTAATCTTTTCTCTGGTAGTAAGCATAACCTAATCCATTATGAGCTTCCGCGCTGTTCGGGTTTTTGCTCAAGACCAGGGAAAAACTGGCGATATCATAGAAAACCCTGACATCGCGGTTTTGAGGATTTTTGGTCAAGACGGTTTTAAACTCGTTAATCGCCCGGGCGTAATGCTTGCTGTTTAAATAAGCCTGTCCCAAGACAATATGCGCTTCCTCAAAATAGTCAGTCTTCTGGCTGACGGCTTTGAGATAATGGGGCACCACCAGGTTATGATCGCCTAACTGCGATGATATATAGCCAATCTGAAAATGCGCCTTCGCTTCATTGGGATACTGTTTAACAATCCCCTGATAAAGATCGCGGGCCTCTTTCAGCCGGCTCTCCTCGACCATCTGATCCGCCTGCTGGTATAACTGGGTGGGCGATAACGAAGCGGTTGAGGAAGGCTCCTGTTCCTGAGCGGTTTCCGGCGCAAGGTTGCTTTTCGATGGTACGGAAGCCGTGGGAGGAGGTCCGTAGATCTTGGTTTGGGCCATGTATTTCTGCTGGGCCAGCCGATGAATACCGCTGACGCCATTGGGCATTGTTGCCGGTTGGGCCGGCTCATCTTTCCTTTATTCAACCGGAGGCCTTATCTCACCCTTGAACACCTTGCCTAAATGTTCCAGGTCCTGGGCTAACTCAGCGCCGCTCTGATAGCGGTCATCAGCTTTTTTCTCCAGGCACCGCAAAATGACCCGTTCCGTCTCCTCCGTCAGTTCCGGATTGATGGACCTGGGTTTGGGCGGTATGGTATAAATATGGTCATGCAGCATGGCGTGATCGCTCTTGACCTTGAAGGGGGCGCAACCGGTAAATATTTCATAGAGGATTATCCCCAGCGAGTAAATATCGCTGCGACCGTCAATCTGTTCTCCGCGCGCCTGCTCCGGAGACATGTACTTGGGAGTGCCGATCTTGGTCCCGGCGGAAGTCAGGATTGTCGAATCGGTCAAGTGAGCGATACCAAAATCAGTAACTTTTATTTTCAGTTCGCTGGTCATAAGGATGTTGGCCGGCTTGATGTCCCGATGGATAATACCCTTGCTGTGAGCGTAATCTAAAGCCCGGGCGATTTGTCCCCCGATGTCCGCCGCGATAGCCGGCTCGATGACCTTGTTGCGCTCAAAATAATAATGGGCCAGGTTGGTTTCGCTGACATATTCCATGGCGAAATAGTGCACGTCGTCTACCTGGCCGACATCGAAGATTTGCACGATACTGGGATGGTTTAAGCGGGCGACCGCCAGAGCCTCACGATGGAAACGCTTAACGAACTGCTCGTTGAAACTAAGCTGGGGAGGGAGGATTTTGATGGCGACTTCACGCTTGAGGTTGGTTTGTTCGGCCTTATAGACGATCGCCATGCCGCCTTCGCCGATTTTCTCCAGTAATAAATAATTGCCGAGCTGCTTGCCGATCATATTTTGTCTGTTGACTCTCGATTATTCCGCGCCAGTCACCGGAACTCAAAGGTTTGAATTTTTCCTATAATCTACCATAAATCATGGCAAAGATAAACCGCTAAATGGATAAAGTCTCCCTGGTGGCTCCAATACCCTGGGGTTTGTAAAAACAGAGAGCTAGTCTTCCTCTAAAGCATTTAGCAAATCCTGGTGGGTTGATGTCGAGATCGCTGACGAAGCGATTTTATCGACCTGACAAACGATAACCGTGACATCATCCTGACGTTTTAATCGGCGGGTCAGACTGTCAAACGCGAAACAGGTTTTTTGCGGATGAGTCTGGTACTCTTTGGTCGCTTTGAGAATTTTGGTCAGTTCGTCATCAGAGACCAGCTTGGTAAGTCCGTCCGTGCAGAGCAAAAACATATCCCCGGGCTCGAACACTACTTTCATGGTGTCGACTTCGACTTCTTCCGCCACTCCCAGAGCCCGGGTTAAAACATTGGCTTTCGGATGGCTGGCGGCTTCCTGGGGGGAAATTTTATTGGCCGACAAAAGTTTGCCGGCGATAGTGTGGTCCTTGGTTAATAATTCCAGGCGGTCGTCTTCGTTGTGGAAAAGGTAGGCCCGGCTGTGACCGACATGAGCTATATAGGCATAATTATTGACAATAAAAGCGGTTGTGATGGTGGTGCCCATACCTTTTAAGGCCGGCGACCGGGACGATTTTTCATAAATAGAGGCGTTAGCCTGCTGGATGGCGCCCTTGAGCACTTTTTCGATACTTAGGACTTGTTTTTCCTGGTCCAGGCGCAAGAGGGTCTCCAGCACGACGCCGGTCGTGGTTGAGACAACCATCTGGCTGGCCAGGTCGCCGGCCTGATGACCGCCCATACCGTCCGCGACGATATAAAGATTGAAAACCAGTAAATCCTCATTCTTATTAAAAGCGAACTCCACCGCGACCGAACAATCTTCGTTGGTTTTTCCTTTTCCAGCTCCTGAGACTCTTCCGACCTTCATAAGTCTTCCTCCCGAAAACACCTCAAATAGTTAGAGAATTAAAAGTTTAGGTTGTTTTTTCGATAATAACTTTATGCTTCAATAAATTAATGGCGACGATCCTGGCTGAGACAGTCTGCTGCCGGCCAAAGATATCAACCAGGAATAAACGGTTTTCAGCCTCCGGAGTAATCTCGGCGACTGATTCCAGGAATATCTCTTCGCTGTCGCCTTTTTTTAGATAGATATTCGCTTCACACATGAATTATCCTCCCGGGTAAAGTTTCTTTACCAAAGCTGTCAAATCCTCAAAGAGATGAGGCAGGGGTTTCTTTTCCGACGAAACGACCTCAACGCCGCTACGATTAATCGGCAGAAGTATCTTTCTCGCCTCCGAGCGCCCGATGGCCGCTGTTATCGGAGCCGTAATCTCTCCCATCAAGGAGTCGGCCACCAAGATATCCAGCGTTCCGATAATTAAATCAGCTTTCGCGACTGTGCGGATGACCGCGTTTTCCCCTGACGCTCCCTGGGTGGCCTTGGCTTTCATCATTTTGGAAGTGGCGACCGCGTTTGTGCCCAGCGCGTAAATTATCGTACCCTCAGGGAACAAAGGCCTGATATGGTTAATAATTTCGCAACCTATACCGCCTCCCTGCCCGTCAAGAACCGCAATTTTCATCATAAATAAATTTATTACCCAGGTTATTTGTGATTATCTTAGCTGTTAACGGTCATAAAAGCAAGTGAAAATCTTTAGTGAAGTGGAAAAGGGAAGGAACATCGTACCCCCCTGGTGAACTCAAGGTGAAGGTGAACAGAGTCGTTCTAAAAAACTGTACGTTTGAAAAAAGGGTTGCCCCCGCGAATTGGGAAAACCAAAACCGCGAGCGGGCTTTTTAGACTTCGCAGAAAAACAGTTCGTCGATAAACAGGCCAAAACCGCCCCGCGCGCGGGTTTTCGCTTTCTGATTTTTAATGTCTTAATTGGAGTTTGCCTGTTGCCCTGGCCTGGCGAACTCGGAGCTTGACAAAGCAGAAAAAATAACTATAATATTGTGACATTCTTTTCAAGGGAATGCTTAACCGCTAAAAACTGTAAGGAAACGTTGATGTTCAACCGTCTGGGCGACAAACTGCAGCATGTTTTTAAGAAATTGAAGGGCGAGGGCGCCCTGACCGAGAAAAATGTCGTGGACGCGTTGCGGGAAGTGCGGCTGGCTCTGCTGGAAGCTGATGTCAACTTCCAGGTGGTCAAGGAGTTTATCGCCCGGGTCAAGGAAAAAGCTATTGGCCAGGAGGTTTTACGCAGCATCTCCCCCGGTCAGCAGATCGTTAAAGTAGTTCACGATGAGTTGGTCGTGACCCTGGGGCGGAAAACGTCGGAAATTTCACTAACACCGCCTATGACCAGGATTTTGGTCTGCGGCTTGCAAGGCTCGGGTAAAACCACTACGGTCGCCAAGCTGGCCCGGAAACTGAAAAGTGAAAATCCGCTGCTGGTTGCCGGCGACATTTACCGGCCGGCGGCGGTTACCCAGCTAAAAGTGCTGGGGAAACAACTGGATATCCCGGTTTTTCATGAACCGGATGCAAAGCCGGAAAAAATGATCCGCTCAGCGGTCGGAATGGCCCGGGATAACGGCCACAAACTGATAATTATGGATACTGCCGGCCGGTTGCACGTTGACCCGGATATGATGGCCGAACTGACCAGGGTGAAAGAGGCTTTCAAGCCCACTGAAACCCTGTTGGTCGCCGACGCCATGACCGGCCAGGACGCGGTGAGGATTGCCGTCGAATTTGATAAACTGCTGGATGTTGACGGAATTATCCTGACCAAACTTGATGGCGACGCCCGGGGCGGAGCCGCCCTTTCAATGAGAATAGTGACCGGCAAACCGATAAAAATGATCGGCGTCGGGGAAAAAATAACCGACCTTGAGGTGTTCCATCCCGATCGGATCGCTTCCCGAATCCTCGATATGGGCGACGTGCTGACCCTGGTGGAGAAGGCCGCGGAATCGCTCGATCAGGAACAAGCTTTTAAAATGCGGGAAAAAATGCTCAAAAATAATTTCACTTTTGAGGATTTTCTGGAGCAGTTGAAGCAGATTAAAAAGCTCGGTCCGCTGGAGCAGGTCATGGGCATGATCCCGGGAATGAATAAAATGCCCAAGGTGGATGAGAAGGAACTGGTTAAGGTCGAGGCCATAATCAATTCCATGACCCGGCAGGAAAGGCTGCGTCCCAAAATAATCAACGGCAGCCGCCGTAAACGGATCGCCAAAGGCAGCGGCACCAAGGTCAACGATGTCAACAAGCTCCTGAACCAGTTTGTCATGGTGCGGAAAATGATGAAAAAATTCTCGAAATTTGGCCTGGGAAAAGGAATACCGAATTTACGAGGTTTTGGTATATAATGAACCTGACCCCGCCAGCCTGGCTGCGAGGTCTGCCGGCTACATAATCAAGTCGTATTAATTTAAACCTGTTAAGGAGGTGATGTGAATGTCAGTATCGTTAAGATTAGCTCGTCATGGCAGCAAAAAACGTCCTTTTTATCGGATAGTAGCCGCGGACTCTTCCAAACCGCGCGATGGCCGGTTCCTGGAAATTGTCGGGACCTATAATCCCATCAAAGAGAACATCGAGGTCGCCATCGACAAAGAGCGGGCGTTGTACTGGATCAATAACGGCGCCAGGGTATCTGATACCGTGAAGAGCCTGCTGGTTAAGCAGGGTATAATTTAGATCTTCCCGCTTGCGGATAAACACTCGGAAAAAGATGACGGTAAGAAAGGTTTTTTGCTATGAAAGATTTGATTGTTACAATTGTTAAGGCTTTGGTTGACAACCCTGATCAGGTGGAAGTGGAAGTTGTGCCTGAAGAGGGGATCGACCGGTACGAACTGAAGGTCGCCCAGGAAGACTTAGGCAAGGTTATCGGCAAGCAGGGACGTACCGCCCAGGCAATGCGCACGCTGTTAACAGTCAGCAGTATGAAAAATGGTAAAAAAGCAACCCTGAAAATTCTGGAGTAATGGACGATTTAGTTGTAATCGGCAAGATTAAAGGAATTCATGGACAAAGCGGGGCGGTTCGGGTGATCCCCTTAACCGATTTCCCTGAGCGTTTTAAAGGTCTTGCGCGGATTTTTCTTACTAACGATGATTCCTTGCTGGGCGACCCCTATCAGATTGAGAGAGTCGCCTACAAGCCAAAATTCATCTCGGTCAAGCTGGCTCATATTAACAGCGCGAAACAGGCCTGGGAGCTAAATAATTTACAGGTTGTCCTGCCCATAGCTGAAAGGATGCCGCTGGATGAAGGCTCCTATTACGTCAGCGATCTGGTCGGTTTGCGGGCCGTGGACCGGGAAGGTAAGCGCCTGGGCGTTCTGACCGACGTCATTGAAACGGGCGCGCATTCCGTTTACCTGATTGAAGACGAGGGGCGGGAAATCTTGCTCCCGGCGTTAAAGGAGACGATCATTGAGGTGAATTTGGCCGACGGGGTGATCAAGGTCTCACCTTGGGAATACGCTGATGATGAAGATTGATATTCTCACGCTTTTCCCGGGGATGTTCAAAGGACCGTTTGAGGAGAGCATCATCAAGCGGGCTGTCGAAAACGGTATTTTAGATATTCGCATTCATAATTTCAGGGAGTTCGCGCCCGGCCGCCATCACCATGTTGACGATTATTCATATGGCGGCGGTGAAGGTATGGTACTTAAGTGCGAACCGGTATTTAACGCTGTGGAGGCGCTCAAAGAACCAGGTCAGAAGTTAATATTCTTAACTCCCCAGGGCCGGAAATTCAACCAGGCTGTCGCCGGGGAACTGGCGGCGGAGAAAAGCTTGATGTTCTTTTGCGGCCACTACGAAGGCTTTGATGAACGGCTGCGGGAAGCTCTGGCTGACGATGAGATTTCCATTGGCGATTACGTTTTAACGGGCGGCGAGTTGCCGGCCATGGTTATTGTGGACGCTTTGGCCCGGCGGTTACCGGGAGTCCTGGGTAGCGCGGCGGCGGCTCATGAGGATTCCTTCAGCGAGGGCTTGCTGGAATATCCTCATTACACTCGTCCGGCTGATTTTCGGGGACTGAAAGTCCCGGAAGTCCTGTTGAACGGCAACCACGCCGAGATAAGACGCTGGCGGCTGTAGCGGAGTAAGGAGCGCACGCTGAAACGCCGTCCCGACCTGATTAAGGACGGAGATGAAACTTGAGCGCGCCGCTTTACATTGCTTTACTCCACTACCCGGTTTATAACAGGAACGGCGAGGTCGTCGTCACCTCGGTCGCTAATTTTGATATTCATGACGTTGCCCGCTGCGCCCGCACCTATGGCGTCAAGGCGTATTATATAATCAACCCGGTGGAGTCCCAGCGGTACCTGGCGCAAAGAATCATGGCTCACTGGCAGAGCGGGCCGGGGGCTGAATACAACAAGTCGCGTAAGGAAGCCTTCAGCATTGTCCGTTTCGCTGATTCGCTGGAGGACACTTGCGGGGCGATTGAAGCGGTGGAAGGCAAGGCTCCGGAGCTGATGATTACCGACGCTAAAAAGTGGTCGGACAACACCAGTTATCAGGAAGCCAGGGAACTGCTCTCGGATGAGGAGCAACCCTATTTGCTGTTATTCGGCACCGGCTGGGGGCTGACCAAGGAAATTATTGAGCGGGCGGATTACAAGCTCTCGCCCATTTTGGGTCAGGATGAATATAATCACTTGTCAGTTCGCAGCGCTTTAGCTATAATTCTGGATCGGCTCATAGGGGTTGACCGTTAAGATAATATTATAGAAATCAAGCACCAAGGAGATAGAAATGCGTAATCCGATTATTCAGGAAATTGAAAAGGAGTTTACGACCAGGGAAGTGCCTGATTTCATTCCCGGCGATACTGTCCGGGTAAGCGTCCGGATTATCGAGGGCACCCGGGAGAGGATCCAGGATTTTGAGGGAGTTGTTCTGGCTCGTAATAACGGCGGTGTTGACGAGAATTTTGTGGTTCGCAAAATCTCGGCCGGCATCGGGGTAGAGAGAACTTTTTGTTTCCACTCACCGAAGGTGGAGAAAATAAAAGTCGTTCGTCGCGGCCGGGTACGCCGGGCCAAGTTATATTATCTGAGGGAGCGTTCCGGCAAGGGAGCGCGGATCAGGGAACGCAAATATTAAGAACTGGTGTCGATTATTTAAAAGCGAACAGGAATACCTTCGGCGTGGTTACCAGTCGGTTTGCGGTATTGACGAAGCGGGTCGGGGACCTTTGGCCGGCCCGGTGGTAGCCGCCGCGGTAATCATTGATTCTTGTGTCGTTGTCGAGGGTGTTAATGATTCAAAAGCGCTGAGGGAGCGGGAGCGGGATATCCTCTTTGAGGCCATTTACGAGAAGGCTGTTTCCGTCGGGGTCGGCGTTTCCGATCACGCTGAAATTGATTCGATAAATATTCTTCAGGCCACTTTTCTCGCCATGCGCCGCGCGGTGGAAAACCTTTTCGTCAAGCCGCAGTTTATCCTGGTAGACGGTAAAATGACCATTCCCGGGCTGGATTATCCGCAAGAAGCGGTTGTCCGGGGAGACCAAAGTTGCGCTTCCATAGCCGCCGCCTCAATCATCGCCAAGGTCACTCGCGACCGGTTAATGAAAGAATACCACGAGGAATATCCCGGTTACGGTTTTGACAGACACAAGGGCTATCCCACCAAAGCTCACATCAACGCCATCCGGCGGCACGGCCCCTGTTCCATCCATCGAATGACCTTCAACAAAGTGCGGTAACAGCTTGTCGCATTTTTATTGACAAGCGCTATATTAAAGTTTCTGGGAAAGGTGCCGGGAAGAAGCAGGCTGCTTCACCCAATTGCCTTCGGCGAAAAGCAGGGTTCCCAAGGTTCTTCTGCCCTGCAGATGTCTATATCCTCTAAAAAATTAAATATAAATAACCGAACAGCGGCGCGGAGATGAGGCTGATCGCGAAATAGAGCCAGAAGAGTTTTTTGCTGGTCATGGCCCCCAGGGCGGTCAGGGCCGGGATGCTGGTTACCGGGCCGGCAATTAAAAAGGCCAGGGCGGCTCCTTTATTCAGCCCCATATCCAGCAAACCGTGCAGGATTGGCACCGCGGCGACCTGGTGGGTTGGCAGCGGTATCCCCAGGATGGTCATCAGCAGGACTGAGCGCATTCCCGGTTTACCGGCCAGTTGGCTAACCAGGTTAATCGGCACCAGGGTGACTATGACCGCTTCGATTATAGTGGCCAGCAAGATAAACTTGCCCATGAAGATGAACAACTCTTTGAAGCGGTCCCAGAAGAACTTTATCTTATTGTCGGCTAATTTGATGCCGCCGCTTTGACCTTTGTGCCGTAACGCCAGGGAAGTGCTGACGGCGCAGGGCTTCTCGGTCGCTGCCGTATGGCTGAACCCGGCGTCGCTGCCGGCGATAATCTTTTTCCTGGTTAGATACAGGGTGATAAAGCCGGTCATTACGCCAAGGGTTAAGGCCGAACCCAGTTTCCAGAGCGCCAGTTCCCAGCCCAGGTCCGCGCCGGTCAGCCAGAGAGCGGCCGGACTCATTATGGGCGAGGTGATAAGCAGCGCCATTATGGGCGCGGCCGGGATACCCGCTTCGAACAGGGACAAGACTACCGGCAGGATGCCGCAGGAGCACAGCGGACTGATTAACCCGGCCGCCGTGGCCAGAAAAATAGTCAGCACCTCGTTTTTACTGAAGACCCGGTACATCTTTTTATCCAGTTTGCAGGTCTTGATCAGGGCGGCCAAAGAGACTCCCAGCAGGAAGATCCAGCTAATATTCAGGAGATACTTGGCGGCGTAGCGAACTATCTCCCGGATAATCGGAACCAGGTTAGAAGGCATAATGATCAGAGACAAAAAGGAAAACCTCAGGGGACTCTTTTTCGAAAAAATACCGCCCCCTGAAACCCCCGCCAAAACTTTAAATGCTCTTCGGAGAAAACCTTGCATAAGTTTGAAATACACGCTAAAGCAAATTAAAACCTTATGTAAGGCGATGTGGGGGAACCTTTTTTTATTCCAAAAAAGAGTTCCCCCACGCCCCCTCCAAAAAATATAACTCTGCCTTCGGCAAAAATCTTGTATAAGCTTGAAATACGCTCTAAAAGGCATAATGATGGGGGCAGTCAGTAGTATACAGCCAGTGATATTTCTCGGTCATGCCCGGCGTCAGCCAGGGAGTGATCAGGAGCCGGGCCGTTTCAAAATCAATCATACTCACCAACTTTTTGTCAGCGTTAATCGCCTGAATAATGGCTTTTTTACAGAGGTTCTCAATGTCCCAGCCGACAAAACCCTCGGTTAACTGAGCCAGCCTCCCGATGTTAACATCGGCGTCCAGGATCATGTCTTTGGTATAGATCTTCAACATTTCCAGCCGGTCGCCCGCTTCCGGCGGCGGTACGAATACCTTGCGGTTAAAGCGGGTCTTTTCCTTGATCGCGGCGCCGTCAACACAGTCAAGACGGTAACTGCCGCCGACCAGCATCAGCCCCTCCAGCCCACCGGCGCTGTCGAGTTCCGCCAAAAACAGGTCAGCCAGCTCACGACTGCCCAGCACCGGCGGCTGCCCGCGGAAATTACCTTCTTCCCACTGGTAATCAGCGGCCGGACTCGGGCATAGCCATTCCACGTCAGAGATATACAAAACGCCGGGGCGGTTGGTTTTAGCGGCGGCGAAGGCGTTTTTCAACTCACGAGGTTTGCCCAGGATTTCCCGCCCGCTGACATACACGTAGTGAGCGCCGGCCGCCCTGGCCGCCGCTTCGGCGAGCATGGTAACACCGGTTCCCAGCGGGCCCCAGATCAATACTCCGGTGGGGATGGTCAATCCCATTTCCTGAACCTGGTTCGCTTTCTTCAAAGGTAGCGCGACCAACTCCTTGAGTTGCTCTTTCTGTTTTTCGTAACCGCCGATATCATCCCACTCAAGCAGCGGGTCCCTGACCTCGTAATAGATACCTTCTCCCAATCGATTGTGCATTTAATCCCTTCCCGATAAATTTCAAAAGTTATTTGTGTTGTTCCCACCACGACAACCATTTATGATAATCATCAGCGAAATCCCGCCGGGTTATTTTTTTCAGGGCCATGGACGCGCCCAGCCGGGCATAGGAATTTTTATCCCGCAAGGACCTGATTAACGACTCGATAGCCGGTTTGCCAATTTTTATCAATTCGCTCCATTTGCCGGCGGCAACATAAAAAGTGACCTGTTCTTCCTGGTTGCTTGGTTGCCAGCCGATTTTATCCAGGGCTTTGGCGGCGTTAACCCGAACCTCGGCATGTTTGTCTTTAAGTAAGCTCTTTAACGCCTTTACCGCCGGTTTTCCGATACCGATGAGCTTGCCCCATTTTTCGGTGGCGATCAGGTAATTGACCTGCTCTTCCTGACTGGCCGGCTTCCAGCCGATTTTATCCAGCGCCCAGGCAGTTTCCCGGCGTAACGACCTCTTTTCATCAATATCCATAAAGACTTCGACCAGCGGCTCAACCGCCCGTTTATCCTCCAGGTCCGCCAGGGCCCTGGCCGCTCCCGCCTTGACCTCCTGGTCGGTGTTTTTCAGAGCCGAGATCAACTGTTCAACCGCCGGCTCGCCTATTTTTTTCAGCTTATCCCAATCCTTGGCCGCGATTAAGGAGAGGATCTTTTCCGGCAACTCCGTCGAGTCCTCATCAATTTCTTTCAAGGCCCAGGCAGCGCCGACCCGTACCCGGGATTCGTGGTCTTTCAGCGTGATAATCAGCGGCCCCACAGCCCGGGTATCCTTAAGCTCGCCCAGCGCCCTGGCAGCGCTCAGCCGAACTTCCCAATTCTCATCACGCAACGCTTCTATCAGCGGTTCCACGACCCTCCTGTCATTTATTTTCCCCAGCGTCTCAGCGGCGCTGACCCGTACGGAAAGGTTGTAATCCCCCAAAGCCTTGATTAATGGCTCGACCGCCGGCACGCCGATCCGGGCAATGGCCAGTTTGAGATGTTTTTGCAGCCTTGAATACTCACTTTTGAGGGCGCTGACCAGCGACTCGACCGCTTTGGGATCGTTGAGCTTGTCCAGCGCGTTTTCCGTTCTTCGCAAAACAGCGGCATAGCTGTCCTTAAGCGCCTCGATTAACGGCCCGACCGCCCTGGGGTCCTTGAGCTGTCCCAGCGCCTGAGCCGCTTCGATTTGAATGGTAGAGTTTTTTTTGTATTTTAAGGCTTTGATCAAACCGGCGATGTCTTTATTCGCTTTTAACTTTTCAATGTTTGGAGTGGTAAGAAATATCGCCATTTACTCTCTCTTACTTCCCGAAAAGGTATGCTCCGAGGTAAATCAATATGAAAATATTTTATCACCAAAGCCATTATTTATTGTCGGTTAACCGGGGTCAATGTTGGAGTATTAAATTGGGGACTCGTGATCCGCCCCCGAAACCATGTGTAACGCGTGGAGGATTATCGGGCTGACAACATGCCAATTCTCTTCAACGGCTTTAACAGAACCGGGGAAATTAATGATCAGGGACTTGCCGAGTAAACCGGCCATTCCCCTTGAAAGCATGGCGTTGGGAGTGATTCTCAGGTTTTGGACGCGCATCGCTTCCCCAATCCCGGGGATTTCTCTCTCAATGACGGCCCGGGTGGCTTACGGAGTCACGTCGCGGGGCGCCAGACCGGTGCCGCCGGTGGTCAGAACAAGGTCCGCTTTTTTCAGCAAAACCATATCAAGGAGCTGCGATTTGATCTTTTCAACATCATCGCTGACGACAGCCTCGCCAACGATCTCGACATCTAACGTACAGGCCAGTTCCCTGAGCCTGGGGCCGGACAAGTCTTGCCGTTCGCCCCGGCTGCAACGGTCGCTGACGGTAATTATCGCGGTCCGAATCACCTGACGACCTCGATGTTATCACCCGGCTTGATCGTACCGCCCCTGATAACCCGGGCGAAAATGCCTTCTCTGGGCATAACGCAGTCGCCGGCCTGCTCATAGATAGCGCAGCGGCTGTGACATTCCTTACCATGCTGGGTAATTTCCAATATTATATTTTCACCGATTTTAAGTTGGCTGTTGAGCGGCAAGGCCAATAAATCCAGTCCCCTGGTGGTTATATTCTCAGCGAAATTACCGGCCGAGACAGAAAGTCCCTTCGCCTTCATCTTTTCAATACTTTCCAGGGCCAGCAGGCTTATCTGCCGATGCCATTTCCCGGCGTGGGCGTCGCTTTTGATACCATGATTCCCGATTAATTCAGCTTCCGCCACGTTTTCTTTAGGCACTCCCTTGTCACAACTGATAGAGACAGCGTAAACCTCAGCCATTTAGTCATCCTTTCCTGATATAATCGCCGCTTTTTCCGCCGCTTTTTCGGACCAGCTTGATCTCGCCGATAACCATGTCCTTGTCAACCGCTTTCGCCATGTCATAAATAGTCAAGGCGGCCGCGCTGACAGCGACCAGCGCTTCCATTTCCACGCCGGTCCGCTCGGCGGTCTTGACGACGGCTTTAATGTTAATCTCTGAATTGTCCCCGTCAGCGGTTATTTCAAGATCGACATATGTAATCGGCAGAGGATGACACAAAGGAATCAATTCGGCCGTCTTCTTGGCCGCCATGATCCCGGCCAGCTTCGCCGTGCTGATGACATCGCCTTTGGCGACCTTGTTTTCCTGGATCAACCGCAGCGTGCCGGCTCTCAAAAAAACCTTGCCGGCCGCTTCGGCGACCCGCTGGCTGACAACCTTGCCGGAGACGTCCACCATTTTAATTTCGCCGCGCTCATCAACATGGCTGAAACGGGATTCCATCTATCCTCCGATTGCCGACATGGTGTGCTGCCGTGATTTTGAAATTGAATAACCGGCCGGCTTGCTTTTCACCGCTTTGTCTATCAAATTTTCCACTTCGGCCATATTTTTTATCCGTAAAGGAGTTTTCAGGTCAAATTCCCGGTCGGAAAAAAGACAGGGGCGCAACCGGCCGACGCTGCTAAGACGTAAACGGTTACAGGTTTGGCAAAAAGCATGACTCAGGGGATTGATGAAGCCAATCAGGCCGGCGGAAGAGTCGGGCCGGTAATAGACAGCCGGCGCGTTTTCCTGAACCAGAGCCGGGGACAGTTTCAGTTCCGATTTAATTATTTTCTTGACGTCATGACCGCTGACGCCGCCAAAACGGGCATAAAAATCCTGATCGCCCAGCGGCATATATTCGATAAAGCGCACCCATAACGGGTATTCAACCGCCAGCCGGGCGAAGTCCAGTATTTCATCCTCGTTATAGTTTTTGAAGATAATGACGTTAAGCCGCACGGGCTCGATTTTTTGCCCGAGCGCGCTGGTCACGCCCCGCCAGACCGAGTTGAAATCGCCGCCCCGGGATAAGTAGCGGTAACGGTCCGGTTTTAAGGTGTCGAGTGAAATATTGATCCGTGAAATACCGCTTCCGACCAGGTCATCAAGCAGGGGCTCCAGTAAAAGAGCATTGGTGGTAAGCGCCAGCCGTACGTCGTCGCCAAGCGCTTTCAGTTGCTTTATCAAAAAGGCAAGATTGGGCTTGATTAACGGTTCGCCCCCCGTCAGCCGCCATTTTCTTACCCCCTGACGATAAAACAACCCCGCCAGCTCGACAATTTCCTCATAACGCAAGACCTTATCATGAGCGACCTGTTTGACGCCTTCTTTGGGTAAACAGTAGCGGCAGCGCAAATTACAACGGTCGGTTAAGGAAATCCTCAGGTAATCAATCCGACGGTCGAAATTATCCGTTAATCCCGGTTCATTTTTCATAGCTTAACTCTTCTATGTCTTTTGGCCAGCTAATACCTGTTTCGCCAAATTCGACAGTACCGGCAGAAACCTTGCCCCGTTCAATCTCGATAACAGTACCGCGAGCGGCGATTTTATCCAGTTGTGAATCCCCGCAACGGTGCTGCCCCCGCAACGAAACCAATTTTTCCTGATAACGGAACAAACCGTTACGGACATTGGTGTGGCGGTGATGACCACAAAGAATTATATCATAACCAATTTCAATAATTTCCCGCAGGGAGCGCCGGGTGTTGGCCCGCTCCAGGACCACCGCTTCAGCCCAGGTCAGTTCCCCGTCAAACACCCGCTGATAGGGAACGTAACCGACTCCGTGCGCGATCCCGATATTAATCCGCTCCTTCTCCGGTTCCCGTATTGGTAAACTGACCGAGGCGCCGTAAAAGTGGTCATCCTCGTGATAACTGTTTAAACAGCTCAGGGCGACCATACCGGACAAGGCTAACGATTTGCCGTCCGGTATGGTCGCCCCTTCTTCTTTGAAGATACCAACGACCTCATCCAACACCCGTTTTTTCCCGGGGCCGCTCTGACGATGGAACCTGTCCGGATCGTGATTGCCGGGAATGATAATCAATGGCGTACCGCTCTCGCGAACCAGTATTCTCAGTTTATCGCTAATGATCTCCCAGGCTCGTAAAGAAGTCGGGCGTTTTTTACGGTCCAGCAAATCACCGGTGTGGATAATGAAATCCACCGCTTCGCTTTTAACGAAATCAACGATCAGTTTTTCCTCGGAGCCGTCGGCTAATTGCGTGTCTGAAACATGCAGGATTCTTAACATCAGAAAATCTCCGGCAAAAAAACCAACCGGTCAACGCCCTCGTGGTTTGAGTACGGCTCCTGTTCCCGGTAGCGGGCGCATCCTCTAGCGATTAAGGGCTGGTTAAATTCCCGGTTATCCAGATAGATGATGTTGTCGCGGCAGTTCCTCTCACAGCCGGCGTAGTTTTGCCAGCCCGAATCCTTCTTATAGGCGGCGGCGCAATAGCGGGTGACGCTGACGATACTGTATGGTAAATACAGGGAAAACCTGAATTTTGTTTCACTTTCCGAGCTTAGATCGAGGTTCTTTTCATAGTCCAGCTCAAGACGCCTGACACCCAGATTCCGGAGAAACTGTTTGATCCGGGGATGAGTCAGCGGTAGAGTCGAAAAATGTTTTTCTTCCGGTTCACTCAAAGACATCTTTTGCCCCAAACGCTTCTGCCGGCTCAACAAACGCCCGATGACCGGCGTCAGCTTTTTGAAGTTACTGATTAAAAACTCGAAAATCCCCCAGTCGTTAACCACCACTTCCCCGGCGGTTTCCAGTTCCGCGTAATATTCAATTGTTTTTTCTACCTGAGGCCGGGTTATTTCAAAGCAAAGCGGGGTTACCAGGATGAATTCAAGTCCCCCCCGCCGGCAAAGCTGGGAAGCCCTGGCGATATCGCCGAAACCGGGCAGCAGATGGGGACAATGTTCAACTCCCAGGTAGAGCCTCTGAAAACCGTTCGAACCCGGGGCGTCTTCCGCATGGTTGGCGGGAGGGGCTTGGGCGGAGCGGAATTCAGCCCAATAGCCGCCGAGCGAATCAAATTTATTGATATCATTGAGATAAACGGCGTATTCAGTCATGGCACGACTCGTAAGGATAATAACAAAGCCGGCGACTGCATGACCGGCCAAAAGCTTCCGCGTACCGCTCAGGTTCATCCTCCGTTAAATCTTCACCCCTGTCCAGCGCGTCCAGCCCCTGTTTGACAAAACGGACGGCTTTCAGCTTGTTTTCCAATCTGGCGCCTCGTCCCACTACTTTCAGTCCCCTGACGCCGGCGACCGATAACTTGCCGAGTACGCCCAGCCCGCAGGCGAGGTACCGCGGACAGTCCCGCCAGCTCAACTCGGCTTCCAGAACCTCTTCGGCGGCTTTGGATTGGGGCAGGACCCGGAATTTTTGAACACAGGGCCAGCGGCGGTTCGGATCAAGATGGAAAAACCCACAGTAACCTTCGATATTGACACATTTCCCTCCGAAGATAAAGACGTCAAACTCCATCCCCGGGTTAGTGGAGGTGACATAAGCAATTTCTTCCGTGGTCAGGCTGCGGGGCAGGACGATCCGGCAGACGCCAAAGCGCTGATAGAAAGCGACCGTGTTGGCGTTTAATGTCGGGGCCAGCGAACTGAGGTGCAGCCGCAGGTCCAGTTTCTCCTCTTGCAGTCTGAGCATCAATTCCAGGTCCGCCACTATGAAGGCGTTAATGCCAAGGGCGAGAAAATTATGGACATCAGCCAGGAGCAGGTCATATTGCTCAGGCGAATAAAAAGCCCGGTTCAAGGTGATGGCCAGTTGCTTACCGGCTCTTTGCAGGTGTGAAAACGCGGCGTTCAGTTCGTCGATGTCGGTAAAACTGGCGTCAATAAAAGCGCGGCGGTTGGGTCCGGCCAGTTCTGAATACCGTTCCCGCCATTGAGGGCTGACGAAGCCGGCGTAAAACCCGTCCGCGCCGGCTGCGAGCAAAGGTTCCACTTCGGCCGAATTATTCAAGGGCGCCAGAATGCGCATATAAAAGATTCCCCCTTTTCTATTACTGTTAAGTATAACCACGTTTATACTTTTAGAGCAAATTAAAACCTTCTAAACGGCATGTGGGGGAACCTTTTTTTATTCCAAAAAGGTTCCCCCACGCCCCCTCCAAAAAATATAAATTTGCCTTCGGCAACTGCCGCATTGCCAAAAAACTTCAATTCGTCTCCCGGCGTCGCGCCCCCATTTCCTGGAAAAACTGTTTTTGCTTAATAATCATAATTACTTGAATTGAATAATTAAATAACACTGACAGGAAACATCCCCCAGAATTTTTGGGGGACTCAAATCCTGGGAACCGCAAGTTCGCCAGCTTGTGGTACAATGAACCTGCCCCCGCCTTGTGGAAGAGCAGGGCGCTCTTGGCAGGCTCTATCA
>JAJRWM010000074.1 GCA_024276815.1 bacterium
AGCACGTGGTCGGGACGCACCAGTTTGTCCAGGTCGTAGCGGATAAAAGTCATTTGAGGGTTCCTTTCAAGTATCATATACCTATTATAACACATATAACCGATATGTTGAATACTTTATTTGCATTTCGCAACAGTCCCAGGAGAGTGTTCATTAAACTGTGTCAATCCATCTGAAATGTAAATAAGTTACAATATGTTTACTACAGCAGGAGGATGGCATGAAGAGGGAAGATTCAGGGTTTTAGAAGGTTTTAATATGTTTTAAGCGGGTTCGTCGGGCTGGAGAACCTTGTCCCAGGTGATTAGCTCGCCCTCGTTGATTTGATCCCTTACGGTGCAGCCGATTAAAAGATCGGCGTGAGAAGGAGTAAGACCGGTTCCCGGCCGTTGATATGCCAGCATGTCTTTCTCTATGACCGTGCCCGGAGCCAGAGGGGCGGACGCGAAAATGCTGCGGCGGGCCGCCTGCCTGGTCGCTCTCTCGCTGGTGGTGGGAGCCTTCTTGTAACTGCCCCGCATCATGTAAATGGTCGCTAAATCCTTTACCAGACTCGATAACTCCGAGGGCGTCATGGACAGTTCCTGATCGGGACCGGGCAAATCGCGGTCGCTGGTGAAATGCTTCTCAATCATGGCGACTCCCATGGTCCCGGCGGAAAGCGCGGCTAAGTTACCCTGAGTGTGATCAGATAAACCCACCGGCAGACCAAAAGTGTTTCTCAGGGTTATCAGGTTGTTCAGGTTAACTTCCCCGGGCGGGCAGGGATAAGCTGAAGTGCAGTGAAATAACAAGATATTGAAGTTGCCGGTTTCCTGAATCGCCTGAACCGCTTCCGCCACCTCCTGCAAGGTCGCCATGCCGGTGGAAAGCAAGATCGGCTTGCCCAAAGCCGCTACGTGCTCGATTAACTGAATATAGGTCAGGTCGCCCGAAGCGATCTTATACGCCTTGACCCCCAGTTCAGCCAGGAAATCAGCGTTATCAATGTCAAAGGGCGTGGCGAGAAAAGTTATCCCGCTTTCCCGGCAATGCCTGAAAAGACGCCGGTAACTATCCCTGGATAACTCAAACCGCTTGAAAAAATCAACCAGGTCTTCATTATTATTACTCGAAACCAACTTCTCCGCGTCGAACAGTTGAAATTTTACGGCGTCCGCTCCGGCCGCCGCCGCCGCCTCAATCATCGCGACCGCCAGCTTTTCATCGCCGTTGTGATTGATGCCGATTTCGGCGACAATATAAGGCTCCCAGCCTATCGCCTTGCCGTTGATTTCCCATGATTTCATTTTCCCGGCCGCCTCGTGAAGAAAAACCATTAAAAGGTCTAATTGCTGCGATCTGTATCACCACACCAAGCGTCCGGATGTTAACACATTCTTTACCCCGTTGACAAAAACAAAAATGTAACTTGTTGCTATGTCAGCTAAAACAGGTCTGCGACCTGAGGATGCTTCGCTATCGCGTCTTTCAAAGCCACTCTGATATATACTACTATAACCTGATACATAGCCGAATGTTTTTATGAGGCGGCGTTAAAAGCGCCAACTGTAAGTTTGTTTGCGTCGCTAACGCTCTTGTAGTATACTAGCTTTGGTTATTTAACAAATCCATTTGAAGCAATAAATCAAAAACGTAATCTTTGGAGGTGGTCATGAACAATATGCTAGAAATACGCTGGCATGGCCGTGGCGGACAGGGCGCGGTTACCGCGGCCAAGGTCCTGGCTGAATCTGTTTCCAGCGGGGGGAAGTTTATCCAGGCGTTCCCCGAGTATGGCTCCGAACGGATGGGGGCGCCGGTCCAGGCGTTTACCCGGATCAGCGATACCCCTATCGTAATCCATAGTCAGGTCACGGACCCGTCAGTGGTGGTGGTCTTGGACGCCACGCTGCTGAAAACAGTCGATATCCTGGCGGGCTTGCCGGAAGATGGGGTCTTAATCGTGAATACCAAGGAGGCTCCGACAACAATCCGCGCCAGTATCGGGGTTGCCGGTCGTAAGGTCTACACCGTCGACGCCACCGGTATCTCACTGAAACACCTGGGGCGGAATATTCCCAACACACCCATGATCGGCGCTTTGTTAAAAGTAACAGGACTTACTGAGCTGTCCACGGTTACGGAAGATTTCAAAAAGAAATTCCAGCGTAAATTCAGGCCGGAGGTAATAGAAGGCAACCTGAAAGCTATCGCGGAAGCCTATCAGGAGGTAAATAGCGAATGAATGAGTAAAAACCAGGCTGGAAGTCCATCCCCTGGGGAGGCAAAATACTCGAAGCGGGCAACTCGGTCAAGTACAAAACCGGCGGCTGGAGAAGTTCCCGGCCGATTCGTGATGAGGAAAAATGTACCCAGTGTTTACGTTGCTGGATATTTTGTCCTGACACTTCAATCTTGGTGGAGGACGGCAAAATCGTCAGCTTTGATTACGACCACTGCAAGGGTTGCGGGATCTGCGCTCATGAGTGCCCCGATAAAATAAAGGCTATTACCATGATCAATGAAGCGGAATTTAAAGAATAGAAAGGAGCAGCGCGCGTAATGACAAGAAAATCTATGACTGGAAATGAAGCGGTTGCTTATGCCATGCTCCAGGTAAACCCTGATGTGGTGGCGGCCTACCCGATAACTCCTCAGACCAGCTTAATGCAGAAGTTCGCTGACTATGTCGCTGACGGTATGGTCGATACTGAACTGGTCACGACTGATTCGGAGCATTCAGCTATGAGCGCCACCGTGGGAGCTTCGGCCGCCGGCGCCCGCGCCATGACGGCGACATCCTCCAACGGCCTGGCCTACATGTGGGAAATTGTCTATATAGCGTCTTCCACCCGTTTACCTATCGTTATGCCGGTTGTCAACCGGGCGTTGAGCGGGCCGATCAACATCCATTGCGATCACTCGGACGCCATGGGGGCGCGGGACAGCGGTTGGATCCAGTTGTTCAGCGAGAACGCCCAGGAAGCCTATGAAAACATGATCCAGGCGGTGCGAATTGCCGAACATCCTGATGTCCTGACCCCGGTGATGGTTTGCCTGGACGGTTTTATTATCAGCCACGGCATGGAAACAGTCGAAGTCTTTGATACTGAAACGGTGAAAAAATTTATCGGAACCTATACCCCGCAAAATCCTTTGCTGGATGTCGATAATCCGACCACCTACGGTCCCCTTGATTTGTTCGATTATTACTATGAACACAAACGTCAGCAGATTGAAGGTATGGAAAAATCACGGGACGTGATTCTCGATATCGGCAGGGAATTCGCTTCAATCTGCGGCAAGACCTATGGCCACTTTGAAGAATATAAAACTGATGACGCCGAGTCGGTGATCCTGGTTTTAGGCTCAACCGCCGGGACGACTAAGGGGGTCATCGATAAAATGCGGGCGCAAGGCGAAAAGGTCGGTTTGATAAAATTGCGCACCTTCAGACCCTTCCCGCATCAGGAACTGGCCGGTATCCTGGGTAAATTCAAAGCCGTGGCCGTGCTTGACCGGGCGGCCTCAATCGGTTCTTTGGGCGGACCGCTGTTCACCGAGGTCAGATGCGCTATGCTGGGACAGGACAGCGTCCCGATTGTCAATTATATTTATGGACTGGGCGGCCGCAACATCGGTATGGCGGATATTGAGTCGGTCTATCAGGATTTATCAGAAATAACCGCTTCGGGTCAGGTGAAGAATCTTGTTACCTACCTGGGTGTCAGGGAATAGGAGGAGATAGAAAATGCCGACAATTAAGGAAATTGTAAAACAACCCGAACGGCTCGCGCCTGGTCACCGGCTCTGTGCCGGCTGTGGGGCGCCGATTGCTGTCCGTCAGATATTACACGCGACTACAGATAAGGTCGTGGTTGGATGCGCCACCGGTTGCTTGGAAGTCACTACGACTACCTATCCCTTTACCGCCTGGAAGGTGCCCTTTATTCATAACGCTTTTGAAAACTCGGCCGCGACTGTCAGCGGTGTGGAAGCCGCTTACCGTTCCCTGAAAAAACAGGGGAAGCTCCCGGCTGATAAAAAAATCAAGTTCCTGGCCATGGGGGGAGACGGCGGCACTTATGATATTGGTTTCCAGTCGCTCAGCGGAGCCATGGAACGAGGGCATAACATGGTTTATGTCTGTTATGACAATGGCGCCTATATGAACACCGGTATCCAACGCTCCAGCGCGACGCCAAAAGGAGCTTCTACCACGACCTCGCCGGCCGGCACCGTTCAGCAGGGGAAAAAAGAATTTCCCAAGAATATGACCGCCTGTATGATCGCCCATGATATTCCCTATGTGGCCCAGGCTTCTATCCATAACTATATGGACGCTATTAAGAAATTTGAAAAGGCCTTCCTGGTCGAAGGGCCGGCTTTCGTGAATATCCTGGCTCCCTGCCCGCGCGGCTGGCGCTATCCTGGCGAGAAAACTGTCGAGATGGCCCGTTTGGCCGTTGAGTCCTGTTTCTGGGCCTTGTTTGAAGTGGAAAATGGTAAGTATCGATTGACCGGCGAGTCCGCGCGGCTGGCCAAGAATCCTGATAAGATCAGGCCGGTAATGGACTGGATGCAGGAGCAGGGACGTTTCCGTCACCTGAAGTTGCCCAAGAACGCTGATCTGGTTGTTGAAATCCAGGAGGAAGTCAAGCGCCGCTGGCAATGGCTCCTGAAATTGGTCGAGGCGAGTAACAGCTAATACCCCGTAGATTTCTGCAACAAATTGAAAGCTTATGCAAGGCATGCGGGGGCCGGTTTTGGCCCCCATGCTTTTTCCCGGTCCGGTTAAAGAACCGGCGATCAGGTCTGGAGTAGTTGAAACTTTTAAGTTGCTTGGTTGGTATAATTACCGGTATGGTGTCGTTGACAGGATAAACCTTGAGCCGTAGTCACCGGTTTCCGTCTTTCAGGGGGGAGCGATATGATTAATCTGGGCCGGATTTTCAAAAAAAAGCCACCTGCTGGGAGAGTTTGGCCTGCAACCCGGTCCGGCGTAATAAATGTTCCTATTATCTCAATAAAGACCATTATAATTGCTGGGAAGTTGAAGGCACTTTTTGTCAAAGTGATTTCCCCGAAACCAGTTCCCGGAAACTGATTACCTGCGCGCAATGCGATTTTTACGTAAGCAATGTCTGGGGATTGCGTCCCTCAGACGAACACAAGAATCATATCCGCGGCGTGCTGGACTCCGATATCACCAAGCTGGCCCAGGTTTCTATCAATAACATCATCCAGGAAGCCCTCAAGGAAATGCGGCTGCTCAACGCTGATTTCAGTGAACGAACCGTGTTTTCGCCTGATAACAGCGTCCCTCATATCTACAGTAGCTTTAACCAGTTAAAAGATCTGGTTGGGAACCTGGTTTCCCAGGCTTTGGAGAACCTTCCCCCTCAGGGCGAGATCAATATTACGGCGATGGGGCATTCCGGCGAAGAAATCAAAGTCGTCATTTCCAGCGCTCACCCTGAACTCCATTCGGCCCGGCCGCTGAATCTGCCGGACTCCGTCCGTGGGTTTGAAGG
The DNA here is from genome assembly GCA_024276815.1 of bacterium. Taxonomy (GTDB): domain Bacteria; phylum JACRDZ01; class JAJRWM01; order JAJRWM01; family JAJRWM01; genus JAJRWM01. The sequence continues at coordinate 5,517 of JAJRWM010000074.1, forward strand.
GATTACTGATAACGCCGACTCCTATCAATGGGTGGTCACCCTGGGGAAGGACCGGCGCCGGAGGAACCGCAGGGAAAGAGAACGGCGGGCGGGCGGCAATGGCTCCAGTCATCAGGAAAACCGGCGAACCAGAACCGACCGCCGTCAAACCGACCGGCGTTTCATCCCGGTAGCCTGACTATTTTTTGTAATATTCCAGAGAATTAGGTTTCAGAAGACACTCTTCGGCGATCTTAAATCCCTTGATAACCCTCTTGTCCCTTAACTCGTAAAGCCGGGGCACCATTTTATCCCTGAGGTTTTGCGGGCTGACCGGGTTGATGTAAATTTTGGTACCGCCTTCAAAACCGGCGGTGGTGTTGGTGCGCCATTTAATCAGGACGCGGAAAGGCATACGGTCCAGACAATCGCGAGGTTGGTAATACCACTCCTCGTTACAGGAAATGCCACTGCCCATCGCTGCGTGGCAGGCGTGGACCACGTCGCTGAAGCCTTTAAGCTCCGCGCCGGTGTGTTCGTAAGGCATGGTGTGATGGCTTTTGGAAATAATGCCTATGGTGGGGTAGCGATGGCCGATCTCAACATAGGCGATCGCGTAATCGTTTTCCGCGAAGACCAGGTTCGAATAGGCGTGGAAGTTGACGATTTCATTATAAACATGGTTGTTTTTCCGCAGGCTTTTTACTTCCATGCTGATAGTCGGCCCCCACTCGTCAAGAGCTACGATTTGTTTGTGAAGGTGGTCGAAAGAGGCCCCGGCGTCTTTCAGCCAGTTCTGGAAGACGGTTATGTAGCGGACATAACGGTTGTTGGCGTAAATATCTTCGATGGCGCGGATTGTAAATTTCATATACTCAAAATGTTCTTCCTGGGTCATTTCTCCGGAAGAGCATAACTCCGAATCGTAAACCGCTCCCTTTTTATAATGCCGGTCCGCGATTATCAGTTCGTGACCGCCGCCAAAAAAAGCGTTGGCCATTTCCAGTTTGTAACTTTCCGGCAGGTTCCTGATCTCTTCATCGGATTGTCCGCTGAGCTTTAATTTGAGATTGATGACCTTCAGGACATGCTCCAGGCCGGTTTTGCTTGATAAATATTTCTGTTTCCAGGCTTCGTTGCGAGAAGAGAGAAAATAATTATAGTTTTTCTCCCAGTAGTCGATGGTCACTATTTCAAAAAGGTTGGGGACTCTTCGGAAAACGGCCCGGTTGTTAAAGATATTCTCCGGTTTCAACTGGGCCCTGACTTTGTACTTACCGTTGACCAGAACCAGCCGTTCCTTTTCCGGCGGAGTGTTGGCGTATTTGGTAAAACAAAAATTACAATAATCATCTTTCGCCTTTTTGGGCAGCTTTTTGGCGGTAGCGGGAATAGCGTTGGCAATCGGCTTGTTGCCGCGGCCGGGCACGCTCCAGACTTCCGTACGGCTGAAGAAGTTCAGTTGTTTAATGGTGCCATCCGGCATCACCGTCAGGGTTCGATTTATATTCATGTCATACTCCCTTGCCTGCTTTTTTACCGGCTCGCTCCCCGACAAGCCCCGTTGCGGAAGCACAGGGTCAAGGGGGCAATAGAATTAATCCTTTCCTTCCCGGCCGAAGCCCCGCGCGCAAGCGCGGGGGACTTCACAAATTGTATCTTAAATAGATTTAATGGCAATAAAAAATTTGCCCGGCCGTCAGGCTGCGGGAGTTGGATTTTGGAACCGGTTGCCACTAAAAAGCTCAGGGCAAACGCACTTAATTTTTATTAACGTCGAGGACCTTGAGCAGATAGTTATTATCTGTAGTAGTTAAGACTTGACCTGACAGTCTCCCTGTTTTAAGCCACTGTCTGTAAGGTCTCGCCTATTGCATATTATCCCAG
>JAJRWM010000075.1 GCA_024276815.1 bacterium
GCAGGCCAACGGCGCCGAGCAGATCACCAAGGCTATCGAACAGCTCAACCAGGTCACCCAGACCAACTCCGCCACCTCCGAGGAATCGGCCTCGGCTTCCCAGCAACTGGCTTCACAGGCCCAAATGTTGCAGGAACTGATCAGCGCTTTCAACCTGGGGGATAATTCCAGGACTAACGGAAAATCCCATAAGAAAAACACCCATATCAGCGAAATTGTCTCTTCGAAAAGAGGTCTGGCGGTAAAAAAAGAGGTCCATCAGGTTGACCGGGACAGTGAAGATACCTATCAAGAGTTTTAAAGCGGGAAAGACAAACTTCTCCCGGCTGTTAATCACAAACAGCCGGGAGAACTGGCCAGCGGGCACCGCCAGCTTGCTTTGACGAGGTATTTCGGCAGCCTAAAAGCAGTTAAGGAAAGTTGCTTCTGTCCTTATAAAATAATCTAAAAAAGGGAACAACCTTTTTCAGCTTAAAACCTCTAATAGTGGATAGTTAAATAGAGTAAACGCTTTAAAACACTGTACGTTTTGTTAAAGATGGTAGAGAGAAAACAATGCAAAATAGCACACATGAAATATCGAGGCCAAGATATCAGGATTATAAAAGTATCACAATCACTGATAAGGAATTCAATCTCTTTCGGGATCTAATTTATCGAAAAAGCGGTATTGTGCTTAAGGACACTAAAAAAACGTTACTGGTTAATCGCCTGAATAAACGATTGAAATCCTGCGGTTTCGATAATTTTAAGGATTATTACAATTATCTGCTGACCGCTGAAGGCCTGAAGAAAGAATTTTCCAACATGATCGACTGCGTGACCACCAACAAGACGGACTTTTTTCGTAACCAAAGGCATTTCGATCAATTGGCGAGCCTGGTAATCCCTGATATCGTCGCCCGCAAAAGCAATAACCGTAAATTGCGAATCTGGAGCGCGGGCTGTTCCAGCGGCCAGGAACCCTATTCGCTGGCGATTGCCCTGCATATGATACTCAGGGATATAAATAGCTGGGATATCAAGATTTTAGCCACCGATATCAGCAGCCGGATGCTGGCTTGCGCCCAAGCCGGCGTTTATAACCGGGAACTGGTTGAGGATATTAACCGGGATATTCTCAAGCGGCATTTCCTGAAAGGACCGGGGAAAGTAAAAATCAAGGATCACATCAAAAAAATGATTGAATTCCGCTATCTCAATTTCACGGAGCCTTTCAGTTCCATTCAGGATAAATTTGATCTTATTTTTTGCCGCAACGTCATAATATATTTTGACCGTGAGACGCAGTGTGCGTTAATGGCCAAATTCTATAAAAAACTACATGATGGAGGCTATTTGTTTTTAGGACATTCCGAGTCGTTGCACACGATCAACGACCAGTTTCAATTTGTTTGCGCGTCAATATATAAAAAATAGCTTTTCGCCGCGCCCTATCGCGAGGAAAACTGGCATACGGATATTACGGAAACGAGAGAGAGGGTTCCCTGATGGATTTCGATCCCAGCAGTTATATCGACATATTTTACGAAGAAGCCGATGAATACCTGGAGACGATGACTAACGCCTTGCTGAAGCTGGAAAAACGCCCTCAGGATCAGGAAGCCCTGGAAGAGGTCTTCCGGGGCGCCCACAGTTTTAAAGGAGGAGCCGCCGCCGTTGGCTTCCAGCATATCAGCAAGTTCGCCCATAAAATGGAAGACGTCCTGCAAAAGTTGCGCGATAAAGAAATAATAATAAACAGTTCCATTGTCGATACTCTCTTCCAGTCGTTCGACATCCTGAAGCAAATGCTGACTTCCCTGCAATCCCAGGAGCACGAGCGTAAAAAGAACCGCATCAGAGAAGAGGCCAGCAAAATGGAGCGGACTCTCGAAGCTCTGAAAACGGCTGACGCCGCGGCAGAAAAAAACGTGGAAAGCGCTGTAGATATCGAAAAACTTTACCTCGGCGATGATGAAATACTTAACGCGGAGGATTTGCTCAAAAACAATAACAAAATATATGAAATCGTCATCCATTTTGAAAAAGATGCGCCCATGTTGTCAGCCCGCCTGTTTATCATCTGCAACAATCTGGGGAAAAAGGGAGAAAGCCTGAAGTGTCTGCCTGATATCGAGGACAATGACGCTGAAGTCGGCGAAATCGTTAAAATGTTGTACGCGACCAATGAAGCGCTGGAAAGCTTCAGTCAGGAGATTCAATACGAGTCAGTCGCTAATTTTGAGGTTTGTGAAGTAACTGATCTGGAAAAATACCGCTATGTCCCGGGAGCGGAAAAAATTGAACAGTTGGACAACATCCTGGAAGTAATGGCCGAACAGGAAGATAAAATTCGCCAGGAAGTCCCGCTCGAAAAAGTGGAAATCAAAAGATCCACTTTGAAGGTTGGCATCGAAAAGCTGGATACGCTGTTAAACCTGGTGGCCGAGTTGGTCATTAATAGAGGACAGGCCCTGGAACTGGCCGGAAAATCCTTGAGCCATCCCGACAATAAGGATAACCTGAACAACCTCTATGAGATCATTGTCGCCCAGGGGCTGATAATAAACCAGTTCCAGGAATCAATTATGACTACCAGGCTGGTGCCCGTAGGCCAGGTCTTTCAGCGTTTTCCCCGCATCATAAGGGACCTGGCGCGCGATAAGGGCAAGGATATACGCCTGGAGATCATCGGTGAGGAAACTGAACTTGATAAAAAAATCATCGACGAGATCGGCGAACCCCTGACCCACCTGGTGCGTAATTCCATCGACCATGGTATCGAGACCAAAGAAGAAAGAGAAAAAGCCGGCAAGCCGGCCCAGGCAGTGATTCAATTCAGCGCTTACCACGAAAGCGGCAATATTATCATCGAGGTTAAGGATGACGGCCAGGGCATTGATCTGGAAAAAGTTAAACAAAAAGCGCTGGAACGGGGACTCGCGACCGAAGACGAGTTAGCCAAATTATCGCAAAAGGAAATCCTGCAGTTTATTTTCATGCCCGGGTTTTCCACCGCGGAAAAGATCAGCGATATCTCCGGTCGGGGCGTAGGCATGGATGTCGTGCGGCGTAAAGTTGAACTTCTCAACGGCGAACTCGATGTCGCGACAGTAGCCGGAGTTGGCAGCACTTTTACCCTGAAGCTACCGCTGACCCTGGCGATTATCCAGGCCCTCCTGGTCAAGGTCGCCGATGAAAAATTCGCTATCCCGATCTCCAGTGTCGTGGAGACTATCCGCATTACCGACAAAGATGTCTTCACCGTTGAAGGAAAAGGACAGGTGATCAAGGTCCGCGACGATATTATCACGCTCCTGAAACTGGATGAACTCCTGAATATTAAACGAACCGCAAAACTCGATAATGACCGTTCGTATGTCGCGGTGGTAAACGCCGGTAACCACTTGGTCGGCCTGATGGTGGACAAGATGATCAGCGAACAGGAAATTGTCATTAAATCGCTGGACAGCGCCTATAAAAAAGCCGACTACCTGGCGGGAGCTTCTATTCTGGGCGACGGCACAGTCTGCCTGATCCTCGACCCCGGCTCTTGGCGGCCGCCGCTTACGCTTAATTGTCGGACTGGAGTCTCTAGATGATAAAAAGTAATAACGCGTTAGCAATCTATAGCTTGGGAATCAACAAGTTTATCATTACCAAATCACCCGCTGTTATCAGTACTGTTCTGGGTTCATGTGTCAGCGTCTGTTTATACGATCCCCACAGGGCAATCGGGGGAATGAACCACTATATGCTGCCCTATTGTTTCCCGGAGAAGAAACACGATACTTTACGTTTTGGCGATACGGCCATTCCGATTTTAATCAAGATGGTAAAACAAGCCGGGGGACGTCAATTAAAAGCCAAGATATTTGGCGGCGCCAAGCTTTTTCCCAAAATCGCAAACATGAGTTTTCCCGATGACAATATTTCGATAGCCCGGAAAATCCTGGAAAAACATGGCATTGAAATCGTGTCCGAGAATGTTGGCGGGTTCACCGGACGTTCCATCCATTTTTATCCGCAAAAAGGACTGGTTACCGTTAAAAAACAGGTCTCGCCACCTGAAAATTTTATGGAGAAATACGCTATATGACAAAAAAAATCAAAGTTATAGTAATCGATGATTCTGCCTTAATTCGTAAAATGCTCAGCGACTTTCTGAACCAGGACCCGGAAATTGAGGTGGTTGACACGGCGATGGACGGCGCCTTCGCCATGAGGAAAATTAAACGCTGGGACCCTGACGTTATCACGCTTGATATTGAGATGAGGAATGTTGATGGCTTAACAGTCCTGAAGCAAGTGATGAAAGAATGCCCTCTGCCGGTGATCATGGTCAGCGCCTTTACCCAAAAAGGCGCGGAAACCACCCTCAAGGCGCTGGAATTGGGAGCGTTTGATTTTATCGGCAAACCGGCCGCCGACCAGGCCAGCAAGATCGTTGAAATAGCTGAGTCCCTCATTGAAAAAGTCAAGACCGCCGCCGCCGCTAAAACAAGTATCGTCAGCGTTCCCAGGCAACCGTTCCTAAAACCGCGCCGGAACCGCTACAACCAGCGATTAAAACCGTCAAGCCAGTCATCAAAGCTCATCGTCCCCACACGAATCAAAAGATTATCGCTATCGGAGCTTCCACCGGCGGTACGGAAGCCTTAAAGAATATCCTGGCGAAATTAATGGTAAACGCACCCGGCACGGTTGTCGTTCAGCACATGCCGGAGAAATTCACCTACGCTTTCGCCCAGCGCTTAAACAGCCTCTGCCAGGTCGAGGTAAAGGAAGCGGAAAACAACGATCCGGTCCGGGAAGGACTGGTTTTGATCGCGCCGGGTAATTACCATATGCGGATAATCCTTCAAGGCGGACAGTACCGGGTCCGTCTTAACCAGGAACCGCCGGTCTGCCGCCATCGACCAAGCGTGGAGGTTCTTTTTAATTCGGTGGCGAAAACAGCCGGAGTAAATGCGGTCGGAGTTATGTTGACCGGAATGGGCGGAGACGGCTCCCAGGCTATGCTGAAGATGAAAGAAGCCGGTTCGTTCAATATCGCCCAGGATGAGGACAGCTGCGTTGTCTTCGGAATGCCCAAAGAGGCGATTAAAGCCGGCGCTGTTGATAAAATCGCTCCGCTGGAGAATATTCCATACGCGATTTTTTCTCAAATTAAAGGATAGATCGCAAGGTAACCCGCCAGTGAAGTGGGGGAACCAGTAATGTCATGCCAGCGTATGCAGGAATCTAGTGGATTCCCGTTGGCGCGGGAATGACAAATAAGGTCTTTTCCCCGGAAGACTGACGCGTTACATCGCAAGGGAGAATCAACTTGGTGAAGCCAGCGAATATTTTAGTCGTTGATGACAAGGAAGTAATCACCGACCTCTTGTCAACTTTAATAAAAAATATGGGGCATAACTGCGTCCGCGCTGAAAACGGCCTGAGCGCCTTTGAAAAGTTCTGCGAACAGTCTTTTGATATTATCATCACCGATTTAATCATGCCGGGCATGAAAGGCGAAGAACTGGTCAAAAAAATTCGGGAACGGGACAAAGAGGTAATTATTATCGTAATTACCGGTTACGCGACTATTGAGGCGGCGATTCCGGTCATGAAGGAAGGCGCCTTCGATTTCATTAAAAAACCATTCCATATCAATGAAATAAAGATGATTATCGATAAGGCCGTGGAATTCCACAATATTCGGGAAAAAAACCGGAAATATTCCGAAACGCTGAATATCGCCCAGGGCTTACGCGACAAACTATTATATCGGTCAACCGACCGGGTTTCCGGTTTAAATATCGGCTATGAAACAATTTTCCTGGATGAATTGGGCGGTGATATTTATAATCTGCTGCCTCTGGATAATGATAATATTCTTATTTATATGGGAGACGTCTCCTACCGCGGCGTTAACGCCTGCCTGCTGTCGAGTATGGTTTACAGTATAATAAATGAAACCGTGACCACTGAAACCTCGCCGCAGGGAATATTAACCAGGCTCAATAAATCATTATCCCGATATCTGGGGGAAGAAAGCGTTAACTTTGTCACCCTGCTGATCATCAGGATCAATCTCTTGACCAATGAGATCATCTGCGCCCGGGCCGGTCACAGCACGCCTTTAATTTATCAAAATAAATCGATTATAAAATTCCAGAATCAGGCGGAAGCCTTTCTGGGAATGTTTCCGGATGTTATATATACGCAGGAGCATAAACAATTGCAAACCGGGGATCGTATTGTCCTTTTCACCGATGGCCTACCTGAGTCCCGCAACCCTCAGGGCGAAATGCTCGGGACAAAACGAATTGAGCAAATAATAGGCGAAAATGAACACCTGTGCTGCCAGACTCTGGCCCAAAAACTAGGCGAGGAAGCGCGCTCCTTTCTTGACGGAACGCCGCTTAAAGACGATATCTCCATAATGGTTCTGGACATTACCGGTGAAAGAGCCGAAGAGGCCCTGCCTATCGAGGCCCTAACCACCCATATTACCAAGATGAAAATACCAAGCATATTAAAATACCGTAAAGGTATAGTATCAAGAGTCTTATCCCTTGCCAACAACCTGGGAATGAGCAATGAGCGCTTAAATGATTTAAGGTTAGTCCTGGATGAAGCGATAATTAACGCAATTGAGCACGGCAACAGGATGGATCAGAATAAACTGGTGCGGGTGTATTGTAAAAGCGAGAATGATTACCTGGTGATGAGTGTCAAAGATGAAGGCGGCGGCTTCGATCCTGATTCATTGCCGCCCGCCAACCAGGATAGTTTCAGTTCGCGGGGTCGGGGTTTATTTCTGATAAAGCAGTTTGCCGACGAAGTCAGACATAACGAAAAAGGCAATGAAATAACAATCGGTTTTAGCCTGGGAGAGTAATGATGAACGCTAAGATAGTGTATGATGAAAACAGTACGGTGGTTTTACAAACTGTCGGCCAGATTGAATATGAAGACCGCGGCGAACTGAACGCCCTTTTGGAAAAACAGCTTGAGCTGGGCAGCAAAGCGGTTTTGCTGGATTTTAGCTCCATGAACTATATCGGCAGCGCCGGCATTGGGGTTATCGCCCAATTCCATAAAAGATTCAGTTCCGGTGGAGCCAACTTGTATATTCTGAACGCCCAGACAGGCATCAGGCAGATTTTCAATAATATCGGGTTAAGCTCCCGGTTAAATTTTATTGAGGGATCATATGAAGACGTTATCAAGGAGGTCAGTTAATGCCTAGCATCATCAAGCATAAGAAAATCAAAGGCGGCGGAGTTATATATTTGAATTCTGATATCTCTGTCGATGCCGTAAAAGATTTGCAGGAAGCGGTCGAGGTTTACCTGTCGGCGGAATCAGAAAGGAAAAATGTCATCTTTGATTTTAGCGGGGCGACCTATATTTGCAGCGCCGGACTGGGGGTTATCGCTCATTGTTTCAAAAAAATAACGCCGAACGGCGGCAAGATATACGTCACCAATATTTCCGAGCGGATAGCGAAAATATTAAAGGCCACGACACTGGATCAGTTCGTGATTGTCAGGGATAATACTGATAAAATCATTGAATATTTAGAAGCAAAAGCGTAAGTATTTCAGATTAAACATTCCTGAAATATATAAGAACGCACAACCCGTGCCTTATTTTATTCTTTATCAGCCTCGTTGACCGTACACGCTGTTTCATCATCGGAACAGTTAAGACTTATCACTTCAGGCGGAGTGTTCTTCGTCAAGGCTGATCCCGTGACAATTCCTCGCGGTGCCATTTTTCTCTCCTCGCCATTCATAATCCCAAAACCTCATCTCTGTTTTATGCACAATATATGCCAAAGCGTGCGCGTTTATCAATATATCATGGTAACTGCAAGCGATGATTGCCTTTATGTTTTTCAAGACATATCTTACACCAGTTAGCTTTAAGTAAAAAATTACCTAATAATGGAAAAAAAATCCATTATTCATGATTATTATTTATTGATATTTAATAAACCTGACCCCGCCAGCAAGCTAGCGAGGTATTCTGGCGGCATAATAAACCTTGCCCCCCCTGGCGGTTATTAGAGCGTATTTCGAGCTTACGCAGGAGGGCGAGTTGCAATTCTCTCTGACAAGACAAGAAAATTATTTGTGATAATTACTACAAATTACTCATATTTATGATTGACATCTGAATCGCCCTGGTGATATTCAATCTCTAAGACCATAAACAAGTGACGGGAGGAAAATTATTTCATGTGGCTGGACAATTTAAAAATCAGGCTCAAACTCTATCTGGGCTTCGGCCTGGTGTTATTATTACTGGTAACGATTATGGCCACTTCGTTTAACGTGATGGGGAAAATCAGCCGGCAAATGGAAAAATACATGAGATATGAAAATATGGAAAAATTTCTGTTGGCGAAAGAAATTGACCATCTCAACTGGACAGCCGCGCTCTCAGACATGTTCCTGACCGGGAAAATATTTGACAAACAACTAGATCCGACGAAATGCTCGTTTGGCAAATGGTATTACAACTTCAAACCAACCGACCCGGAAATGCAACAGCCGTACAAAGCAATCGAGAAACCGCATATCAGGCTGCATGAATCAGCCAGGGAAATAACCAAAGTGTATCAGGAGGGCAACAAGGAAGCGGCGATCAATCTTTTTAACACGAAAACGCTGGCCGCGCTTGGAGATGTCAGAGGCAACTTCGAAACGCTGAAGCAAGTTATTCGAACCAAAGCGGAAGAAGGTCGGAAAGAGAGCCTGGCGACTAAAAAACGAGGCCACCTTATTATCTGGTCCATGGGGATACTGGCCCTACTAATTGGCGGCGGAGCCAGTGTCTTTCTTGGCGAGAAAACCGCCCGCCCACTATTAACTATGGTCGAAATGCTCAAAGATATCGCCCAGGGTGAAGGCGACTTGACTAAACGTCTCAAGGTTAAGTCCCGGGACGAAATTGGCGAACTGGCCAAGTGGTTTAATGTCTTCCTGGACAAGTTGTCAGGATTGATTCGGAAAATATCCGGAGCCGCGGAACAGGTCGCCGCCTCCAGCGAGGAAATGACGGCTTCCAGCGAAGAAGTTGGTAAAGCCATGCAAAATGTGGCTCTTTCAGTTGAAACAATTTCCCGGGGCAGCAACGAACAAAACAGGGACTTGCAAAGCGTAAACAAACAGATGAGCGACCTAAACTCTTCCGCTGAAGAAATAGCCGCCTCTTCACAAGCTTCCGCCGACGCCGCCAACCAGGTTTCCGAAAACGCCAGAACCGGCGGTGAATCAGTGGTCGCCGCGGTAAATATGATGCAGGAAATTAAAGACACTTCGTCTACCGCGACCGAAGCTATCAACAAACTGAACGAAGAAGCCAAAAAAATCGGCAATATCGTTAATACCATAACGACTATCGCGGAACAGACCAATTTGCTGGCGCTTAACGCCGCGATTGAAGCAGCCCGGGCCGGCGAGCAGGGGCGCGGTTTCGCCGTGGTTGCCGACGAAGTCAGAAAATTAGCGGAAAATTCGGCGTCGGCCGCCGGTGAAATAACCTCTTTAATTAATGTCGTGCTCAACTCGGTCGATAATACAGTTAAAGCGATGAACCAGGGGAACGAGAAAGTTGAATCAGGCGTTGAGGTCGTGAACAAAGCCGGCGACGCCCTTGAGCAGATCATTGAGCAGGTCGGCAATGTCACCCATCGCATGCAGGACATTTCAGCGGCGGCTGAGGAACAGGCCGCTTCGTTTACCGAGACCTTAAGATCAACAGCTAATATCTCCGAAATTGCCAAGGATACTTCGGGTAAAGCGGACGCCGCCGCGGCCAGCGTTCATACGACTACCCTCTCCTCACAGGAACTGGCTTCCTCCGCACAAAATTTGGCGGAATTGGCTCAGGAACTGCAACTGCTGGTAAATCAGTTCAAGGTTGATGATATCGGCGCTGAAAAGACCGGTATGCGAATAAGATAAGCTAATTATGAAGAGGGAGAAGCCGAATGGTAGAAAATATTGACACCCGGGAACTGCAACTGGTTAGTTTTATTCTGGCCAATGAGGAATACGCGGTTGATATTATCCAGGTCAGGGAAATCATACGCATGGTTGAAATTACCTCTATCCCTAACTCACCGTCATTTGTTGAAGGCGTGGTCAATATCAGGGGCAAGGTAATACCGATTATTGACATCAAAAAACGTTTTAATTTAACCAGCGAGATCAATGAGGACGATACCAGAATTGTCATTGTGGAAATAGCTGATATGACCATGGGGATAATCGTCGACGCGGTCAGCGAAGTCCTGCGGCTGCCGGCCAGCGCCGTCGAACCGGCTCCCTCAATGGTCTCCGCTATCGATGAAGAATATATCAAGGGCGTTGGCAAGTTGGAAGACCGCTTGCTGATCCTGCTCGATCTGGACCGTCTGCTGAAAAAAGATGAACTGCACATGATGCGGGACCAGGATACCGCCGCCAGCCAGAAAACGGACAAGAATGAAGAAAACGCCGCGAGCTGACGCGCTAAAAACAACAACCGTATTCCTGATTCTACTCTGCCTCTGCCGGCCGGTTTTTAGCAAGACCTACGTGATCCAGGGCGAGCAGACTGTCTGGTTTGAGATAACCAATCCGACAGGCGTAATGTTTATCCCGACCTATAAATCATATTCCTTCACCCAGGAAGTCGTTGAGAATACGCCTGCCCGTAAAGTCGTTAAAATTCATTCCCTGGCCTCCCAGTTTAATTCCAGCGTGGAATTTCCCATTCCCGACGGCTGGCTGTTCGAAAACTCCACCCCCTACCTGGTGGCCGATAAAAATATCCAGATAAATGATCCCAAGATCAAAGAACTGGCTCAAAGCCTGACCAAAGATAAAAAGACGGAATACGAAGCCGTCATCGCCGTAGTCAATTGGGTCGGGGATAATATTTCCTATGACAAGACCCTGAAACTACCGGAAGACGCTCTCTCCGTCCTGAAAAACCGGCAGGCCAAGTGTACCGGTTACTCCAATTTTACCCTGGCGCTCTTACGCGGCGTCGGTATCCCGGCCCGGGAATGGATCGGCTATCTGCCTCCCCAGAGCAAGTGGACAGCCAGCAAGGGCGAAGGAGTCCTGCACGCCTGGGTGGAAGTGTTCTATCCCGACGCCGGCTGGGTGCTTTACGACCCCCAGATAACTCACCATTTCCTTGATCCCTACCATATCCTTCTGCAAATCAGCGGCGAAGGCATGAACGCCATCAAGGCTCAATGGGATTCCGGGGAAATTGAAACAATTTTTGATACCAAGTATAAGATACTGAAAAATGACGACCAGACAAAAATCGTCGACGCTTTGCCTGAGCCGGAAAGAGATGTCTATGCCCGTCAGGTCTGGGAGCAAAAATTCAGCGTTCTGCTTGGCGTGGTCAAAAATGAACAAGGGGAAATAATTAACAAGGGAGCCGCCTACCGCTGGATCGGCAAGGAAGCTAAAGGCCACCAGTTAACGAAAAAAGGCGACTTCGCCCTTTACGGACTGGAGCCGGGGACAATAAAATATAGCGTGTCAGCGCCCGGCTACAAAGAAAAATTCCAGGAACTGACCATTAGCAAAAAAGATGTTTACCAGGTGACAGTCGTGTTGGAGAAAGGCAGCGGCCTGCGAGGGGTTGTCAAGCACCGGAACGGCTCTCCGCTCTCTGCCGGCGACGTTGTCATCTATGACAAGAAAACCGAACTAGGCACCCCCTACCGGATTAATAAAGATGGCAGCTATACCGCTGACAGCGTCAATCCGGGCGTTTACATCATCACCGTCGAAAACCTCAAACTGGAAGAACTCACCCGCACCGAATTCACCGTCAAAGACGGCCAGAACACCCTGAACCTTATAGTCGAATAATTTTAAGGGCCTGTTCCCTGAGTTCCTCCCCTAAAGCAAAGAAAGGGCAATCAAGTATAAAGTTCTTAGGGGAGAACTTTTTTCAAACTTACAGTTTGAGGCTTTTTTTTAAACTCGCTCAAGAAAAACAGTTCTCTGGCTAAGCGATATAAACAGGCTCACCAACTCGCGCTCCCCCTCGGCACCCCCCAAGCTTTAAATAGCCTTCGGCCAATAAAGAAACACTATCCCAATTCATATTTCAAGAATCCTTTCAGAGAAACGAATCGCCTTGCTTCAAGCGAGGAACTCCTTGACATCGTAAAGGAAAATGTTAGAATTATGGCAATCTATTTCGAATTACCGGGACTTCATGAAAAAAAAAGGTATTATTCTCTTCTTTGCTTTACTAATCAGCGTTAACGCGCCTCTAAACGCCGTTAATGACTTTCCCAATAATTACACCCGCCAAAGAGTTGTTATTTTTCCCATTTACGAAAAACCCAAATTGACCAATAAATTCGCCGAGGAGTTCAAACGTTTCCTGGAAATAGAGGTTATTGACCTCAAGGAAGTAAATTACGCCATTCAGAAGAGCGGCTTTAAGTCATACGAACTATTGAACGTGAAAAACGCGACCAAAATTGGCAAACAGCTTAACGCTGACCTGGTCATATTTACCGACTGTGAAATTAACCCGCTGTTAACCAGTATTTTCACGGGCCTGGTCGGAGTCAAAGATGAAAACCTGATCAAAACGGAAATCGTTACCGGTAAAGCCGATGAGGCGGAGGATTTAATTACCCGCATGGTCTTCAGAATTATGAATAAAAGATATTACCTCTCACCCCTTAAAGGATACCCCAAAATTCACGCCAAAGACCCCGGTTACCAAGAAAAAACCGGGTCGAAGCCAAGCAACAGCTCCTGGATTTATGACTCTATACCGTTCGATGAGTTGACCTTCGTCGACGCCAAACAATTCCCTATTGACCTGAGCCTGTTCTTCTGGCTATCCGACAACGAGTCTCTGCTGGGCTTGCTGAAGACCAAGAGTTTGCAGACAATCGTTGTCTTTAATACTGAAAGTGGAAGTTACAAAATACTGAATAAAAACAAACTGGATAAACCTATAATCGCGCTGTCCCTGGCTCCTGATAACCGCCGAATCGCCTTTTCCACCGAGGAGAACATCTTTTTGGTGGATACTGAGGAAGGAAGCAATATAACCAAACTAACCAAGGGCGCCTTTCCCTCCTGGTCCTCAAACAGCGGGAAATTGACTTACCAGGCCTCCGCGAGAGAATCCGAGATCTGGGTATATGACATTAAAAACAAACGGAAAAGAAAAGTTGTCGGAGGTTCGAAACCCTGCTGGCTGGAAAACGGCACGGAAATCATTGCCAAGTACAGCCTGAAAAAACCTTCTGTTACCATAATTAACGAATTACAGGTCACGAGAAGCGTTAAGGGAAGACAGGCGATCCCTTTGGTTAACTTGCTGGGACGCAGTAATTTCGGAGGCGAGAAAATCCCCTTTTCACCTAACGGCAGACTATATCTTAGCAGAAAAAACGGCAAGCTTGTCATCAACGACCTCTGGCATAAAAAATTTGAGCAGTTCCTGGTCCTGGGAAATAGCATCAGTTTGGAAAAAGGCAGTATCGCCTGGTCGCGAGATGGCTCTAAAGTAGCCTTCAGGGAGTTCGTAGATGGTAATTATTACTTGTCACTAGGAATAGTTGGCGAAAAACCAAAAACCTACCTGAAAGTAAATCTGGGCTTTAAAGACGGCATTAGCGAAAATGACGTCCTGTCGCTGATTCGTATCGAAGCGGAAAATTCACCGATAACCGACCTGGTCAGCAAATTTACGGAAAAATCAATCGGCAGGGTAAAAGTATTCAAGGTCTATCCCAACTCAAGCACCATGATTTTCCCCTCAGGGGAAGTCAATGTGGAACCTAAGGATAAGATTAAAGCGTTTAATCCATCAGGACAATTGCTGGAAGGAACCATTCTCTCGATGGAATCAGGAATAGAAAATTATTCCAAAAGCACGGAGAAAGAAGCGGGCAAGTTTTTTAACCAGGCCCTGATACTGATAGAAAAAGGCGACTGGCAGGAAGCTCAACCGCTCCTGGAGATTATTCTGAAATTTTATCCCGATTTCTCCAACATAACTAAAGCCGAAGAGCTTTACCAGGCGTTACAAAGTCCTTAAAAAACAGTAAAGAACCCCGCGCTCCCGTACGGGGTATCCAGGGCACATTTTTCATGAATTATTCCGAAATTTCCTGAATCGCGGTTTTGATAATATTTTCCGCTATCTTGGTGATCCTGTTTTGCTCCTCGCCTTCGATCATAACTCTAAGCAAATTCTGGGTTCCAGAATAACGCACGACAACGCGACCGTTACCGCCCAGAGAATTTTCCGCC
>JAJRWM010000076.1 GCA_024276815.1 bacterium
AACCTTTTTCCTTTGAAACAAAAGATTTTAAGCCCCGGCAAGTTGCTTGTTATTTAACCTATACCAATGCGAAAACCCATAAAATTATCCTGGATAATATAAAAGAAAGCGCTTTGTACTCATGGAAAATCACCGGTGTCGGGCCACGCTATTGTCCTTCCATTGAAGACAAGGTTACTCGATTCGCCGATAAAGACCGCCATCAGATTTTTCTGGAGCCTGAAGGTTTCAACACGCAAGAAATTTATACCAATGGTTTTTCCTCCAGCCTGAGCGAAGAAATTCAAATTAAAGCCCTTAGAACTATTGAGGGGTTAGAAAACGTTGAAATCATCAGGCCGGCGTATGCGATCGAATATGACTATGTCTACCAATACCAAATAAAATCAAGCCTGGAAACAAAAAACATCGATGGGCTTTTCCTGGCCGGGCAGATCAACGGAACATCAGGTTATGAGGAAGCCGCCGCGCAGGGAATAATCGCCGGTATTAACGCTGTTCAAAAAACAAGAAAATGCGAGCCACTGGTCTTGAAAAGATCTCAGGCCTACATTGGCGTTCTCATCGATGACCTGGTGACTCGTGGCACCGAGGAACCATATCGCATGTTCACCTCCAGGGCGGAATATCGTTTGCTGCTTAGGCAGGATAACGCTGACGCGCGGCTAAGAGATTTTGGTTTTAGGTTGGGCTTGGTTAGCCGGGCCGTCTACGACCAGTACCGGGTTAAAATGTCGCGCATTGAAGCGTTGCGAGACAGATTATCCCAGACTGTAAAATTTGACGCGGAAAGCAAAAGGCAAATCGTTGAACTGGGTGTTGAAGATACAAGCAAGGTTTCATCTTTATCAGATTTATTAAAGAGGCCGGGGATAAAAATCGGGGATCTGAAAATGGTTGGCCTTCTTCAGAGCGATGAGGCCAGAGAAGTTGAGGAGCAAGCGGAGATAGCGATTAAATATGAAGGTTATATCAAAAAACAGGAGCGGCAAATCAAGAGTTTTGAAAAAAACGAGAAGACCGTCATTCCTCCTGAGCTTGATTATAGGGAAATCCCCGGTCTGACCAACGAAGCGAGGGAAAAGTTATCCCGGTATATGCCTGATTCTCTGGGGCAGGCATCGAGGATATCCGGTGTTTCCCCCGCTGATATCTCCGTATTGATGGTTTATCTTTTCAGCCGAGAAAGAAAAGCTCATGTCAAGGCAAACAATTAAAGACGCGATTGAGGCTGAGACCGGCATCTGCATATCTCCGCAGCGGGAAAATCTTTTAAATATTTATTATAGCGAACTGATAAAATTGGGTGAAAAAATAAATTTATGCGGTGAGCTTGACGAGCGGATTTTCTGGCTGAAGCATATAGCGGACTCATGGTTACCTCACAAATGTTTTTCCGGCAATGAAAATGTTGTCGATATTGGTAGCGGAGCCGGCTTCCCTGGCCTGCCGCTAAAAATATTGTATCCCGGCATCAATCTGACAATAATTGAAAAAAACTATAAAAAAACTATATTTCTGAAATCCTTACTTGAAAAAATTGTTTTATCGGGATATGTTATAATAAATAAAAAGTTTGACGGCGACTTAAAACTTTTTAACCAAAAATATGATATAATCCTTTTGAGGGCGTTGAAGGTTAGCAAAAAAATGGCTGAGGATTTAAAGTCTATAACCAGGGCGGGGGGTCGGATTTTTCTTTATAACGGCCCTGAGAGCGAGTCCGCCCTTTGTTTGCTTGGCGGCGGCTGGCGAATAATCAGGGTTGTTGTGGGCAAGATCCCAATGTTTAGCCACCAAAGAGAAGTATCAATTTTTGAAGATGTTTCACGTGGAACATCTTCCTGTTAATCCTGGAAGGGCTACATGGGCAGAATCATCGCGGTCGCTAACCAGAAGGGCGGCGTGGGGAAAACAACTACCGCTATTAATCTGGCGGCTTGTCTGGCGGCGGCGGAGAAAAAAACGCTGCTTTTGGACATCGATCCTCAAGCCAACGCCACCAGTGGGTTGGGATTAGAGAAAAGTAAAATTGATAAGAGCATGTACGATGTTCTGATTAAGGATGTCCCGCTCCGTGAAATTATCGTCAACACTCCTTGCCTGGAGATTGAGCGATATCTGGATATCGCTCCCGCTGATATTCACCTGACCGGGGCTGAGATAGAATTAACAACCTTCAATAAGCGGGAATGGCGATTATCCGCATCAATAGAATCAATCAAGGATAAGTATAAGTATATTATCATTGATTCCCCGCCCTCATTGGGTCTTCTTACCGTGAATGTTTTGACTGCCGCGGATAGTGTTATTATTCCCATTCAGAGTGAATATTATGCTTTAGAGGGGCTGAGCCAACTCATGAGCACTATTGACTTGGTGAGAGAACGCCTTAACTCAAAAATTGTTATCGAGGGTGCGTTGTTGACGATGTTCGACGCCCGAACCAACCTCTCCCGGGAGGTCGAAGCGGAGATTAGAAAGTTTTTCAAAAAGAAATTCTTCAATTCAATAATACCCCGCAATATACGGTTGAGTGAAGCGCCCAGCTACGGGCAGCCAATTATTTTCTATGATCTTTCTTCCAAGGGCGCAAAATCCTATTTAAAACTGGCAAAGGAAGTGATCAAAAATGGTTAAAAAGGGGTTGGGGAGAGGTCTTGATGTTCTGATACCACTCAAGGGTGGGGATGGAAAATATGTTGTGTCTGACGATATCCACAGCTCGGAAGAAAAAATTGTTTTGTTGCCAATGGATAAAATCGTCCCCAATCCTCGTCAACCACGCCGATCTTTTGTCCCTGAAAAACTCGCGGAATTAGTCGCCTCCATTCGTGAAAAGGGGATTATTCAGCCAATACTGGTACACAAAGCCGGCGATAAATATGAAATAATCGCTGGCGAGAGACGCTGGCGCGCGGCGCAAGAACTTGATCTGCCCGGCATGCCGGCGATTATCAGAGACGCCAGCGATGTCGAAGTGCTGGAATTGTCGCTAATCGAAAATATCCAGAGGGAAGACCTCAACCCCATAGAAGAGGCTTTTGCCTACAAGCAGCTTATTTCAGAGTTTAATTTTCGCCAGGAAGACCTCGCTCAGAAGGTTGGCAAAGATCGTTCGTCCATTAGTAACACTCTTCGTTTGCTAAAATTACCGGCGATTATACAAAACGCGCTTGTAGCCAACACTATTTCCATGGGGCACGCGCGCGCGCTTTTAGCGTTGCCAACCCAGGAAGAAATGCTGTTAATCGCCCGCAAAATTATCGAAGAGGGGCTTTCGGTTCGGGAAACAGAGAGAATTGTCAAAGGCGCCCCGCAAAAGGTTGATTCTAGAAAAACAAAGAAAAAAGAGAGCCAGCAAAACGATACGTATATTACAGCTATACAGGATAGATTGAAAGATTATTTCGGAACGAAGGTGCATATTAAAAAGAGCTCCAGGCGCCGGGTCATCGAAATAGAGTATTACAGCGATGATGATCTTGACCGGATTCTCGGCCTCATCGAAGCTTGAAGCGTATATCGCTAGAGTGTGTTGCGGCCAGGTGTAATCTTTATTATGCCGCCAGCTGACAAGACTTATACTTCAACCGCAAAAAGTCCCGAAGATGTCTTGGGGGGGGGCTGAGCGGGGGCGGCGGAAGCGCGGTTGTTAACCCCTATTTCAAGACTTGCCCAAAAACAATGTGATTGTTCTGATGAATGGAACTATTCAATAAAGAACCTGTTTGTTTTGTCCGATATATATATGGGCATTAAAAGCCTGTCATGTAACGCGAGGCGATGTACACGTTTATTATGCCGCCAGAATGACTCGTTACTTGTTGCGGGGTTAGGTTTATTTATTTTTGAGTCGTTGTTTTCGCCGGGTTGTCCCTGTGTTCACTTGTCTGTCAGCGGTTCCCCTGGAGAGTTTCCGTCAACTTCCCAGTTCCGGGGCGCAGGGTCATTCAAATCTTTTTGATAAGTAACTTTTGTCTTTAAGAGAGAAACGTTTTATGGGAACAAGGTTTTACCTCTTGCTTTATCGCCGACAGGCGAATTAAAGTTTTTAGCGTTTGGACCGCCCGCACGGTATACCGGGAAAAGGGGCGGGGGAAAAGAAACCTTTTAAGACAAGAGGTTTTTCCCACAAAATTTTGAGGGAACTCCAAAGGCGATTAATTGTTGACATCAGGCGTTTATTATGCAATAAATATTAGCGGTCTGTCTTAGGGAGGAAGATGAATCTTGGGAAAAAAATCAATCAGTATCATGGTTGTGCCTCATACGGAAGCGCATGTTTACAATTTCAGAATCCCTCTGACTTTTCTCTATTCCGCGGGGATATCCCTGGTTATCCTTTTAATCGCCCTCTCTCTGCTGGTGATCGATTACAGCAGAGTCAAGCGCGAGATATCATCGTTGGCTCCGCTTAACAATCAACTCGCCCAGAAAAATGAGCGCCTGGAAGAAGAACGGGGCAGTCAGGCGCATGAAATTCAAAAACTAAACAAAATTATGATGCGCCTGAAAAAATTCTACGACAAACTTCGTATCATGACCGGATTGGAAGTGCACGAGGAAAAATTGTCCAGCGACGGTAAAGGCGGGCCTGATGTCAGTGATGAAACCTGGCGGGATTTCAGGGACGACGTTGTTCAGGCTTTTTCTGACAGCGACAGCGATAAAAAATATTTGAATGATGTTAACAGCCTCAAGGAAAAAGTTTTAATTCGTTACCAGAGCTTCAACGAACTGGAATCTTATCTGGATTCCCAAAAATCCCTGCTCTCTTCAACTCCGTCAATCTGGCCTATCCAGGGCTGGATTAAACAGGAGTTTGGTCGCTATGTTTCTCCTTTTACCGGTTACGAGGAACAGTATAACGGAGTCGATATCGTCGCGAGGATGGGGACGCCGGTCAGCTCGACCGCTGACGGGCGGGTAACTTTTTCCGGCAAAGACGGGGATTATGGCTACAAAGTCGTTATCAGTCACGGAAACGGTTACCAGACGATCTATGCTCATAACTACGTCAATAAAGTCCGGGCCGGCGAACGTGTCAAGCGGGGGCAGGTGATAGCGACCTGCGGCAACAGTGGCAGAAACATCTGGGAAAAAGGGCCTCATCTGTATTACGCTGTTAAAGTTAATGGCAAGTATGTTGACCCCATGACATATATGCTCAATTAAAGTGAGGACAGTGAAATGTTAAGATCAAGTAAAGAAACCGTAAACAATGCCGCAAGCGGTAAAATTGAAAGCATCATCGGTTCGGGAACGGAAGTACGCGGCGAACTCAAGGGGAGCGGTAATATACGTATTGATGGTTTTTTTGAAGGGCGTATTCTTTGTGAAGGCAGCTTGTATATCGGCAAAAACGGCCACGTTTCCGGTGAAATATCAGTCGACAGCGTTGTTGTCGGCGGGAAAGTTTATGGCAATGTCGAAGCCAAAAACAAGCTGGAAATTATCACCGGCGGCCAACTTTTTGGCGATATCAAGGCACGCCAGGTTGTGATCGCCGAGGGAGTGGTTTTTGAAGGTAATTGTGATATGGGAGTGGGTGGCAAACGGCCAAAACCGGTAGAAATCGTAACGGATGATAAAATCGAGTATGATTTTTCGAAAAAGAGGATAGAGCTTAAGAAGGTTCCTTTTATCAAAGCTGATTAGGGAAGTATTAATGGGTGGCAAGTGGCTGAACCTGGCTGGTTTTTTGGGTTTGTTGAGCGGTTTGGGGCTGGCTGTTTTGTTGCCGCTTTTGTTTTTTACCTGGCTGGGGTCTTTTTTGACAACCAGCTTTCCCTTTCCGAAAGCGATTCGACTTTTGTTTGTCTTGGTTGGAGTTGCCGTAGGTGTATACAATGCTTTCCTTTTGCTCCGGAAAAAGATAAGCTAGCGCATGAAACTGTTCTTGCCGAAGGTTTCTCCTGGTTAAAGTTTTAGCGCTTTGACAACTCGAATGATAAATCTGGGGAAGGTGTGGAATAACCTGCTTTTTTTCGGAAAAGGGCTTTTCAGGGTTCTTGTTTTGCTTTACTTATGGATCTTAAACGCCTTAGAATGGGTTTTAAAAAATGGGTCTCGTAGAAAAAACAGCCGCCAGGATTATTCAGGAGACTTTTTACCTGTTGCTGATTCTGGGTTCTTTTTTTGTTTTGTTTCCGCAACGGCAGAGTCTGATTACCGGTCTGGCCTTTGGCACGCTGATCGCCGTGCTGAACTTTAAACTGTTAAAAATCGCGGTTTGCCGATTCCCCAAAGTAAGGAACCCTAAAAGGTTTTTAAAAGCCGAGTATTTTAAACGTCAAGCTATTTACGCGGTTGCCTTCATCGTTGCCGTACGTAAACATAATCTGAACAACGCCGCAGTTGTCCTGGGGTTTCTCTTGCCTAAAATTGTTATTTTTCTCGACACCTTTATCTTAAAAAAATCTCTCATCATTGAGGAGGCTTCCAAGTGAGTTCCGTTGCTGATACGGTAGCGTCAAAAGTTGTCTTTCAGGTCGGGCAGGTTCCGGTTACCGAAACCATTGTTATGACCTGGGTTGTAATGGGGATCATTATAACTTTCGCCAGCTTCGCGACCCGGCGTCTGCAGCAAGTTCCGGAGGGGGCGCAAAATTACGCCGAGGTTTTTCTCGATGTTGTGGATGGGTTGCTAAAAGACATGATGGGTGCGGCCGGCCGGAGCT
>JAJRWM010000077.1 GCA_024276815.1 bacterium
GATGCTGGCTGATTTCTTTACTAACATGACTTGTTTTCTCCTTCGCGGCTTATTTTGTAAACAGAGAAAATATCGTCAGTCATCCGGTACCGCTTAATCTTGCCGCAACTATTTCCTTATACTTTAAATATTTTTAGTGCGGTTGCCACTAAAAAGCTCAGGATTGTGGAATTTTTTTCCGGTATAGAGTAAAATATGCCATAGTAAAAAATGGTAATATGAGATATGGAATAACAAATAAACGCCGTAAAATGATTTAAGATTGCCTGGTTTGTCTTTCGTGCCAACGAGATAGCTTGTTGCTCCCCGGCTCCTGCCCGCCGGTCGGAACGCGATATGGTATGAAAATAGCATAAAGATCCAGCAGTAAAATCAAAGGGGTTCCTTGATATATGGAGAAGATGAGAGTATCCTACCTGCAGCAGTCTATTTTAAGTCTCTATAATTTATCCCAGCCGGCGGATATTATCTACTTTGTCCTGGATACAATCCTGAAATTTATTGACGCCGAAAGCATCTCTGTGTTTTCCCAAAACAACAGCGAGCAGTCTGATTTCAGTTTTTTCTGGCGCGCTTCCAGCCAGAGCAGTATCGAGCAACTGGCGTTGACCAGGGATGACCTCAAGCCGTACTTGGCCGGGCTCTCTCCGCATCATGCTTGCTTGAAGTTCGCAATGAGCCGGTCTGGGGAAAATGATTCTCTGGTTGAGGCCGTTTTGTCTTCCTCAGCCTTTTATCCCATGAGAAGAGACGATGAGGAAATCGGCTCTCTGCAAATAATCAAGAACAATAAACAGGCTTTGACTGATAAAGAAGAACAGTTCCTGGCGACTTTCCTGGCACATGCCGGGCAAGCCTTAAGCCTGGTCCGGCAACAGCGGGATATCACCCGTGAGGTTTCCAGGATGACGACTATCGCCAATATTAACGAGATTCTGGTTAATGTCTCTGATACGAAACAGGCCAGCGACTTGATCGTTAAAATGGTGAGCAGTATTTTACGGGTTAGCAGGGTCTCCCTGTTGTTGCTCGAGCCGGGTAACAAGTTTCTGGTTATTATTTCAGGCAAAGGCCTGGATCACGAAGTGATAAAAAACGCCAAGATTGATAAAGAGAATGTCGTGACAGAGGAAGTAGTGAAAAACCGGCGGCCGCTTTTTGTTACCGATATCGAAAAATCGTTTTCTATCCGCAACCGGCCGAATTACTATAATAATTCTTTTATCACTTATCCCATAATCCATCAAAATCGTTTGCTGGGCACGCTTAATATCAGCAATAAAATCGACCGCCAGCTTTTTAACCATGACGATCTGACCCGGCTGAGCGATTTAATACCATTTATCGCATCGTCATTATATAACATGGTGTCTACCGCGGAACTGGAAAAACTCGCGATTACGTACGAGTTGTCCCAACTGTATAACCGGCGGTATTTTTACCAGCGTCTGACAGAAGAATTTCAAAGGGCGAAACGTTATCAAAGCAACTTCTCCCTGATTATCGCTGACCTGGATGGCTTGAAGGAAATTAACGATATTTATGGTCATCTGGTTGGGGATAATATTATCAAGGTTGTTGGGGAAAGAATCAATAAGTCGGTGCGCGATATTGACTGCGTCGCGCGTATTGGCGGCGACGAATTTGTCATTATCTGTCCCAAGGCCAATGCCAATCAGGCCAGATTGTTGGCGGAAAGAGTTCGGCTGGAGATTAACCAGAATCCCATTTCCTGCGGCGATAGCACCGTTCAACTTTCCATTTCCTGCGGCGTCGCCAGCTACCCGGTTGATGATACCCTGGCCGACTCTTTGGTCGAAAAGGCTGACGAAGCTCTTTACCAGGCGAAAACCATGGGCGGTAACCAGACCCGTTTGTTCGGTTCTCAAAGTAAAGAAAGCATGGACCAGATTGTGGAGAAATTCTCGAACCAGGTAATCAACACTCCCTTAAAGGTGCGGCTCACCTCTTTCTACCAGCAAAACCCTACCGCGTTACATCATCTGGGCAACTTGTCGAAGGTTTTAGGCGTTAATTCTTCCTGGCTTAAAAACGATATCAATGAATTGGTGGAGGACGATATCCTCGAAATGATCTCCCTGAATGATGTCGCCTACTATTCCCTGACCAAGGATGAGTACCTTATCAAGCAGATTGACTACTATTTCAAGAATTATCAGGTCAATAAATTTAACGAGAACTCCGCCGCTGAAGATGAACTTCCCCTGGTTGAGCGGGAGATTGATGATTCCAAGGTTGACCGGGAAATAAAGACCCCGTGTTAAAATCCCGGTTGATCGGTTGTTTTATGTTTACACCCTGGCTCCTCTTTCCCCAAAAAGACTGACGCATTATCTCCAATTTGATTTCTGTCTTCAACGCGCCTCGAAATAAAGCTATACTATAACCAGCTGTCTGAGCGCCTGGCCGCTTGAAGAAAACGGATAGGAAAACGAGATAGTTTTATTCATAAGAAGATCATGGATTAATTTTGCCCACCCTTTGCCTTGGCTTATGCTGGGCTTGGTCTTGTCGGCGTCATTCGCTGTGCGGCTGGAGTTCTCCCCTGATTCCGTGCTTTATTTTGATATTGCGAGAAATATCGCCGCTGGCGAAGGCTTTTCTTCCTATCATCTGGAGCTGGACTCCGCTTTTGTCCCGGAAAAGAGACTGCTTTGGCCGCCTCTCTATCCCCTGTTGCTGGCGTCAGGTATTAAGCTTGGCTTGAGCGCCTTGTGGAGCGCGCGCTTAATCCTGATCATTTCCTACCTGCTCTGTCTGCTGTGCGTCTACAAAATCGGTGAAATCCATTCCTCACCTTCCTTTGGCATCGTTTGTCTGGTTATGTGGCTGGTCATATCCTGTTTCAGCGAAGTCTGGCGGCATGTCTGGAGCGAGCCGCTTTTCTATCTGCTGGTGGGAGTCTTTTTCTTGCTCTTCAATACCGCGGTACGCTCATTATCGCGTTCGCTTTTTATCCTGCTGGGGATTGTCGCCGGTCTGGCCGTTATGTGCCGCTACCTGGGAGTATCGCTGAGCATCTCGGCCCTGGCCGGCCTGTTTTTTTTGCTGGCGGCCAATAATAACGAGGGCGGAAAAGGCACCACCTATCTGACCGGTATGTTCTGCGCTTTAATTCCCTTTATTATAATCGTCGGCCCCTGGTTTTACCGCAACTATTTACTGACCGGTCGGTTGACCGGTATTGACCGGCCGGCTTCCGTCAGCGGACTGTTTACTAATATATCCCGCTTTTTACAAACAACCCTGACCGATATGATTCTGCCCCTGCTGGTTAGCGGCGGGCTTATCGCGTGGGCATACTTTAAAAGAGGAGAACGTTCCGGCCTGAAAAATCTTCGGGACCGAGAACCCGACGCCTTGATCCTGCTCTCGATTATCTGGATAGCTGTTTATGCCCTGGTCTTGATTTATACCGCCAGCGTCTATTATTTTGACGCGATAAATTCCCGGCTGGTAAGCCCAATATATCTTGTACTCATGCCGTTAATTCTTATTGTGGGATATAAATATTATGAAAATATTGCCGGCGAAATAAAGCTTGACAATCTAATCCTGGGATTGATCGCCGTCTTGTTGTTGGGTTTTGCGGGCTATCAGACCAACCAGGGACTGGCCGGATTAAAGCTGGACAAAATGAAGATATATCTGCCGGCCGCCGTCTGGATAAAAGAGAATACGCCGCCGGACTCGTTGTTTATCGGTTCCGAGTCCTGGTGGGTTCGCTTTAAGACGGAAAGGAGAATACTGGAACTGGGTTATCCTGAAAAGTTGCGGGAAATTCCGGCGAAAGTGGATAACTTTCTGCGAAAATTCGGGAAGCGGTTCAGTAAAACCTATCTGGTTTTTCTCAGGCCTGTTCCCCTTAAGGAAAAAAATGTGATGCGGGGTTATAAAAGTCTGGGCTACCTGATTAAGCCACGCTACCTCGACCAATATTTCGCGGTTTATGAAATGACCGCCCAGGTTGTTAAATGAGACAAGAATATCTTTTACCGCCGGCGTGGTTTCGTCAGCCCAAGTAACCCGTCAGTGAAGTGGGCGAACTGCCAGTGTCATTCCCCCAAAAGATTCATATTTAAAAAGTGTTGGAAAAAGTGTTAAAATAGCAGGGATACCGTTTGAGCGCTAAGGAAAGCAAGGCTGGGTATGGTGCGGAAAATAATTATCATAAAAGACCAGGCGATCAACCAATGCTTTATCGGCTTGAACTTAAGTCGCCAATATGAAGTTAACTACGTTGACTCATGGGGCAAGGCAAAGGAACTGATGAAAAATCAGGCCCCGGATGGTTTGATCTTTAATTTGCCCGGCTCCGGTTTTACTGATCTTGCTGATATCCCCGCGCGGGTTTGTCTTTTCTGCGTTGTTTCACCCTCGAAAGAATTGCCGTTTATTCCGTCGGACACGCCCCCGATACACCTGATTCCTCTGCCTTTTAATTCTTTGGAGCTTCAGACCGCGATGCGGAGAGCTTTCAGCACAGACCTGCCCCCCCCCAAAATTACCGCGCCGCTGGTCTCTGAAAGTAAGATGGGCGAGGTGAAGGCTGAGAAGAAATCGAACCTGGTGTTGATGCCCGCTAAAATAAAGCAGGTGGTATCGCTGCCGTTTTCCCTGATTCACAACACGGTGCTGGATTTGGTCCACACCGTGAAAAATCCGCTTGTTTCCATCCAGACCTTTGCCCAGATGCTGCCTGAAAAAATCGATGATCTTGATTTCCGGACAAGCTTTTCCCGGTTTGTAACCAGCGAGATCAACGTTATCAATAATCGGCTGAACAATTATCTGGAGAAGGTCTCTCTGCCGGAGAGCAGCCCTGAAGACTTTGAGGTCGGCGATTTTCTCGAACTGATCAAAGAACAACTGGGGGCGAACTATCCTGAGCTAAGGATTGTTTTTGAACCCGGTCTCCGCTATGATTTAAAAGGTAATTGTCAGAAACTGTGTGAGGCCGCCGGCCTGATCTGGTCAATAATCCTGGAAGTTGTCAACGAGCCGTTGAGCCTCACCGTTAATTATGCCGCCGCGACTTGTGGGGCGGATGCTGAAGTGCGTGCCCAAAGCCTGCTGGAGCTTTATTTTACGCTAAAGTTTCAGCCGCAATATATCGATATGGAACTAGACTTCCTTTCCACGGCGCAACGGCCAAAAGGCGTTGAAATTCTCTACGCCTTGAGGTTAATCGAGAATATGGGCGGTAGTCTGAAAATCACCAAAGCCGAAGAAAATGCTTTTATCGTGAAAATCAGTCTGCCAGGTTCGCTGGTGACAGAGGAAGCGCCTGTTAAAGTTGCCGGTATCGAGGAGTATAAGTGAAGAAAATACTGGTCATTGATGATGAAATCAATATTCATAACTCAATCAGAATGGTGCTCAAGGATCAATACCGGATTACCTGTGCCAGCAGTGGCAAGGAAGCTCTGGAACTGTTCGCCAACCAGCCGTTTGATTTGGCTTTAATGGATATTATCATGCCGGATCAAAACGGCATGGATCTTCTGGCGCGGGTAAGACATGATTATCCCGGTTTGCCGGTAATCATGGTGACGGCGATAAAAACGGTGCGTACGGCCGTGGACGCTATTAAACTGGGCGCGGTGGATTACTTGACCAAGCCTTTCGATATTAAAGAGTTGAGTAACTGTATCCAGGTGGCCCTAAAAAACCAGGACGCTAAAACCGCGGGCGCCGCCGATAAACATGACAGTTCCAGCAGCCCGATTATTTATAAATCGGCGGCTATGACCAGGGTGCTGGACGCGGTCAAGATGGTCGCCGCTGAGGAGTGTGTTGTTTGTATTTGCGGGGAAAGCGGCACCGGCAAAGAATTGATCGCGCGGGAGCTGCACCGGCTCAGCAAGCGGAACAAACACCCTTTTATCGCCGTTAATTGCGCCGCGATTCCCGATACCTTGATCGAAAACGAGCTTTTTGGCCATGAGAGGGGCGCCTATACCAACGCTCAGCGTTCGGCCCCGGGGAAAATTGATCTGGCTAACCAGGGGACGCTGTTTTTTGATGAAATCGGCGACCTGAGTTTGGAGGGGCAGGCAAAGCTGCTCAGGGTTATCCAGGATAAAACTTTTATGAGGGTAGGCGGGTTGGAGCAGATCCGCACCAACGCCCGTTTCCTTTTCGCGACCAACAAGGACCTGGAACTTGAAGTCAGCCGCGGCCAGTTCAGCCAGGATCTTTTCTACCGGATAAATGTTATCCCGCTACAATTGCCGACCCTCAGAGAGCGCCCCGATGATATCCGGGCCTTGCTCTCCTATTACATGACTCAAACAGTTAAAGCTCAGAACAAGAAAGCGAAACGCTTTAGTGATGAAGCGCTCAATTTCCTGGTCGGGTATCACTGGCCCGGCAATGTCAGGGAATTGAAAAATATCGTGGAATACCTGGTTTCCTTAATTCCCAACGAACTGATTGATTGGACCGATTTACCTTTGAAAATCAGGGCTAACCAGAAATTTGCTCCCTCCGCTCAAAACAATTTCTCCCTCCATGAAAGCGAAGCGCTTCTGCAAAAAGAGATGATCGTCAACGCTTTAAGGTAGACGGATTACGTGCAGACAAAAGCGGCCGAGCTTTTGGGAACTACCCGCCGGGTGCTGAAATACCGTATGGATAAATATGGGATCGAAGCTAAAAGCGACCCGGAGAATTAAGTAGAAAGACTACCCCCTTGCTTTACCCAGCCGCCAACAAAGGATCAACGTCTGCCTTCCAAAACCAGCCTTGTTTCGCTCAAGCGGTACATCAAAGGCTTGAGGGGATAGAACCTTGGAAACCCCTTTTTTCGAAAAAAAAGTAGGTTTCCAAACCTTCCCCAAAAAACTTTAGATATTTGTCATACCGGCGTCCGAGGGAAC
>JAJRWM010000078.1 GCA_024276815.1 bacterium
AACCGAGATTGCCGCTCTGCTGGAAAGCTCACACTCAATTTTGGAGGCTCATGATTTTAAAGAAACCGCCCGTTTGATCTTTGATCCCTGTAAATCACTGCTGGGAGCCACAGCCGGATATGTTGCCATGCTGGCTTCCAATGGCAAGGATAATGAGGTTTTCTTCCTGGATTCGGGAGGTCTTCCCTGTACGGTCGATCCCGATTTGCCAATGCCGATCAGAGGTCTGCGGGCGACTGCTTATCAAACGGGGAAAGTTGTTTATGATAATGAATTCGCTGGTGGCGAATGGGAGAAATTTATGCCCAGGGAACACACCCGGCTGGAAAATGTCTTGTTCGCGCCAATTTTATCAAGGGACAAAGTTTCAGGCCTGCTTGGCCTGGCCAACAAAGCCGGCGGTTTTGACGAGAATGACGCGCGGCTGGCGGCGGCTTTCGCTGAACTGGCGGCTATCGCCTGGAAGAACAGTATCATCATGGAGTCTCTGGAAGAGAGCGAAGAAAGATATCGTTCCGTTATCCAGACAGCGACCGACGCCATCGTCACGGTTGATAAAAGGGGAAATGTTATTTCCTGGAACCAGTCGGCGGAAAAGATCTTTGGTTATACCGCGGAAAAAATGATTGGTGAACCCGTGACCATGATCATGCCGCAACGTTATGTTGAAGCGCACCGAAAAGGTTTTTCTCATGCCCTGACCACCAATAAAACAAAAATTATCGGCAAAACCATTGAGTTGGCCGGCAAAAGGAAAGACGGAACGGAATTCCCCCTGGAGCTGTCACTGGCTAAGTGGACAACCGGAGGGGAACTGTATTTTACCGGGATAATCCGTGAAATAACCGAGCGTAAAAACGCTGAGGAAGAAATTAAAAAACTGGCGAAGTTCCCCAGCGAAAATCCGTATCCGGTGCTTCGGGTTGCCGGGAACGGCGTCATCCTTTATAAAAACCAGGCCAGTTCCGTTTTTTTTAATGGTTCAAAAGATGAAACAGGAAATGTGTTTATCAGTAAACACACAGAAGTCGCTTTAAATACCGGTCGGAAACAGGTGGCGGACTTTGAAGGTCATGGTAAAACTTTTTCTTTGACCTTCGCTCCGGTGACGGAAGCCAATTACGTTAACGTCTACGGCATGGATATCACGGAACGTAAGAAAGCGGAGAAACATTTGCAACAGGCGAAAGAGGAACTGGAACAGCAAAACGAGGAATTGAAAGCGCTGGATAAAATGAAGGACAGCCTGATGCGCGACGTCACCCACGAGCTTAAAACACCGATCGCGAAAATAAACATGCAGAAAGACCTGCTGAAAATGATGCTCCTGGAGCGGGGAATGAGCGAAGACATAAGTCATACCATTGAAACGATGGAATCATCTATCAAGCGCCAGGAAAGCGTTATCCATAACATCCTGGATCTTTCCCGGCTGGAAGCCGGCGGTCGCAAGTTCAAAAGAGAATCGACTCGTGTCGCTCAGATCATAAATAAAGCCCTGGATGATTATTACTCCATGATGACAGCCCATGACATGCTCCTGGAAAAGGACATCGAAGAGGTCACAATCTCCTCCGATCCCGAACTGCTTTTTCACGTGTTTTCCAACATCATAAATAACGCGATAAAATACCGGAGCGTTACCGAAAAACCTAAAATCACCATTTCTCTGGCAAGGGTTGCCGATAAGGTTTTGGTCAAATTTACCGACAATGGCATCGGAATGAGTGAAAATGAAGTCCGGCAGGCCTTTGACAAGTTTTACCAGGCGTCGGCCTCCGCGGAAGGCACCGGCGTTGGTTTGTCGATTTGTAAATTAATAATTGAAGGTTTGTCCGGCAGCATAGCGCTCGAATCCGGCGGCAAAGACCAAGGGTTATCTGTTATAATTGAGTTGCCGGTAAAAACAAGATGACTATTAATCTAGAAGGCGAGGTAATTTGATATGACCAAGAGAGTTCTGGTAGTTGAAGATGATCAAGACATACAGGATTATTACCGGGTAATCTTGTCTGAGCTGGGCTTGGAACTGATCTGGGCGAACAATGGCAAGGAAGCGCTTGAGATCATCGACCAGGATCAAACCTTTGATCTGATCATCCTGGACATAGTCATGCCGGTTATGGGCGGAGAAAAGTTTTTGCTTGAACTGCGTAAGGTCAGGAAAATCGACATGCCGGTTATCCTCAGTACCGTTGACGATGTCTCCGCGGACCGACTGGAAAAGATTACCAAGGTGCAGGGAAGTTTTTTCAAACTGGCCAAGGTCGAGGAACTACAGGCGCTGGTTAAAAAGGTGCTGGGAATTTAAATATTCCACCCGGGACTTTATATCCCCAACCTGAACCGTTCAGGAGTGTAACGGCGGTGCCCCCCCTTCAGTTAAGCTGGAAAAAGGTGTATTGATTATAGCCATAGCTGACCAGGACCGCCTGGCACTGGCTGGTAAACTCGCTGGTCGCCTCGTTAATTGTTTCCTTTTTGTAGGAAGTCCACCAGGGCCGCTTGGGAAACCAATCAATGGTGGTTAAATAGATAACCTTATCTATGGTCGAATCCAGGGTCGAGGATATCTTGTTAGCGCCGGCGGCGAACTCGCTGCTGATTGTTTGAATCAAAGAATTGCTTTTGAAATATCTTTGCTCATCCAGTTGATTTAATTCGGATAAACTATTTGTCTTATCGCTTAACTGGTACCGCCCCCTGGTAAAAGAATTACCTAAAACCGGGAAATCCAGGGGATAATCCTCGTAGAAAACGACCGGTACATTACGGTCGAAATCGTATTTCTGGTCATCTTCAACGTCAACGACAAACTCCAACGAATAATCAGGGATGAGATAGTACAGTTTATAAATAATTTCATCCGGTTTTTCAGAACTACTCATATTAACCTGAAAGTACTCCGCGCCATCAATATTCTCCCGGGCGGCGACCTTGAAGATAAGCAATTTATCTTTTGATTTGCGATTGCTGTAACGAACTTTCCACCAACTGCCAACAGTCCAACTGCTAAGAAAAGAGTTTTTGGGCTGAACGATAATCTCGATATCAACGCTGTCACCAATGCGGCTTTTTACTGTTTTGTATTGATCTTTATGATTGAGCAGGCGGGTGAAACTACGGGAAGATTCCTCGTCGCGAAGACTGTCTTTGTTCATTAAGGTAATGTTCATAAAACGGTTTGCGCAGTACAAATATTCGGCCGGCACCGCGACGCTTACGCCGCCCTTCATGTCGCTGACTCTCTGTATCGTGTTTTCGACAGACGTGCCGCTGCCGGTGTAGATCAACGTTGACTGTCCTTCCACGGGCCTGCCATTATAGTCAGAGAGATAAAAGGTCAGGGGGATAATGTTTTTCTTCCAGACCATGTAGGTGGTCAGATTTAAGGTCGTGAAATCGTAAAACTCCATTTCCGGCGTACTCTTACCGCTGTACAGGAAGTTTTTTTCCGTAACGACCTCTTCATATTCCTGGTGGTGAACCGCGATATCAAACCGGTAGCGGTTACTAAAGGCGCAAGGCGCGTAAACGCCCGGCAGCTCAAGCGTATAATTTCTATCATAAGAAGTGCTTTTGTTAATCTTATCAGTATTTTTCCAGGTTTTACTTGCCATATCGTATTTTGTTAGATATACGCTGATCTGATTATTGGTGATGGGTTGATCGGTGGTGGCGTCAATCACTTTACCCTTGATTGTCAGGGGTAATTTTTTGGGATTAATGGCAAAGGTGTAATTCAGACTGGTACCGACCTGATCCAGGCTGAATTCTTTGAAAAACACGGTGTCGACATAGTTGGCGCAGGAGATAACCATCCGCAACCGATATATCTGCTCGGGATAAACCTTTACGATAAATCTTGGAGAAGAGATTCTTCCGAAGGCGTCCGTGGTCAGTCTTTTTTTATAATAGGTTTCTTTTAAAGTCCGCTCGCTGTTAATATAATATAGCTTAATGACCACATCGGTATTAGGTAAAGGTTCAGAGTTTTTTCCGTTAATTACCAGGGCCTTGATTTGAATCTCTTTTTCCAGGGCGTATGCCGGGCTCCTGATAATAAGGAAGCTTAGCAGGAAAAGAGCGATGACCAGTAAAACTTTACTTCCGGGAAACATTTTCAATTCCAACCTTGAATGGATAAGTTAATCGTTATTGTAGCATATTAACCCGGGCATACGGAAGAGTCGGTAAAGCAACCCGCCAGTGAAGTGCGGGAATGACACTGGCGATTCCCCCGCTTCACTGACGGGTTACAATAGTTTTTTGCCTGTAATAAGTTTATGGCGGCTGGTTGTAAGACTGTATCGTGGATGGTCTGAGTCGTGAATATCAGGTTGGAGGTAAAAGAACCCGGCTCAGTCTTTGCAGAAAAATCTCGCTTTCAAATGGTTTAATCACAAAATCCTTGACCCCGATTTGCAGGGCTTGCTGAATATATACTTCATGTCCCATAGCGGCGATTAAACAGATATTAGCTTGGGAATCGCGGCTTAAAATTTCTTTGGCAACATCAATACCGCTGAAGAGCGGCAGAATCAGGTCTAAAAGGACAATATCAGGCTTATGCTCAAAGTAGGCCGCAATCGCCTGCTCGCCATCTTCGCTCTCAGCGACAACTCGATATGTATGATCGCGAGACATCCTTAAACGTCTTTTAATGTCATCACGAATGAACTTCATGTCATCTACCAGAAGAACTGTGAATTCCATTTTTCTCCCAAATTATTTGGTGTTGGATTGAATTTTCTCGTGCACTAACTGATCTTTGTTAACTTGCTTGTCTTTCATGATGATTTCGATATTGGCCCGCATATCAGCCAGGTTACGGGCATTCAGGTTGTAAATCAGCTCTAAAGCGTCATAAACAAAATAGCCGACAATACCCAAGGTTCCCAGAAAGATCAATTGAATGAAATATCGTCTGATTAGCAGGGAAAGCAGAAACATTACCACGCCGGCGCCAAGCCAGAAGTATTTTCTTCTCAAGGCTTCCATCGCACATACTCCTTTCTACAAAGTGAAATGATATCAGCTAAAGGCGCTTTTCCCAAGAAAGAATTAACCCGTCGGAAAAATAAAAAGACGCCGAGATAAGGATTTGTTAAAGAAAGATAATTATTGTTAATTCGCCATAAAATCGACAAATTTATCAAAAAGATAGCGGCTGTCATGCGGACCGGGAGAAGCCTCAGGGTGATACTGAACGGAAAATACCGGCAGCTCCGAATGCGCTACGCCTTCCACGGTATGATCGTTCAGATTTAAGTGGGTAATTTCCAGCCCGGTCTCTTTTAAGGAGGATTTCTCGATAGCGAAACCATGGTTCTGGGAAGTGATCTCAACCCGGCCGGAGCGCTTGTCCAGGACCGGCTGATTGCCGCCCCGATGACCAAATTTCAACTTGTAGGCCCGCGCGCCCAAGGCGAGACAAAGCAACTGATGACCAAGACAAATTCCAAAAATCGGTTTTTTGCCAATGAGTTTTTTGAGGTTGGCTACCGCGTAGGTCACAGCGGCGGGATCACCGGGCCCGTTAGAGAGAAAGATACCATCCGGATCAAGAGCCATAATTTCCTCGACGCCGGTACCGGCGGGCAACACCGTCAGTTCGCAATCCCGCTCGGACAGGCAATTGAGAATATTGTATTTCACGCCATAGTCGAGTACGGCAACCTGGAACCTTTTCCCGGAACCGGATCTGTTCCAGGCGTATTTTTCCCGGGCGGTGACTTCCTGGACCAGGTCGCGGCCGACCAGCGAGGGTACTTTATCAACCGCCGCTCTCAACTCTTCCACAGACGACGCGTCGTCATGCGAGATGAACCCCCGCATCGCCCCCCGCGCCCTGATGTGCCTGGTCAAAGCCCTGGTATCGATTCCCTTTAGTCCGACAATCCGGTTCTCAATCAGGTAAGTTTCCAAATCAGCGCCGCTACGCCAGGAACTGGGATAGGAGCAGATTTCTTTCACGATAAAACCTGAAACCCGGACCCGGTCCGATTCAGTATCTTCAGAATGAACCCCGTAATTACCGATTAAGGGATAAGTCATGTTGACAATCTGACCGTGATAGGAAGGGTCCGTCATAATTTCCTGATAACCGCACATCGAAGTGTTAAAAACCACCTCGCCCTGAGCCGTTCCCCGGTAACCTAAAGCTTCGCCCGCAAAGATCCTGCCGTCTTCCAAGATCAACCTGGCCATTAGTCCTGCTCCAGGTAATCCAGGAAATGCGTATTGAATTTTCCCAGACGAAATTTCTCGTCAGCCATAACTTTCTGATGAAAAGGTATCGTGGTCGCCAAGCCCTCGATCACGTATTCAGACAAGGCCCGCCGCATCCGCCTGATGGCCTGATCCCGGTCGCGATGATGAACGATCAGTTTCGCGATCATGGAATCATAATACTGCGGAATCGTATAATCATGATGCACATGACTGTCAAGCCTGACCCCGGGACCGCCCGGCGAGTTATAGGCGCTGATCCTGCCCGGACTCGGCCGGAAGTTATGTTGAGGATCCTCAGCGTTTATCCGGCATTCAATCGCGTGACCGTTAAACCTGATATCGCTTTGTTTGAGATCAATCTTTTCCCCGGCGGCGATGATAATTTGTTCCTTGACCAGATCCACCCCGGTAACAACTTCGGTTACGCCATGCTCCACCTGAAGCCGGGTATTCATTTCCATGAAATAATAGTTGCCCTGACCATCAACCAGGAATTCAATCGTGCCGGCGTTGGTATAACCAACCGCTTTAGCCGCCGCGATAGCGGTTTGCCCCATTCTTTTACGCAGTTCATCGCTCAGTAACGGGGATGGAGACTCCTCGATTAATTTCTGGTGCCTTCTCTGAATCGAGCAATCCCTCTCTCCCAGATGCACCAGGTTACCGTGGACATCCGCCAATATCTGGAATTCGATGTGGTGCGGCTCGTCAATGTATTTTTCCAGGTAAACCAGGTCATTGTTGAAAGCGGAACGCGCTTCCGCCTGGGCCAGATGAAAAGAACCGGTTAATTCCGACTCTTCCTTGACAATACGCATCCCCTTGCCGCCGCCGCCGGCCGCCGCCTTGATAATCACGGGCAAACCAATCTTTTGGCGACTTCCAGAGCCTGTTTTTCATCGCTGACAGCTCCTTCGCTGCCGGGTATCACCGGAATGCCGGCTTTTTGCATAGTGTCTCTAGCCACTACCTTGTCACCCATACTTTGAATGACGGCGGCGGCGGGACCGATAAACTTGATCCGGCAATCGTCGCAGATCTCGGCGAAATGGGAGTTTTCCGAGAGAAAACCGTAGCCGGGATGAATGGCGTCCGCCCCGCTTATCTCCGCGGCGCTGATAATGTTCTGAATGTTGAGATAACTTTTAGCGCCTTCAGCCGGGCCGACGCAGATCGCCTCGTCAGCGTAAAGGACATGAAGCGAGTCTTTATCCGCCTGGGAATAGACGGCGACCGTGGCGATTTC
This sequence comes from bacterium, assembly GCA_024276815.1. GTDB lineage: Bacteria > JACRDZ01 > JAJRWM01 > JAJRWM01 > JAJRWM01 > JAJRWM01. Next base: position 7,481 of record JAJRWM010000078.1, read on the forward strand.
CAGTTCTTTACAGGTACGTATAATCCTCAGGGCAATCTCACCCCGGTTCGCTATTAAGATTTTTTTAAACATTACTGGGTTACTCCATTAAGATTAAGCTAACTCAATTTCCGGCTTGTCGCCGCCGGATGGTTGAGAGCCGGAAGACGAAGGGTTAAGTTCAGGGAAAATATTACCTTCTTTCATCTGGTCTTCAATCAACTGGGCTCTGCGGTTATAAGTGTATTCCTCAGACACATCCTTGTAGCCCAATTACAGAAGACGGTTTTCCTCAATGAAAAACAGGTATTGGATAGTAGGCGCTATTCCCGGAGGGGCATCCCGGTTCTTGTCAATAGTCAGATTGACTATATCCAGCTTGGGAATGGATTTTTCCTCCAGGTTGTTCGATTGCGCCAGCTTGGTGAGTTGATCGGTTAACTCCTGGGTATCGTACCAGTCCTTGTAGAGAATCAAAGCGCAATCCAGGTCGTATTCGATATCTCCGCTGCCGGTACTGTTGTGCATGGTGGGATGTTCGCCCTTGGCGTCCTTCTCGTCAAGCTTGCAACCTTCCTTGTCAATGGAACTGATCGCGAAAACCGGGCAGTTAAGCTCCAGGCTCAGTTCAGCCAGCCCGCTGGAAATAGTGTTAATCCTCACTTGCGGATCTGTCTGATGTTGCTCTACCGGCATTTTTTGCAGGTAATCAATGAAAATAGCTATCTCATCCGTTTCATATTCCTGCATTACGTTATAGGCGTGAGCCTTGATCCGGTCAAAATTATCTTTACGACCGCCTTCGAGAATATATAAATAATTCATAAAAGGATTAAGCCGTTCCCGGCCTTGCTTGAAACGCTCGTAGAGAACGGGATCGTTTTTGATTTTTTTCATCTGCAGAACGGTGGGATTGACCATGGCGGCGCTGCCCAGCAGGCGATAAGTCAGCACCTGGGTGGTCTGTTCCCAGGAATAATAAAGCACGGGGATCTTGTTGTTGGCCGCGACCTGGGCCGCCAGGTGCAGACTGAAGGTCGTCTTGCCCCTTCTGGGCGCCCCGGCCAGGCCATAATAAAGACCTTTTCTCAAGCCGGACAGCGATTCGTCGAGACACTTAAAAGGGCTTACTGAAAAGCCTCTCTTCTTGGCGATTTTTTCTTCGTTGATATGACTGTCAATCTCAAAAACAGTATATTTAACGGGCTGGATCTGGTCTTTGAACCGCAATTGACGCACTTCAGTCAACTGGTGGATCATGTTGGAAGCGAAGTCAACCAGGGGCTTGTCTTTATCCTCGCCTTCTTTTTTCAGGTAGCTGACGATGGCTTTGTTCATTTGCAAAAGACGCTTACGCCCTATTTTCATCTTGAGGATGTCCATATAGGCCATGACTTCGGAAACCGGCGGCACCTCGGTCTGCGCCATTTCCTCATAATAACCCTGCAAATCTTCCTTGAAGATGCCTTTTTCGATGAGGGTTTCCTTGATGCTTGTTTTGGAAATCGGCGTTTCCTGTTTGCCGGAACCGTAAGCCTCGAAAATCGTATTACAGATGACGCGACCCGGCTTGGAGGAAAGCATGAAGGGTTTGAAACCCTCGGCGATGGCGTTGGCGATTAAGACTCTGTCACTAAGAAAACCGCTCAGTAATTTATATTCTTCTTCGTATTCTATTGGCATCATTTCCTCCTAAGCTAGATTTTGCCGCAGTTCGATAAGCCCCTGGGCGTACATCACCGGTTGACCGTCAGCGACCAGAATATCAACTATGATTCCACTGAACGGGGAGAAAACCTCCCGATAAACTTTCATAGCTTCGATTACTCCGACAACCTGGCCAGCGTCAACTTTCAGCCCCCGCAGAGCGTAAACCTGTTTGCTTTTCGGGTGAGTTGAATAGAACGTGCCCACTATCGGAGCGTCGATGACAGGGTTTGTTGCCGCCGCTTGGGGCGTGTTACCCGCAACCGGCCGGGATTCCTCCGCTTTAACTTCAGCGGGAGGGGACAACTCCCGGCTGATATCAATTCTCAGGCCGTCTTGTTCCCAGATCAATTCAGTGATGTCCGTTTTGCCAATCAGGCTGATAATGTTCTTGACATTTTCTTTGGTCTGCATTTAACGTCCCATGTAGGCGCCGGTTCTGGTGTCAATTTTCAGGATGTCCCCTTCGTTGATAAAAAGAGGCACCTGCAAAGAGTAACCGGTTTCCAGAGTCGCGGACTTGGTCGCGCCGGTGGCGGTATCGCCCTTAACCCCGGGTTCGGTCTCCTTGACCCTGAGTTCCACGAAGGTCGGCGGCGTAACGCCAATAGGTTTTTCCTCGTAAATCTGGATAACCACTTCCATGTCTTCCTTTAAATATTTCAGCGTGTCAGTCATCAACTCCGGCGGCACCGCCGCCTGCTCATAGGTCTCATTATCCATAAAATAGTAATGATTTTCATCACTGTACAGATATTTCATGCCGCGGCTTTCAACCCGCGCCGACTTCACTTTGTCACCCGAACGAAAGGTATGCTCAATTACTCGGCCGCTGGTATAATTCTTCAGCTTGGTGCGGACAAACGCGCTGCCTTTGCCCGGGTTGACATGCTGAAACTCCGATATCTGGTATAATTCATTCTTGAAGATGATTATCAAACCATTGCGAAAGTCACTTGTAGAAATCAACTGTGAAATAACCCCCTGATTTATTTGAAAATTAATAGACTAAACGATTAGAGCCAACGCGGCTTCAGCGGCCAAACGGTAGCCCAAGGGACCTAAGCCGGCGATTTGCCCCACCGCGATATCAGCCAGGTATGAGCGGTGACGAAACGCTTCCCGTTGGTATATATTGGAAAGGTGAACTTCAATAAATGGAACGCTTACAGCTAGAATAGCGTCTCTAATCGCGACACTGGTGTGAGTGAAAGCTCCAGGGTTGATAATCAAAAAATCAGCCCACTCTCCCCAAGCCTGTATAAAATCGACAAGAACTCCCTCATGATTAGACTGAAGCGCTTTATCTCGCTGCCCCGGCTTTGAATTAACTCGGCTATCTCGTCATTTATCTGTTTTAAGCTGGTCTGGCCGTAAATATCTTTTTCACGTTTGCCCAGCATGTTCAGATTAGGACCATTTATCAAGAGAAGTGTAATATCATTATTCCTCGTCTTCTTCACTTTTAACCTGATCAATCCAGCTTTTACTATCTGATTTCTGCTCTTGAGCGGATTCTTCCTCCCCATCGGCCTGATCGGCGCTGGAAGCGCCGAAATCAACATCCATCATGGTGCCCCGATACGGCTCGTCTTCTTCCTCTTCCGCCAAATCGCCAACAACAATCGTCTGGGCGCGCTCGAACGGCTCGTCGTCCGAGTCATTATCGCGAAAATCTATCAGCGGTTCGTCCTCGTTGACGGCCGGCGGCGGAAGTTCCTCCGCGTCGGGCAGAGGCTGGCCCTCGTCGGCGACCTGCAGTCTCATAAGAAGCCCCTTGGCTTCCCGGTTGGCAGGATCAAGGCTCAACAGCTTCAAGCAGATGACCTTCGCCTTGTTAATCATACCCTGCTTGGCGTAGATTCTGGCCATGGTCACGGTTTCAACTTCATGTTCCTCGCTTTTATCGGGAACAACATCAATCTCCCCGGTCGCCAACGACGTTGGCGGAAACTCCTGGGCCTTTTCCGGCGGAATTTCCTTCAGCCCCATCGGAGCCTCGGGAACCTGTTCCTCCGCTTCGCCAGCCTCAGGAACGATCTCTTCTTCAACCGCTTCGACTTTCCCAACTTCAGCCGGCTCGCTTGTTTCAACGACTTTTTCCGGCTCTGCCGCTTCGACTTCCTGTTCCTCTTCGGGAAACGGCGTCGTGGAAAAGGTGATTTTATCAAGAGGCTCAATATCCTCCGAGATGTCAAAAACCTTTTCTGCCGTTTCTTCTATCTCCGCTTCCTCATCGCCGGAGACCTCAGAAACCGGCTTATCCGCGGCTTCTTCCCCAGGCGCCGGAACCGCTTCCTCAGGCTCCTCGGTTATCTCATAGACTTTAGGCGAGCCGGCTTCTTCCTGAACTTCCCGTTCAACGTCCGGTTCGTCTTCATCCTCGATAATGTCAAAAACCTTGCCTTCAGCCGCTTTCGGGACATCAGGCTGTTCGTCCGGCGTCTCTTTTATTTCTTACTCTTCAGCAACGCCAGCAACCTCTTCCGACGCACTTTCAGGAGTAGCCGGCGCGGCCTCAACACTTTCCAGAGCATCAGAAATGTTGAATACTTCCCCGCCCTCGATTTCCGGCGGGGTGGAAGGAGCGGCGGAAATTACCGGTTCAACCTCAAAGACTTTTTCAGCCGCTTCCCGGGGTTCAACTTTTTCCGTTTTTTCTTCTGAATCCAGTTCAAAGACGCTTGGAGCCTTGGCGGCCTCTTTTTCAGCCGCCGCTTTTTCGGATGGCGGCGTTAAACCAGGCGGAGCCGGCTTCTCCCGCGCGGCGCCCATATCAACCATGCCCGGTTCGGATGTAGTGGCCGGAGCCACCGGTTTGACGGCCGGTTCTCCCGCGCCGTATTTTGCCAATTCCTCGCATTTACGTTTGATTTGTTCGTTAAAAGGATCCAGCTTGCGAACCCGTTCGAATTTTTCCAACGCCTCGACATAACGACGCTGTTTCTGGTATATCTCACCCAGATAATTGAGGCTTACCAGATTGTCGGGGTCTTTTTGAATAACTCCCTGGAACTCATTTTCAGCTTCCTTGTCCATCTGTTTGTCCAGATAGATTTTCCCAAGGACGATATGAGCGCTGATATACTCAGAGTGAGTTTTCAGACCTTCCAGACAGACATTCAGGGCCTCTTCCAGCATCCCGCTTTTACGATAAGCGTCAGCCAAGGGCGCGAAAGCTCTTGATTTAGGGTTTTTCTGCCACTTTTCGCTGAGTTCTTCCAGCTTGGGGTCTATGCTGAAATTATCATTTTCCATAAAATTTTTGCCCCGATCATCAATTTGATGAAATCTGCCGCAAAGCAGGCGACCTTTTCAAAAAAAATTCGCCGACGATTTTATCGATAAAATCCCAAGATATACCGTTTTCAATTGTAACAGCGCCTATTTTCACTATCAAGATAAAACACACTTGATTATCACTGATTTTCTTATCGTAAAGCAAGTGCTTTTTTATTAATTTCCGAGCGATAACCGCCACCAAGGGCAATTGCGCCCGATCAATCAGGTTAACAATGCGATTTTGCTCAGCCTCATCAATTAACTTTCTCCGCCGCGCCAGGTAAGCCGCTCCAACCATGCCGACCGCCACCGCCTCGCCATGACGAACCCGATACTGAAAGGCCGCTTCGATGGCGTGCCCGAAGGTGTGCCCGTAGTTCAGGATCGCTCTCAGGCCTAATTCTTTTTCATCCCGGGCGACCACCCCGGCCTTAATCCGGCAGTTCGCGGTCACCACTTTCGTCATGACCTCCAGGTCCAGCCGCAAAAAACTGTCCAGGTTCTTTTCCAGGTATCGGAAAAAACGCTCATCAGCTATAATTCCGTGTTTAATAACCTCAGCCAGCCCGGCTGTCAATTCAGCCTTGGGTAGCGTTTTCAAAACCTCAGGATCGGTCAGCACCAGTTTGGGCTGATAAAAGGCGCCGATCAAATTCTTGCCGTGAGAATGATTTACGGCGACCTTGCCTCCGATGCTGCTGTCACACTGGGCGACCAGGGAAGTTGGCAACTGGACAAAGGGCAATCCTCGCATCCAGGTAGCGGCGATAAAACCGCCCAGGTCGCCGATTACTCCCCCTCCCAGGGTCAGGATGGCTGTTTTACGATCCACCCTGAGTTTAACCAGTTTATCATACAGATAGCTTGCCCGGGCCAGGCATTTTTCTTTTTCGCCAGCCGGAATCGCTAAAACGTGGCAATTGATCCCGGCTTTTTTTAAACCGGCCGCCACCCGCTGCCCGTACAACCGGTTAAGACTGTTATTGGTTATAATAACAGCATTTTTAGCCGCGACAGCTTCTTTAACCAGAGCGCCTGCCTGGTCAAGTATCCCCGGTTCAACCAGTATCCGGTAACTATTATCCTTGAGGTTAACTTTAACTTCATTCATGACAAATCCTTTTCACTATGATTATATTTCGGTGGCGAGAGGAAAAAGGTTGAGCAAAGATTGTTGACTACGATGAGAAGCCGGCGTAAGCCCGTTCGACATCAGGGAAAATAGCGAAAATATCTTCCAGGCAGGTCATGCGGAAAAGACGTCTTATGGAAGGAGACAGGCTGATAAGCTTGATATCTCCGCCCAGTTCCCGGAATATTTTTATTTCAGTAGCCATAACGCCCAGAACAGAAGAGCCGATATAATCAACCTCGGAAAAATCGATTATCAGGTTGGGCGTAGTTTCCCTGACTTCCTCAAGCTTTTCCTTGATCAGCCTGGAGTCGCCCAGCTTGGTTTTCCCGATGATCTTGAGAATAACTACATTATTTATTTGTCGCGCGTCAAATTCAATCATGACAGTTAAGCCCGTTTTAAATAATTATTATAATATTGATAGACATAATGCAATACATTTACCAATAGGGGATGGGATATTATAATTGAAAATTCAGTAAAAAGTCAAAATATAAACAGCAATGAATGTAACCCGTCAGTGAAGTGGGGGATTAGCTGGTGTCGGGGGAGAAAAGAAGGTCGTAAACATCGGACTGCGGGTCGGCGGCCAGAGAATCCAGCGTCGTTTTGAAGCGTTCCCGTACATCAAAACCCCGCAACTTCAAGGTATGCAA
>JAJRWM010000079.1 GCA_024276815.1 bacterium
AAGAAGACGCCGGGAAGCTGATCCACGCTTCCCGGAGGGGGAGCCAGGTGGACCTGAACCGGGCCGGTGTTCCTTTAATAGAAATTGTTACCGAACCGTTAATCAAGTCTCCGGCCGAAGCGTACGAGTTCTTGACGACTCTCAAGGCTGTTCTGGAGTATATCGACGCCTGTGACGGCAATATGGAACAGGGTTCTTTGCGTTGTGACGCCAATATCTCGGTCCGGCCAAAAGGCGAAACAGCCCTGGGGGTTAAAGCGGAAGTTAAAAACATGAATTCCTTCCGCAATGTTCAGGCCGCCCTGGAATACGAAATCGACCGACAGATCAGCGAGGTGAAAAAGGGCAATCGGATTGTTCAGGAAACCCGTCTCTTTGACGCCGCTAAAAATCGTACGGTAGCCATGCGCAGTAAAGAAGAATCCCATGATTACCGTTATTTCCCTGAGCCGGACCTGGTGCCGGTTATGGTCGCGCCGACCTGGCTTGGTGAATTAAGGGAAGGTTTGCCCGAATTGCCAGCCGAGAGAAAGGCGCGCTTTGTCAGCCAGTTTAAAATACCGGAATACGACGCGACGATCCTCACTGCCACCAAGGCGATGGCCGATTATTTCGAGGATTGCGTTCTGCTGCATAATAATCCCAAAAGCGTCAGCAACTGGATAATGAGCGAACTGCTTCGGGAGTTGAATAACGCTAATCTCGATATCCACGACTGCCCGCTCACCCCGGTGCACCTGACCGGAATGCTGAAATTGATGGAAAAAGGAACCATCAGCGGTAAAATCGCCAAGACGGTTTTTGAGGAAATGTTTAAAACGGGTAAAAAGCCGGAAGTGATTGTTGAGGAAAAAGGCTTGGTGCAGATTACCGACAGCTCGGCGATTGAAGCGATTGTCGATAAGGTTATCGGCGCTCATGAAAAAGTCGCTAACGAGTTTCGGGAAGGCAAGGACAAGGCCCTGGGATTTCTGGTGGGGCAGGTGATGAAAGAGTCGCGGGGGAAAGCCAATCCTAAAATAGTTAATCAGCTTTTGCTTAAAAAACTTCGGGGGTAAGGCCAAAGAGGGAGGAGTCCGGTTTGAGCACTGTACTGATAACCGGCGGCGCCGGTTTTATTGGGTCCCATTTAGTTGATCGTATGCTAAAGGATGGTTACAAGGTCGTTGTTGTTGACGATCTGTCAACCGGTAACAGTAACTATATCTCGCGGGATATCAGTTTTTCCCAACTGGACATCGCGGACCGGAGGCTGGGCGAGATATTTTCGCATAACGAGATTAGTTACGTCTTTCATTTGGCCGCTCAAACCGATGTTCCGAGATCGGTCAACTTCCCGGTAAAAGACGCGGCCGCCAACGTTCTTGGCACGGTTAATCTCCTGGAAAAATGTCAGGCTTTTAAGGTCAGGAAAATTATCTATCTTTCCGGGGGAGCCGCGGTTTATGGCGAGGGCGGCGGACAGCCGTTTACCGAAACCAGTCCGTTACAGCCAATCAGCCCCATCGGCCTGAGCAAAATGGTCGGCGAGCGGTACATTGAGCTGGCCTCAAGGGTTTCCGGACTGTCTTATACTGTTTTAAGATGCGCCAACGTTTTTGGTCCCCGCCAGGATCATTACCGGGAGGTCGGCGTGGTGGCCGGTTTTTGTCAGTACCTGGTGAATGATAAAGCGCCGGCAATCTACGGCGATGGCGCCCAAACCAGGGATTTCCTTTACATTGATGATCTGATCGAGGCTTTATGTCAAGGCCTGATTGAAGGCGACCGTGAAATTATTAATGTGGGCAGCGGAAAATCCACCAGTATCCTGGAGGTTTTCAGCCTCATCAAGAAGTTGACCGGTTTTTCGGGCGAACCATATTACCGTCCCGCTCAACCGGGCGGCGTCGGCGTTTTCAGCATGAAGGTGGAAAAAGCCCGGCAAGTATTGAAGTGGCAGGAGAAAACCAGCCTGGAGGATGGTTTGAGCCAAACGATTGAATACTATCGGCGACAAAACGTTCAGACCTAAAGCAAAGTACAATCAAGTATAAAAGTTCTTGGGGGGAACTCTTTTTCAAACTTACAGTTTGATGATTTTTGCCGTCGGCACTTTTTAAACTCACTCAAGAAACCAAGTTCCTCTCGCTAAGCGATATAAACAGGCTTACCAGCCTGCGCTTTCCCTCTGCCTCCCACCACAACACCCATATCTATCATTCGCGTGGTTCCAGGGTTCTTGTTTTGCCTTACTGACCGTTAACCGTTTTGGCAAAGGTCTTCGCACGTGATTCCAGTGCCAATGTTGGCACCGACCCCGCCTCCTGAAGGCTGGTTGGCTGTGAGGTAAATAGTCAGAACAACCACGGTAACTGATTGCAAAATAAGAACAATAAAATTTAAGCCGGACCCGACACGAACAAGGCACAAAAGATGCATTCCATAGTGACCAGGAAAAATTGGTTGACGTCCTGATTTTTCCGCAATAGAAATTTAGAGAGTCTTTTAGGGGAAAATTATCACAAAAGGGGATTTTGAAAAGATGATTATATCTTAAGGGAGGGAGGTCTTGTTTAAAGCTGTAAGGGAGAGACAAAGCAGTATCAATATGGAAATTGGAGGAGACAAAATGGGAAGAAAGCTTAATGTCCTGGTTGCCGTGGTCTTGGCCGCGCTTTTTTCGCTGAGCGTGACCATCAGCGGGCAGGCCGCGATAACCGGCGCCACAGTCAGTAATGGGACGACCAGCGGTAGCGCGGTGACCATCTCACCGGACAACGATGGCGTCGAAGACGCTTGTTCAATTGTTTTTACAACCGATGTTGCGGGCAGTTACCGGGTTGTCATCGATACCGATTACGACAGCACCTTTGAGCCGACAGACTGGTCGACCTTTGACCCCCAGAACGATGTCAGCGATCAAACCTTCGGAGGCTACGCGGGCCCTACCTCTAACAACAGTCTGTTCTTTGAAGGTCGCGACTATAATTGGAACGTTTTACCAAACGGCACTTATAGCATAAGAATTGAAGTTGATCCCGATTCCGATGGCGACTGGAGCAATGCGGCAACAGACGCCTCACTGGAAGTTACCATCGCCACCGCTTCAATCAGCGGTAGCGTTGATGATGGTTCAACTCCTATCCAGGGCGCTGAAGTCAACGCCGGTTCGCCAACCTGCTGGGGAAATTCTTTTACCGACGCCAACGGTAACTATACTATTTATGGTCTGGCGCCGGGCGATTACCACGTTGCCGCTTCGGCCAGCGGCTACGTTAACCAGGACTTCCAGTCGCCGGTGGTAGTCGCGACAGCCGGCCAGGCAGTTACCGGGCCGGATTTTTCCCTGGAACAAGCGGTGCAGATCAGCGGGACGATCACTCTCTCGGAAGATTTTGTCGCCGGTAACGACCAATGGGGAAATTATAACGACCGGTTATGGATTAATATTAACGCCTACAATACCCACGGGCCGGAAAGCGCCTGGGATAGCGTGGAAATACAAGATCTGGGCAGTTTCGACACCACGGTCAATTACACTTTAGACGTTTTTCCCAACGTGACTTACGAAGTCAGGGCCGAAGCTGACGGATTCGCCAGTCAGACCATGGAAGTGGTGGTTGGCGCCAGTTCGGTTAGCGGTCAGGATATCGCCATGTCCAAAGCCAGCAGCATTACGGGCAGCGTCACCCTGCCAAATTCCGCCACCGCCAGCCAGCAAATCAATATTAACGTCAATGCCAAAACCAGCGATGAGCAGTTCGCCTGGGGCTGGGGAGAAATCCAGTCCGGCGCTTCATCGGGTAATTTCGAGCTTAGAAGCGTCCTGCCGGGTACTTATACGGTGGAGATCTGGGTGGATGGCTACAAGCCTGAAACCGTTCCCGATGTTGTGGTCAGCCAGGGCAGCGACGTCGCTCTGACCCCGATTACTTTATCTACCGGGGCCAGCATTAGCGGTACCGTGACCATTTCGGGCAACACTACTGACGCCTATATTAACGGTAGTTCTACCGGGGATATCTGGCTCTGGCTCGATACCTGGAGTGAAGGCGGCTATGGCGGCAACGGCGCTCAGGTCATGATTCCCCGCGGTACCGATCAATCCGTAAGCTATACCGTCGGCGGCCTGGAAGCCGGCGTCTATCATGTTGGTCTCTGGCTGGATGGCTATGAAATGTCGCCGCTCGATCTGAGAGTTACTCTGGCCAGCGACAGCGACGCTTCGACCGGCAATGACTTAACCCTGACTCCCTATTCGGGGTCCGTCAGCGGTACGGTCACTCTGAACGGTTCCGCTCCCGGCGACAGCAACTCCTTGCTGGTGACAGTCAAGGAACCATGGTGGGATGAGAACCAATGGAAACAACCTTTGAGCAGTTTTGTCGGCAGCGACGGCAGCTATACCGTTAATGGCGTCGGCACCGGCGAATACGTGGTCACGGTTAACGAATATCTCAGCTTCGATACCAGCAGCCAGGATTTCATGAGGCCTACCGGTAACTATGGAACTGAAACCATTCGCCAGCCGGTCGCCAACGGTCAGGCTTTAACCGACGTGGATTTCAACCTGACAACCGGCGGCAGCATCTCGGGTACCGTTACTTATACCGGCAGCCAGAGCGGTATCAGCTTAACCAATAACATGGTCAGAGCGATGCCGCTTTCCATGATGTTCATGGGCGGCAATTCCGGTTATATGGGTATGATTGACAGTACCGGAAGTTATGTGATCGACGGCCTGGGGCAGGACACCTATTATGTTATGCCCAACCCAGACCTGGATCATGACGAAGTTGACGATATCGCGGTTCGTTTTGAAATAGTCTCGGTAAGTAGCGGTCAGGATGTTACCGGTGTTGATTTTACGGCCGGAGACGGTTTCCGGGTCAGCGGTACGGTTGTCCTGCCGGCCGCGGCCAGTGATAACGTTTGGCTAAGCCTGCATAAAATGGGCAGCCATGAACCTTATAAAGATACCAATATCGAATTTGTCAATGAAAGCAGCAAGAGTTTTACCTTCAGCAACGTTTTGCCGGGCACTTTTGTCATCAACGCTTTCAGTGAAAACTATGTCAGCGCTTTCCGCGAGGTGGAGATAACCAACGCCGATGTCAGCGGGCAGGTTCTGAGCCTGACCAAGGGCAGTAATATTATCGGCGATCTGCGCGATGACGTGACCGGCCAGCCTGTTTATGAAGGAATCCGCGTCCGCTGCGAAGCCCGCCCCTGGGTGGAAGGCAGTTGGCGGGAAACCCGGAACGAAACCGGCGCTCAGTCATATATCGAAAACGATCAGGGCGACAATCCGGGGCGTTTCCATCTGAGCAGCTTACCGGCCGGTAACTACATGCTGTATATCGAAAGCGGCGACAGCGGCCCCGGCGGCGGCAGCGGCGCTAGTTCATCAACAATTAACTATGTCAGCCTGATGATCGCCAACATCAATGTTCCCGAATATTCAGCCGGTAACAGTGACGTTAACGCCGGTGTCATCAGCCTCAAACGGGGCGTTGAAATCAGCGGTCAGGTGACGGACGGCACCAACGGTTTAGCTAATATCAGAATGGTGGCTGAACCGGTATCATCGGGTTCCACAGCCCGTGTCGAAGCCAGGACTAAAGCCGACGGCACGTATCGCTTCAGCGGGATTAACCCTGATATCGAGTTCTATGACATTATCGCCGCGGAACGTCCCTGGTGGGGCGAACATGTACCAACCAACTGGGGTGAAACGGTTAAATATGACGTGGCGCCGGGCGCGACGGACGTTGACTTCGTTCTGACCGCGGCTGACGCTACCTTGACCGGCACGGTGACCAAGCCGACCGGTTCGCCGGCTTTCAGCCTGCCGCCGATGGGTAATGATGAGTTTGATGTCCCGGGCGTTTACTTGGTCCTCCAGCCGGAAGACGGTTCGATTCCTGATAATCCCATGGACGGAATTGAAGGGATTTCCGAGCCTTCAAGCGGCGATTCCACAACCTTCACTATCGATGGTATCGTGCCGGGAACCTATACTTTGAAAGCCATCTGCAAGGGCTTCTCCACCGAGATCGTGACCGGGATTGTAATCACCAGCGGAGCCAACACCTTATCCGCTCCGATAGAGTTGGCGCTTGGCGGAACGGTTTCCGGTTCGGTCGCCAAAACTGACGGCAGCAAAGTCAATACCAGCGAAGTTGAAATGGTGGTCGCCGTTACCTCGGATATGTCCGATATCGTTTTCGGCGAACTGGTCTCTAACAGCGCCACCAAGGAAATAGATAGTTACAGCGTTGTCGGTTTACGGGCTAATGTGGATTATCTGTTAGTCTTCCCGACCGGCGGCGAAGACGGCCCCGGTGACCTCATCATGATGCCGGACACCCTGACCATAAGCGACATCAGCGTACCTTTGACCTACAACGCCGTGATTGGCGCCAGCCCGCCAAAATTCTTCGGCCAGGTCCAAAAGAACCAATCGGGTAATTACGACCTGCTGTTCTTTACCAGTGTTCCGGTAACAGAAACTGACGCCGCGGATATTCTGTCGGTAACCACCGGCGCCGGCTCTCTGACGGACCTGGGTTTAAGCGCGGATCGCCGAGACATTGAAGCGGTATACGTTCCTGATTCCGGCGACACCAATGTGGTAATTCACTTGGCGGCGCATAATGTCGAGGGCGAAGAGGGTTCGGATGACTTTTCCTTCTCGGTTGCGGTTGAGACTCAAAACGCCTCTAATGTTAACCAGGTAATGGGTTCGACTGTGCGGCTGGGCGGAGGCGACAGTTCGCAAATGAATATTCCTCCGGGCGCGATTACCGATAACAATGACGGCACCGTTACTCTTAACGTCGCCAAGTTGTCAGCCGGCGTTACTCCCAAGGGCAGATTGCGGCTGTTGTTCGCCGGCGCTCCGACAACTCCGAGCGACGCGGCCAGCGCGGTCTACAACTTCGAGTTATCCCAGGGCGATACCATAACCACGGGCGAAACAGTCACTGTAACATTAACCTATAACAGCGGCGAAACGCCTTCCGACTTGAATGTTTATCATTATGATGGAACAGACTGGGTTTTGAAAGACACTAATCGTACTGTTAACGACTCCAATGGTAACCGTTTGATTTCGGCTGATACCGATGTTATGGGTTACTTTGTGGTTCGTCGCGCCGGCAGTAGCACGACGACTACGACCACCACCACTACCAGCAGCGGCGGTTCTTCCGGCGGATCATCCAGCAGCGGCGGTTCCTCCGCGAAAAAGATGTGCTTTATCGCCACGGCTTCCTATGGCAGTCCGATGGCGAAACAGGTTGTGTTGCTGCAAATATTCCGTGATGAATATTTAAGGAAATGCTCTTTGGGCCAGTCTTTTGTCAACGCTTATTATCGATTCAGTCCTCCGCTCGCCGAGTTCATCAGTGAACACGACGGTTTGAGGGCGGTTATCAGGACCGGATTATATCCGTTGGTTGGCTTTAGTTACTTCATGATCTACACTAACGGGCTGCAAAAACTGGGAGTTCTGCTAGCCCTGTTGTTAATGATTATGTTACCCCTTAGTCGCCGTTTCACAACAAAGGTTGCCCATTCCCCTTCCAAATTCCTTCCTTGACGGCGGCTAATTATAGCCCCCCCGCGCGTTTACGCGGGGGGGCTATTCCTTTATATCCCAAACCTACGGTTCGCGGGAGAAGATAGCGGTTATTAATCAAAATCTGACCCGCTTTCCCGTTCACAAAGGAGGTTCATTTTTTCCTGAATATTTTCAAGCGGTGATTCACGGCGTTAAAATATTTACGGGTGTCTTCAGTCAGACTCTCGCCTTTACCCAGAACCAGATAACCGCCAGGCTCCAGGGCGAAAACAAACTTCAGAAAAATATCTTCCTGCTGTTCCCGTTCCAGATAGATCGCGACATTGCGGCAGACCAGCAACTGCAGATGGTTAATCGGCGGGTTGGTGATCAAATCATGCCGCCCCATCTTAATATGAGTCTTCAACTCGGACTTAACCCGATATCGTCCCTGCTCCCAGATGAAATATTTCTTCAGCAACCCGGGGCTGATGTTGTTTACCTGCTCCGGAGGATAGACCGAACTACGCGCCGCTTCCATCGCTTTTTCACTGATATCAGTGCCATAAATAAGCAGACGCGGCTCCTGGCCGAGTCGGCTCAAATGTTCGAGAAATAATATGGCGACCGAAAAGACTTCCTCGCCTTTACTGCAACCGGGACACCAGACTTTGATATTGCCGTCCAGTTCGCGCGCGGCGGTCTCAAGGATACGGGGTATTATCTCGGCGTCCAGGTAGTCAAAAACAACCGGATCACGAAAAAACTCGCTGACCTGTAACACCAGATCATTCAACAGGGTCTGGTACTCGGTTTCATCCTGATCAATTTTTTCAAGGTATTCGGAAAAATTGGTAATATTGTTAAATTTGAGACGGCGAAGCAAACGGCGGGTTAAAAAGTTCTTTTTGTAGCGGCGAAAATCCAGTTCTTTTTCCCGGTATATTTTTTCGGTTATTCTGGCGATATCCGCTTGGGCAATCTTAATTGACATGCCGCGTCTCCGATAATTTTATTGAAAATTTCCCGTAATTTGCTTTAGGTCAAAACAAGCCGGCAACTTCACTCCGGAAGCAGATTCCATGCGAAACAGCCTCTGATTAGCTTATCGGCAAAAAACGGATAAAGAGTTAAAGAGATGTGAAGGGCAGGGAGGAATTAATCGTGGACAGCTTCGTCTACCTGAGTGGCCGCCTGGTAGATATTGGTCAGAGCGTCCTTGAATTCGCCAACCGTCTGATAGCGGTCCTCACGCTTCTTGGCGATTGCTTTCAGGCAGATATCATCCAGGATTTCCGGAATCGCCGGATTCTTTTTGGTCGGCAGTTCGGCTACTTTGTGCAGGTGCATATAAGCGATATCGCCTTCGGTAAAGGGCGGGGTTCCGGTTAAAAGCTCATAAAGCACAATGCCCAGCGAATAGATATCGGAACGCATATCAACGACCTCGCCGCAAATCTGTTCCGGCGACATATACAAAGGCGTCCCGATCTTGGCCCCGGTCTTGGTCATGCCCTTGTTTTCAATATGAGCCACCCCGAAATCCATGATCTTTATTTTGTTATACTTGTCTACCATGATATTTTCCAGCTTGATATCACGGTGTATTATGCCGTTTTTGTGAGCCTCGCCCAGACCGTCACAGACCTGAAGCGTAAACTCTATCGCCCGTCTCGGATTGATGACGCCTTTCTTCTGCAGAATATCAAAGAGATTTTCACCCTCGATGTGCTCCATGGCGATAAAAAGCTTGTTTTTCTCTTTGCCGATGTCATAAATATTAACGATGTTGGGATGATTCAGCTTGCCGGCCGATTGCGCTTCCCGTAAAAAACGCTGGAGCGCACGGGCATTACGACTTAAGGACTTGGACAGCACTTTCAGGGCAACCGTGCGGTCCAGCAGGGTGTCAGTCGCCTTGTAGATAATTCCCATGCCGCCCTCGCCAATTTCCTCCTGGATGATATAGCGGGAAGAGACTTCGCTTTCGATGGTGGGACTGCTGGAATCAACCGCTTCCTCGCGGCCTGATTTTTTCCGGTCAGCAGCGGGCTTCTTTTCGCTTTTGGTCTCATCGGCTTTTTGAGCCTCTGTTTGCACTATTTCAATACACTTCGCCAGTTCAATACTGCCCTTGTGGATCTTCAGGGCCGTCTTGTATACTTCTATCGCCTGCTGGTAATTTTTATTGATCCGGTGAATACTGGCGAGCTTCAGGTAGGGGGGGTAAAAGCCGGGATGCGCTTTGATCAACTGTTCAAATACCTTCCGCGCTTCGACATAGTCTTTTTTAGCCAGCAGTCTCACGCCTCGGGCCAGTTTAAGCTTTTTCAGAAACAGGGGGACGTACAAGGCCAAAGCCAGCAGGAGAACCAGCCCGCCTCCCAGAAGCGCCTGCCTGCTCAGCAGAATCCGCCACGGACTTTCCGAGACGACCTTCAGCAGGTTTTTCGCCGGGGCCAGGTCCAGTTTAGCGGTCAGGCGGACAGAGGCCGCGTCCGTTAACCAGGCGCCCCTGACCTTGGCCGTGATAAAAAAAAGGTGAGTAACCGCAATAATATTAAAGCAAGCTTTTTTATCGGTCAACGCTGTCCCTTTTACGCTATGATATCAATACTGCTCGCCGGCGGCTCAGGCTCTGTCGACTCCGGCGGCGGTGGCTCAGAAGCAACCGCTTCCGGCTGGCTGGCTGAAGATATTTCGACCTCAGCCGCCGCCTCGGGTTCAGAAGCTGCCGGCTGTTCAACCTGCTCCACGGGTTCAGATTCAACCTGCTCCACTTTTCTTATCGTCCGCTGAAATCCGGGGTCCGCCCCGACTCCATTTATCCTCATATCCCGACTCCTTTCTGCTACCTTACTATTATATACCGCAATCAGGCGAAAAGCGGTATGGAACGAGTATGCTTGTTGAACGCCCGCAAAACCTTCTTCCCGTATCGCCGGGATATTTTATAGCCGCGTGACAAACGATAATTAAGATAACCCGGTCCCTGATTATAGGCGGTCAGAGCCTTGAAAGGATCCGAGTAACGCTTGAGCAGCCGGGCAAAATAATAGGTTCCGATGCGGATGTTATTCGCCGGCTCGTGCAGCGTTCTTACTCCCCGCCAGGGGATACCGAGCTGTTTGGCGATCTCGCGGCCGGTTGTCGGCATCACCTGCATTAAACCGCGCGCTCCCATATAGGAACGGGCATAATTGTTAAAATGGCTTTCCGTCTCAATTATCGCCGTAATCAGCAAAGGGTTGATCCGATACTGTTTGCTCACGCTGATAATCGTCCCGACGATCTCCTGTTCTACGTCAGGCGACAGGTAAGGATTATAGGAACGGGCTATCCGGCGCACGATCGCCTCCTGAAATTCTGCGGCGAATCTCACCTTCTGAAACTTCAAGTCAGTCGCCAGTTTTTCCGATTCGAATTGCAGGAAAACAACTTCCTGCTCAGCGTAATTGTATTTTTCCGATAAAGCGCTGGCGCCGCTCACCAGGGCAACGCCCAGTGAGACAAACAACAGTATCCGCCAGCCTCGGCTGTTTTTGAATATTTTCGCTAACAACTTCATTTACCTCTCCTGCTTCTTGGTAATAACAATGTTTTCCAGGAACTGACCGCTGTTTCCCAGTACCTGCGGTTCACTTCTATCCAGGGACCACGCAATGCCGCCGGCGTCGGGTAAGCTGAGAGTGAACTTTTCTGACGCTCCCCATTCCCCAAGCTCTCCGGCCCTCAGGCTGATTGTCCGTGGGGCCAAATGATCAATCCGCAACGTAAAACTCACATCTTTCAAGGCCTTGCCTTCCAGTTTTAAAGCCGGCGGTTCGCTAACTGCCGCTCCGGAAACTTCCGCTGTCTCAAGCGACATTCCCGCGGCTTCGCCAACTTTTTTTCCCGATACCTCTTCCTCCTTACGCCCGATACTCGCGGTGTTTTTTTCCGGTTCCACTTTTTCTCTGCCAACCTGTTCCTGGCTGTTCTTTTTATTCCGCGGGGCCTGATACCGCCGCGACGCTATTACCACCACAACCAGGGCGATTAATATGACAACAATTATTCCCGCCGGGTTCAGACCCGGTTTCCGCCCGGACGACTTATCATCTTCATTGCCCTTGCCGGCCAGATCCCGTTGCTCCAGCGAATGCTCATATAAACCAAGCATCTCATCCAGGTCAAGGTCCACGTTCTGCGCGTAGTTTTTGATGAAAGCCCTGCGATAGGCGTCTCCCTGCGGCAAATCTTCAAACTGATCGTTTTCCATAGCCCTGATGTAGAACGACCTGATATTGGTTCGCGTTACGATATCCTCAATCGTCAGCTTCTTTTTCAACCGCGCGGTTTTAAGGACTTCGCCTACAGTACCCATTTGTTTTCCTTAGGTTAATAACCAAAATTTTCCATTATCTCGGCGCCCTTGGGCGGAGTGAAGAGAAATTTTTTCGGAGCTATTTTCAAGTCGTATTCACTTGATCTAATCGTGACTTTCATCAGATTACCGTTCTTGTCTTCCAGAACATATTTCCTCAACTCGTAGTCTTTCGGGTCCATAAACAGCTCCACTTTCGCGAAAACCTCTTCGGCCTCGTTTCGCGGTTTCAATAAATATCGTTT
Organism: bacterium; assembly: GCA_024276815.1. Classification (GTDB taxonomy): domain Bacteria; phylum JACRDZ01; class JAJRWM01; order JAJRWM01; family JAJRWM01; genus JAJRWM01. Next base: position 12,158 of record JAJRWM010000079.1, read on the forward strand.
CCAGCCCTCGGCGGTTGTCCCGAGGAACTTCGTTCTCGACTTGCTCAGCAGTTCATCAAGCCATTGGGGTATAAAGACCATGGCGTTGCGTTTCATATCCTGAGGCCGGACGACATGCTTGACAACCTGATTAATGTTTTTCCGGTAAGTCCAGAGAGTTTTTCCGTCAAAGACCATCATCTGGGATTCATCTTCAGGCTCTGTGTACTCCATAAATATTTTGGGCATTCCTTTTCCCTTAACCGGGGCCTGGTAGAGCATATAGCCGGCGCTGGTCAGGACTTCATCCATATTGGTCACAACCGAGACCTGGTCGAAGTCAAAACGAAAACTCCCGGCCCGTAATAATTTCTGATTCGCCAAAGCCAGGAGTTCATCCTCACCGCTGACGCTGACGGCCAAAACCAGAACGCTGAGAATAACAATCGGTAAAGACAACCACCTTGATTTTTTAAGCATCACGACCACCTTTTAACGATTTATCTGCATCAAATAATCACGGCCCTTGATAACGCT
>JAJRWM010000080.1 GCA_024276815.1 bacterium
ATGTCCGGAGCCGAAAAAATTCCTGACAGCCTTTTTAGCCTGGGGGCTGCTCGGGGCGAACCACTCGTTAATGGCCGTAAGTCTGACTGTTTTATTTATCATGACCATAAGCCGCCTTCGTAACGCCAAGCGTGTCATCATGGCTTTTACGCTCCTCGTATTAGCTTTAAGTGTTTACTGCTACCTGCCAATCAGGAGCGGCCTGAATCCGCCCATTGACTGGGGTAGCCCGCGAAACGTCAATTCCTTCATTGAAGCGGTTATCAGTAAATCAACCGCCGGCACCTTTTTCTTCTTCAGTAAAAAGACCGTTCTGCCCAGGGTGAAAGCGTTGGCGATGATCTTTTACCGGCAGTTTAACTGGCTCCTGTTCCCGGCTTTAATCGGGCTGTTTTTCTTTCCCGCCAAGACCAGGTTGATTTTTTTCAGCGTTATTCTGATCAACATATTCACCGAGTTTTCCCACCGCTATTTCAGTCCCTACCATCCCGATATCCTGGCCTATTACGGCATCAGCAACATTATCCTGGTCTGCGGTCTGACCCTTTTTCTGCATAAAACCGTTTGGTTTCTGAAAAAACACAGGCCGTTCAATCGCGGCGCGGCCTTGTCAGGATACCTTTTGCCGGGCCTGATTCTCTTCATTCCCCTGGCTTTTCTGGTAATAAATTACCCGGCGATGAATCAGCGCTCAAACAAGTGGGCCTACTATTTTGGGCTTGATTTGCTGAACAGCCTGCCCCGGCACAGCCTTCTGGCCGCCAGTGAAATAGACGTCGCCTTTCCCCTGGCCTATCTGAAGATTGTTGAAAACCGCCGCCCCGACCTGGTTATCAGGGAAGGAAATATTTTCCCACCCCGGATGAGCAGCCGGGAAATACTTGAATTAAAGCGGGCGGGAACGCCGGTTTCGCTCAGTTTCGTGGAAAGTATCCGGGCTGATTACTTGCTGCCGCGAACCAATCTGACGCCCAGCGGTCTTGTTTACCGGGTGAGATACGAGCGAAACGAACCAGTCGCGACCGCTATCTGGTCACGCCTGCGTTTGTCAGCCAGACCGGATCCCGGCAGCGATTTTCTCGCTTCCTGGCTAATCGCCGACTATTATTTAATGGCCGGGGAAAACGCTTTTTGGCGAAAGAGGCCGGCAGAAGCCCTGTCCATTTGGGCCAAAGCCGTCGGGGTCTCCGGGGCGGACAAGGAACTGCGTAATCTTTTAGGACTCCTTTACTCCGGCCGAAATTATCCGGACCGGGCTTACCGGTAATTTCAGGCCGCTCTGGCGCTGGACCCGGGCTATGTAAACGCCTATACGAATCTAGGCAACTGGCATTTAAGAAGACAAGAGATGAAGCGGGCGGTTTCATATTTCAAACAGGCTTTGGCGATTTACCCTGAAGACCTGGATTCGCTTAACAACCTGGGGAATTTATACCTGAAGTCTGACAGTACCGCGGGGGAAGGGGTGGCTCTCTTAGAAAAATGCCTGGCTATCAACAGTAATTTTATCAACGCCTATTATAACCTGGGGAATTATTATTTCACTAAAAACGACTGGCAGGAAGCCCTGGCCAATTTTAACCAGATAATCAGAAGAGACCCGGTCAATATCAAGGCTCTAAACGCCCTGGCCGGCGTTTACCTGGAGACCGGACAAAAGCGGAAGGCTGAATTTTATTATCTTGAAGCGCTCAATCAGGACTCCGGCTATCCGCTGACTTTGTATAATTTAATCAATCTCTACGAGGACAGCGGGCAGCCGGACAAAGCGCGCCCCCTCGCGAGACGGTTAAGTCAGTTAAGCGGACTGCCGAAGAAATACGGCTGGCTCAATAACTGGGCGCAAGATAAACTACTCAAGTTGGAGCCATGAAAAAAAACAATCTTCTCCCCTTGGGCTTAGCGCTTCTTTTTCTCTTGATCTGGGGAATATATTTAAAAACCCTTTGCCCCACGCTCTATGTCGGCGACAGCGGCGAACTGATCGCCGGGAGTTACCGTTTAGGCGTCCCCCATCCCCCGGGATATCCCCTGTATGAGCAGGCGGGAGCTTTTTTCCGGTTGCTTCCGCTGGGCGAGATCGCTCTCCGCTTCAACCTGTTTTCCGCCTTTTTTACGACCCTCGCCGTCACCCTGTGCGCGCTCTTTCTCACCTTGCTTTTTAATGATTTTCAGCTGGCAGTCGCCTTGAGCCTGACCTGGGCGGTCGGCGGCGCGCTCTGGGAAATGGCGTGCACCACCGAGGTTTACCCCTTGGCCAACGCGCTTTTTTTAGCCCTGCTTATTACGCTGGCTCTCTGGCGGGAAACGCGAAAAAGCGGTTTTCTGATACTGGCAAGCCTGCTGTACGGACTGGGATTAAGCGCCCACTACAGCTTTTTATTATTCGCGCCGGGAATTTTTCTTTATCTCCTGACAGTCGGCTCGAAGAAAGATTTACGTAAACTGCCGCTCCTCGTCGCTTTCGGCCTGCTGGGCTGGCTGAGTTTTTCCTATCTGCCGCTGAGAGCTGTCAGGCAACCGGTCGTCAACTGGGGCAACGCCCTGAACCTGACCAATTTTATTAATCACGTCAAGCGGGCGGAATACAAGGAGGTCTCGTCGCTCAGAAGCTGGCGGCAATTCGGAGAGCAATTTTACTACCTGTTCCTGTTTGTCAGGAAGGAACTGCCGCTTTTGAGCGGTTTCTGGGGCTTGATCGGCCTCTTGGC